>JBKQTH010000484.1:0-13662 GCA_052143275.1 Ktedonobacterales bacterium | reverse complement strand
GTCTACAATCACCCCTTGCTCAGCAATTCGCTCGCCGGTTGGCTCGTAGATCATATCCTCCATGAGTACTTTGCCAAGATTGTCGCGCAGCACACTTCGGAGAGTCTTCTCCAGGTCACGCGCCTGCTGCAGCTGCTCGGAGCGACCCAAGTCATTCTGCTCACGCTGCTCTTCCAGCCGGCGCTCTACAGCAGCTACCTGCTGATCTCGGCGATCCTGCGCACTAATAATCTGGGCAGTAACCGCCTCCTCGCGCTCTTGAATACGCTGTGCCACTCCCTCCTCGATGCTGCTAAGTGCAAGCTGGCGTGCGTCCTCGTTGACGCTGGTCACGACATACAGCGCGAAGTAGAGTATGCGTTCCAGATTGCGTGGGGAGAGATCCAGCAGCAAGCCGATCCGGCTTGGGGTACCCTTGAAATACCAGATATGGCTGACAGGTGAAGCCAGCTCGATGTGTCCCATGCGTTCGCGCCTCACCTTAGAGCGCGCCACTTCAACGCCGCACTTGTCGCAGACAATGCCCTTAAATCTAACTCGCTTGTATTTACCGCAGTAGCATTCCCAGTCTTTGGTTGGACCAAAGATGCGCTCGCAAAAGAGCCCATCTTTCTCCGGCTTTAGCGTACGGTAATTGATGGTTTCTGGCTTGGTAACTTCGCCGTAGCTCCAGGAGCGAATCTGCTCCGGGCTGGCCAAACTAATACGGATGGCGTCAAAATCGTTTACTTCGAGCATTGGTGGAGGCGATGAGCTACTCGCGGCACAAACCCATGTGTCAGAGTAGCCCAGCGCCTGTCTCCTTTCCGAATGCCTTAAAGGCCTCTGCTTACTACTCGTGGTTACTCGTTCTCGAAGCCGCTAAGGTTGATCCCCAGTTCCGGCATTACGTCAGTGCCGGTATCTTCGACGAACTGGATCTTCTGCTCGTCTTCGTTCAATACTTCGACATTGATGCCCAGGCTCTGCAGTTCTTTTACCAGCACTTTGAAGGATTCGGGCACGCCCGGCTCCATAATGCTTTCACCCTTGACGATAGACTCATAGGTCTTGACTCGACCAACGACGTCGTCAGACTTCACCGTCAGGATTTCCTGCAAGATATTAGCAGCACCGTAGGCTTCGAGAGCCCACACTTCCATCTCGCCAAAGCGCTGACCACCGAACTGAGCCTTACCGCCGAGCGGCTGCTGCGTGATGAGGCTGTATGGCCCGGTCGACCGGGCATGCACCTTATCCTCAACGAGATGCGCCAGCTTTAACATATAGGTATAGCCAACTGTCACCTTGGTATCGAATGGCTCGCCGGTACGTCCATCGTAGAGCTGTACCTTTCCTTCCACAGGGAGACCCGCCTGCTCCAGCAGCTTCTCGATGTCTTCTTCGCTGGCGCCGTCGAAGACCGGAGTTGCCACTTTCATGCCAAGACGCTCGGCTGCCCACCCCAAATGGGTTTCCATGATCTGGCCAATGTTCATGCGGTGCGGCACGCCCAGTGGGTTAAGGATGATATCCACAGGCGTACCATCAGGAAGGAACGGCATATCCTCAATCGGCAGAACGCGACTGATAACCCCTTTGTTACCATGGCGACCGGCCATCTTGTCTCCGGCGCCGATCTTACGCTTCTGAGCAATCGAGACTCGCACAAGCTGATTAACACCTGGAGGCAGTTCATCGCCATTCTCTCGGGTAAAGGCCTTGACCTCCACAACCTTGCCCTTTTCGCCGTGTGGCACTCGAAGAGATGTGTCCTTTACTTCGCGCGCCTTTTCGCCAAAAATGGCGCGTAGCAGCTTTTCTTCTGCCGTGAGTTCAGTTTCACCTTTGGGAGTAATCTTCCCGACCAGGATATCGCCCGGTCCCACCTCAGCACCTATATAAATGATGCCGCGTTCATCAAGATTGCGTAGACCTTCCTCGCCTACGTTGGGGATGTCGCGGGTGATCTCCTCAGGGCCTAATTTGGTGTCGCGCGCCTCCACCTCGTGCTTCTCGATGTGGATGCTGGTAAAGAGGTCCTCACGCACGATACGCTCGCTGATGAGTATAGCGTCCTCGAAGTTTCCACCTTCCCAACTCATAAATGCCACCAGGATGTTCTGGCCAAGCGCTACCTCACCATGCTCGGTTGCCGAGCTGTCAGCCAGCACTTCTCCCTGTTCTACCCGGTCGCCTTTGTTGACGATAGGCCTCTGGTTGATGCAGGTACCCTGGTTGGAGCGAACGAATTTGCGAAGCTTGTGGACGTGCTCTACACCTTCATCGTCAAGTACCACAATCTGGCGAGCCGTCGCGCTAATGATCTCGCCCGCAGTCGCAGAGAGCACTACTTGGCCGGAATCCATGGCTACCTGCCGCTCAATACCCGTGCCGACGATGGGAGACTGCGGGCGCAGCAATGGCACAGCCTGCCGCTGCATGTTCGCCCCCATCAAAGCGCGGTTGACGTCATCATGCTCCAGAAACGGTATCATCGCCGCCGCGACGCTGACGGTTTGCTTGGGAGCGACATCCATATAGTCTACCCGCGCCGCGACCTCTTGCACGAAGTCGCCATTGTGACGAGCCAGGATACGGTCGTTGGTGAAATGACCATCTCTATCCAGAGTTATATTGGCCTGCGCAATAACAAAGCGCTCCTCGTCATCAGCGGTCAGATAATCGACCTCTTTGGAGACCCATGGTCTGATAGCGACACTGGCTGCACCAAGGGCACCGGCCAGTTTGGCAGCCAGTGCTTCATCGATGGAGGTGCCGGCGCCAACCAGAGTATTGCTCTTGCCGTCTTGCACATCGTGAGCCGCGATCCGCCCCACCAGCTTCTCACTATTGGCCGGCAGCTCATGGTAGACTTTGCGATATGGAGTTTCGATGAAGCCATAGTCGTTGATCTTCCCAAACGTTGCCATATTGCCGATCAAGCCGATGTTCGGGCCTTCCGGTGTCTCGATAGGACAGATGCGCCCATAGTGTGAATGGTGTACATCACGCACATCAAAGCCGGCGCGGTCGCGCGAGAGACCGCCTGGGCCAAGCGCAGATAGGCGCCGCTTGTGCCCGATCTCAGCCAGCGGATTGGTCTGGTCCATAAACTGCGAGAGTTGGCTTCCACCAAAAAACTCTTTCATGGCCGCCACGACCGGACGGATGTTGACCAGCTGGTTTGGTGAGGCCTGGGATGGATCCTGGATAATCGCCATCCTCTCCTTCACCACGCGCTCCATACGCAGTAAACCCACACGAAACTGTGTCTGGATCAGCTCGCCTACGCTGCGTACACGCCGATTGCCCAGATGATCAATGTCATCCTTCTTACCTTTGCCCTCGTTGAGTTCTACCAGGCGGCGTAGGATAGCGATGACGTCATCCTGGGTGAGAGTCTTTATAGTCTGCGGAATAGCCAGATCAAGCTTGCGATTTAATTTATAACGCCCGACGCTTCCAAGATCATAGCGACGGGGATGGTAGAACAGGTTGTAGACCAGAGTCCGGGCGTTCTCCATAGTTGCCGGATCGCCGGGACGCAGCTTACGGTACACTTCCAGGAGCGCCTCTTCGGGCGACTTCACTGGATCTTTGTCAAGTGTGGTGACCACAAAATTACTGATATACTCATTCCCCTTGGCATCCAGCATAGTGAATGCCTTGAGGATACCCTCATCGGTGCGCAAATCAGGCGTATTCTCGGTTTTACCCTGGTCGCGATCACCTATGGCGCCCATGGCGCGAAGGAGGGTAGTGATCGGTATCTTGCGCTTGCGGTCGATCTTTACCGAAAGCAGATTCTTGTTACTAGTCTCGAACTCCAGCCAGGCTCCTCGATTGGGAATGAGCTTCGCGGCAAAGAGTGAGCGACCTGTGGTTGGATCCTCTTCGGCGGTGAAATACACGCCGGGAGAGCGAACCAATTGACTAACCACAACGCGCTCGGCGCCGTTGATGATAAAAGTGCCCTCTTTGGTCATGAGCGGAAAATCGCCCATGAAGATATCCTTTTCCTGGATCTCACCCGTCTCCTTGTACGTCAAGCGAGCTTTGACATAGAGCGGTGCCGCATAGGTAGCGTCGCGCTCACGACACTGATCTTCAGTGTACTTAGGCTCGCCGAACGGCTCGTCAGGAACGATGAACTCTAGCTTGAGGTTCTTGTTAGTGAAGTCCTCAATAGGTGAGATCTCGGCAAAGAGCTCTCGCAACCCCTCTCGTTTGAACCACTCAAAGGAATCTAGCTGTACCTGTATAAGGCTGGGCATGGAGCGGATATCAGGAATACGTGCGAAGCTGACGCGTTCGGGGAGGGAGACAGCCGTGCTCAGTGCCATGCGTGATTAACTCCTCTCGCCTGTCCTCATACCGAGTGAAATGGTTTACCCGGCCTGTTGCCCCACTGAAAAACCAGTAACAGGCATCAATGGGAAGCAGATGATGAGATGACGGGCTGCACTTTAAAGGGATTGAATGTGCTATTCTCCAGAAAAACTGCCGAAGAACTGCTCTATAAACTCTGATTTACTACAAAGGGATCATCCCACCCTTTGTTTGCTACTCCCCTATCTGCTATACTGCATCTGTCATAACCACTGCTACTACAATGTGACATTGCCGCGTGAGCATGGGATACCATGCTCGGGAGAGAGCACAAGACTTGCTGTGACATCGACCCCTGTCTGTCCTGTGCAATCGGGAAACCTTCTGTGTCAGCTGGAACTCGGGAGAAGATGCTTTACATGTGTGACACGGCATCGTTGCGTTACAGTCACAAGGACCAGTCAAAGAGGACAATTGGGCTACAGAACCATGTGCGGAGCCGCGCGCGTGCCGACTTGCCCACTACCACAAAAGGAGTGATAGTGGGCAAATGGTGCCTCTGGGCGCTTATATTGCCTATATAGATACTTATATATAATCGTGGGGACCGAATCCTCACCCAGCCCGCCAGCCGGATGCTGTATGCCGCAACAAGCATTGGTCTTTGCACTAGTCTGTAGCGTCAGAAAAACCCGCGAAACAGGATATGCGTGAAGCGTGTATGTCAGCATATCCAGAAAAACGTCGCAGGCTCTGAGTATACCATTCCAGTGGCAAGATGTCAAGACTTCATTCGTATGCGAACAACATCCGGATACTAACCGTAATATAGTCGAGTCTTGCAGCATGTATCGATGTTAGAGATTGCCAGGAGGCGGCTATGCCGAAGCAATCGGTAGGAGTGGGGAACCGGCCACGCTTCTGCAATTTGTGTGGGCAGCCATTGGTCGCGGGTTATTTCCGGCATGGTGAGGGAGTCATCTGCTGTGTAACCTGCTACGCTATGCGGTCGCGCTGCTGCCGCTGCGGCGCTCCTCTAGACGACGCAGCCCTCTTACGCGCGCGAGCAGCCGGCACCGACTCGAAGATTGTGTGTACCCCATGCCATCGCACTGCCCCTCATTGCGCCGCATGCCATGACCCCATCGTCGCGGTCTCCTATACGTTCGAAGACCTCTCCGAAACCAAGCCGCAGCCCTACTGCGAAGCGTGCGTAAAGAGCCGCCCGCGCTGCGATGTCTGTCGTGTACCAGTAGCTCCAGCGATCGCTCCACTGGACGATGGGCAATATCGTTGCGCACTCTGTGCCGCTCAGATGGTGCGCGAGCCCAAGCTGGTAGAAGCCGTCTACCGCGAAGCGCTGACTGCGTTCAGGCAAATAGTGGACAGACCGCTGCGTGCCACCCCACACCTGGAAATCGTCACACGCCTCCAGATGGGCGCCGTTCGGCGATCCCACCAGAATATGGTACCGGGTGGCGAAGAAGGTGTCGGTGGGCACCATGTACTTGGCTTCTTCGTGCGATTTGACAATGTAAGCTCGATCTATATCGAGCGTTATTTGCCCCGAAGCATACTGCTTGGAACTCTGGCGCATGAGTTAGGGCATGCCTGGCAGTCGGAATATGCTCCCCAGGTACATGATCTGCTGGCCTGTGAGGGATTCGCAGAGTGGGTTGCGCATCATGCGTTGGTTGCGAGCGGGCAGCGCGGAATGGCTGCGCGTGCGACTCGCCGCGACGATGTCTATGGTCGAGGTCTGCGTCTCTATCTGAATACTGAACGCAAAAAAGGACGCGACGGAGTGCTTGCGCTAGCTCGTGGTGAGCGGGCCTGACATATTTCCAGACAGATTTTCAGCCGGCGCAAGACAAGCATCACTTGGGAGCAGCTGTGAATGGGTACATCTTCGGAGTATCAGAATCGAAGAGAACATGCTGGGGAATTCGAGTTATTGCGTCCGGACCGCCTGGGCGTTTTAACTGCCACGGCAGCGGTAATGCGGACCTCGCGCTACCTCACGCTGGATCAGGCAGCAACGCGAGCGCTGGCGGAGCGCTGGGAAGTAGAACCGTGGCCTGAGACCACAGGATTTGACTCGCTCCACTGGAGCGATGGCACCGAGCGCACAGTGAACTTTGTGCTTGTGCTGGATGCGCTCAACTTTTGCTTCTGGGGAGAGCCTGGACAGGCTCGTTGGCGGATCTCGTTCCGGGGACAGGTGCTGGATGGCTACAATGCGCTGGCAGCATCGCTGTCTCGAGCTGTCCACGATGGATGTCCCATCTGGGATGCCGGATATCTTGCCGCCATGAGAGGAGAGGAGCTAGCGCAGATTCTGCGCCCAATTGCCGAAAGCCCCGAAATCCCGCTTTTCGAGGAGCGTCTGGCGAATGTTCGTGAAGTTGGACGTGTGCTGCTTGGCCGCTACAACGGGCAATTTGCGACTGCGGTAGACTCGGCAGGTGGCAGCGCCGTCGCGTTGGTATCGCTGGTGGTTCGTGATTTTCCTTCATTTCGGGACGTGACGTGGCGGCAGAACAGCATGGTGCCGTTTTTCAAGCGAGCCCAGATTTGTGTCGCCGATCTGCATGCCGCCTTTGGTGGTAAAGGGTATGGCACCTTTGTTGATCTGGATGAGCTTACTGCTTTCGCGGATTATAAGCTTCCGCAACTGCTGCGCCGCTATGGCCTGCTGATCTACTCGACCGGGCTCGCAGGACAGGTGGACCAACTTCAGCCTCTCAAAGCGGGCGGGGAGGAGGAGATTGAGATTCGCTCGGCGACTATCTGGGGTGTGGAGTGGTTACGGAGAGAACTCGCGAGACATGGCATGCGGTATCCTGCCAGCGCTATAGATTACCGGCTCTGGTCCGACAGCCAAACTATGACGAGCGATACGCGTCCCTATCACCGGACCCGAACGATCTATTACTGACGATTACTGTTTTTTGCCGTTTTGAACCTCGGAGACTAGAATAGCCTTTCATCTTTTATACTCCATCTTCCAGTAAGGACTAGCAGCATGCGTGCAACATTCGTTCATACCGCCGACAATCATCTGGGGTACGAGCAATATGGCATCAAGGAGCGATTCAACGACTTTGCTCGAGCTTTTCTTGCGGTGATTGACGATGCCATCGCACGTAAAGCGGATTGTTTCTTGATAGCTGGCGATCTTTTCAACAAGCGCGCCATTGATGCTCTGACTCTCATGCAGGCAAAGAGCGGCTTGGAGCGACTCAAGGATGCTGGTATCCCGGCAATTGCCGTAGAGGGTAATCATGACCGTACCTACTATCGGGACGGAGTATCCTGGCTACAGTTCCTCTGCTGGGAGCATCTTTTGATTTTGCTTAACCCAGTCATACGCGAGGGTACCCTCTCTCTGACCCGTTGGGAATCCGAATCGCTACAGGGTGCCTATACCGATCTGATGGAGGGCCGTCTGCGCATCTACGGTTTACCGTGGTACGGCGCGGCGACAGCTCGGGTGGTTGAAGGCCTTGCCCAGGAGTTGACTGCCGCGCGTCCCGCCGAGGATGCTGCAGGTGTTGAGTATCGGGTGCTGCTTATGCACACCGGCATACAGGGAGTTGTGCCCGAGATGCATGGCCTGCCCACCTATGAGCAGTTCTTGCCGCTCCGTGGACTCGTGGACTATCTGGGGCTTGGCCATGTGCACAAGCAGTACAGTCGTGATGACTGGCTCTACAATCCTGGTTCGACCGAGACCTGGGGCGCAGAGGAAAGCGCCTGGAATCGTGGCTATTACATTGTAAGCGTAGATACTGGCCGAACCCAGGGTGAGCCACGCCACACCGCAGAGCATCTCGTGAATCCAAGGCGCCCTTTCCTTCGCTTCACTTTCCCAGTGGAGGGCTTACAGACTCCAACCGCGCTCTACGATCGCTTCAGCGTCCTGTGTAGTAAGTGGGCGGGCGAGCATGCATCCGAGCTGGCTGCGAGCGGAAGCGAGCCGGTGATCGACATCGCGCTCACCGGCATCTTAGGATTCGATGGTGCGGCGATTTCCCGTGAGCAGCTGGAAGCATATGTACGTAGCTGCTTTACCCCACTTACTGTCCGTATTCATGACAGCACGCGCGAGACCGGATATGATATCGATGACGGCGACGAGGGGGATGGACGTGACCGCTCAACCTGGCAGCAGCTCGAGCTCCATATTTTCCAGGAGCTGCTGACCCGTGACGGACGATACCAAGTGAATGCGTCACCATGGGCACGTGTAGTTGCCGAACTCAAACAGATGGTTTTGGGTTCTGAAGAGCCAGCGCAGATTGCCGACCGGCTGCGTGAAGCTCGAGCTTCACTTTCCTAATTGTCCTCATGCGGTTTTCGTTATGTTCTTCTAGGATCTTTAGTAGAGGGGTTATCTGCGGCGCTCACTTGTCAAGTAACTGCCGACGGCGGTAGATTCTGCGAGCCGGTTGACGAGCCGGATGGCTCGAGTATGCTGAGGATGCCGTCCCATCGCGTTTAGTGCCTCCTCATCGGTTAGGTCGACGACGATTAGTGCGTGACGGTATGCGGGGGCGTTGTTGGTACCATAGCGAATCCGCTTAACACCCGGTATGTCCCTGAGTAAATCATTCACCTCACTCAACATCTGATCGATGGTCTCACGCCGTACATCCGGCTTAAATCGCAGGATTACCTCATGCCTCATCATCTGGTTTAGCCTGCCGCCTCTTCTTCTGGAGAAACTGCCCTGATCTCGAAAACCAACACCTACGATAGCACATAATCGGCTGCTAGCGCAAAGCGTGATCATAGAGGTGATTGGCGGTCATACGTGGCATCGTCCGTTGCGCGCCGACTGGGGGCAGGTGAAAGACGAGATTGTGCACGCAGAGTCACGTGCCATCTTCTCGCAGCACGCCGATCTACGTGCCCAGCTCCTAGCACTCGCTGACGCGCGTTGTAGAACGTACTGGCCGCAGACTGCTACTGCGCTGATGTCGGCGACGGCTCTGGACGTAACATGCTTGGCAGGCTCCTGATGCGCGTCCGTGAGGAGTTGCGCTAGCGTTGCCCGAAGAGCCGGGCCAACCAGTTACGCCTCACGGTGCGGCTAGCGGCGCCGTCCGGCTGTATAGCTCTACTCGGCGTCGCGGCGGCAACTCCAGCCAGCGGTCGCGCATCCTCTCTGGCGGCGCTGGAGCTCGAGCCAAGCGAAGGCGGCGGTGAGGCCAGCGCGGCTGGATTGGCACGATAGTCAAAGTACACGGGTCCCCCGAAGTAGGGCGCATCCCAGGGATCAACCGAATAGTTGCTGGCGGAGGCTACAGTCGTGGGCTGCGAGACCGGCGTATTGGCGCCGGTCAATAGAGACGAAGCCTCGTCACGGTGGAGCGACGGCTGGTAATGAAAATAAGCGGGCCCACCAAAGTACGGCATATCCCAGGGATCAGCGGCAGTGGGCCGCTCCCGTGGAATACTCGGTGCCGCTTTTGACTGTGAATCGGAGTAGGTGTCCGATAACATGCTAACCTCCTCGGTACCCAAAAGAGCTTCCAACACCGCCGATGCAAGGTCGCTAGCGGCGATCTCGTAAGCGCCGCTTACTAGGTTGGTCTCGCCCTCAAGAGAAGGCGACGATCATTTTTTGCTCCACCTCAGTGATAGAAGAGGCACGCAGCACATCGGCAGCGAGCGCGCGCAACTCTGACAAAGAGCGTCCGGCCAGTGCCTGCTTGACGCCAGGTATGCTAGCAGGTGCCATACTTAACTCGTCCACTCCCAGCCCTACCAACAGTTGCGCAAGTCTAGGATCGCCCGCCATTTCGCCGCAGACGCCCACATGCCTGCCTGCACCATGCGCACCTTCCACTATGGCCGAGATGGCACGGAGCACTGGAGGCTGGGTAGGCTGGCAGAGCCTGGTTAGGACCGGGCTAGTCCGGTCGGCTGCCATGATATACTGGGTCAGGTCATTAGTGCCAATGCTCAGAAACGAGGCCTCCTGTGCCATGGCCGATACCGCTAGAACGGCAGCCGGCGTTTCGACCATGATTCCGAGAGGTACAGTGGCCGAGATGGCCAACTCAGCGCGTGCCTTCACCAGTAACCGGCGTGTCTCCTGGATTTCCTCCAAGGTCGAGACCATCGGCAACATGATACGAACGCTCGCTTGCGTTTTCCGGCCTGCCCGTAGCACCGCTCGTAGCTGCGTGGTGAGCAGCTCTTGGGCGAGGAGTTGTAGGCGTATGCCGCGCACTCCCAGTGCCGGATTCGGTTCGTTCGGCAGGTCCCGTACATAGGACTCAAGCGAAGGTAGAGGCTTGTCGGAGCCCACGTCGAGTGTGCGGATAATGATGGGCCGAGATCCAGCATCGAGAGATCCGGCAAACATCGATATAATGGTTTCGTAGAGGGCCGCCTGGCCCTCTTCATCTGGAAAGGTCGATTGGTCCGAAAATAGAAACTCCGTGCGGAGCAGACCGATGCCTTCCGCTCCCATTTTCGCCGCGGCTTCAGCCTCCGCCACCGTCCCAACGTTGGCAAAGAGAGGGACACCATGCCCATCGCTTGTCTGTCCGGGGCGCAGGCGCCACTGCGTTGAGTGCGCATTGGCTTCCTGGCGTTCACTACGTTGCTGGTACGTCAACCATTGGGCATGCTCGAGTTCCTTCTCCGGTGGCCGTACTATAACTTGGCCAGTCGCGCCATCCACTACCAGCACATCCCACTCATGTGTAGACTCTAGCAGTAGACTGCCGAGCCCCATGACTGCTGGAATGCCGAGTGCACGTGCCAGGATCGCGGCATGCGCGGTAGCATTACCGCTTGCCAGCGCAATAGCGCTCACCTTTTCAATCCGCATCTGCACCGTATCCGAGGGCATCAGGTCGTTTGCTACCACGATCACGGGTTCGTCGACCTGGGCAAGCTGGTCGGCAAGGGATGGCCTACGCTGAGACTTAGGCCGAAGATAGTTTATCGGCCGCTGCACCGCGTCCCGAACATCGTTCGCGCGTGCTTGCCAGATTGGATCAGGAAGGGCCGCCAGCAATGCCGCTTGCTCGTCGGCAACAGCACGTAGAGCTGTTTCAGCGCTTGCCCCTTCGTGATCGATGAGTTCCGAAGCGCTCTCGATGATGGTGGGATCCTCCAGCACCGCCGCCTGTGCCTCGAAGATATCACCTTCTGACTTGCCTATCTCTCTGGCAACCTGTTGCGTCAGGTCGCGCAGCTCCGTGATAGCTTCTTTGATAGCAGTTCGTAACCGCTCCTTCTCGGTCTCCGTGTTCGCGGGTTGCCGGCGACCCTCTGCTACCAGTACAGCTGTGTCAGTCTCCGGCTGGAACAGCAACGCTGGGCCAATGGCGATACCCCTCGAGACGCCGATGCCCGCAAGATAGACAGGTTCCCAACGTAGGCTGCCAGCTTCAGCATTGTCATCGGCAGTGCTAGGAGTGTTGTTGGCCGCGGCTGGAGTTGCGGCTCCTACATGGTTAGGCTGGGCAGGCTCCATATGCTCTTCGCTTTCGGGGTTCTTCGCCCAGGTCTCGGGCTTTATTCAGTCTCGCCGAATCGATTCTCCACGAGATCAACCAGGGCCGCTACCGCCTCCGCCGCGTCGTCTCCCTCGGCGGTGATAGACAGGCTGGCACCATGCTCAGCGCCAAGCTGTAACACCGCGAGCATTCGCTTTGCATTGGCCGTGCGCCCATTGCTAGCTACGGTAATGGTAGATTCGAATCGGGCTGCCGTCTGAACAAACATGCTGGCAGGACGTGCATGCAAACCTACCTTGTTCACCAATATCACGGTCTTTTCGACTATTGCCACCCTCTAAGCCCTCTTTGATAGTTTGTCTAATTCGTTGGCCGATTCTGCAGTCGCCAGAACGGAATCAAGTGGAGAACCAATGGCAGCCTCGACTGCTGCAATCACCGCCCCCTCGACTAATGGCCCGTTACTGATACGAACCCGCTCGCGGCGAGCAGTAGTTAGCTGTTCCAGCGCCACTTCTGCGATAATGGCTGCACTGCCAAGGTCTACCAGCACGACCACGCCATCGCCGGAGTCGGCGCGAAAGATCGCATGGGTCACCTTGGTGAGCGACGTACCAATGGTACCGTCATCGGTGCCACCGGCGGCGATGAGTCTCACATTGCCTTGAGTCATCTGTTCAGCTAGCTCGACAACTCCCTCAGCCAGGCGCTGGCTATGCGATACGATTACCATTCCAACGGCCATCTTTGGCCTACTTTCCGTCGACCGCGGCGCGCAAGAACAGGGTTACCGATGTAGCGCCCGGGTCCTGATGTCCAGCACTACGTTGGCCAAGGTAGCTTGCACGTCCTTTGGTGGCCACCAGAGGAATCGTGGCCTTCATTCCGGCTTCTGCCGCATTGGCGGCTGAGCGCAGGGCGTCATGGACTGATTGGCCAGCGTCCGCAGCTGCCTTGAAGGCTTCAACCGCGGGCGAAAGCGCATCGACCATGGTCTTTTCGCCGACCTGGGCATGCCCGCGCGCCTTGATACCTTCTAGTGCCGCCTCCAGCCCCGCGGCGATATCGGCCAGTTGTAATTCCTGCTTGCCGGCAAGGGCAGTGCCTGCCCGCAGAAAGGCTGTACCATACAGTGGTCCGCTGGCGCCGCCGACGGTAGAAACCAGCGTTGTGCCTACGGTCTTCAGTATGGTGCCGATATCCGCCTCCGCCACTGCGGGTAGCTTGTCCAGCACTGCGGTGAAACCACGATCCATGTTTATGCCGTGATCCCCATCTCCAATTGCTGCGTCCAGCTCAGTCAGATAGTTACGCTGGGCGCGTAATTCCTCTGCCGATCGCCGCAACCAGGTCAGAATGCATGCTCGATCTGCTGCCATTCGCTCACCTTTTCGTAGCTTGACTCTTATCTGGTTCCCCTCAGCCTGAAGGGAACCAGGTGATACATTCTCTGGAAACAAAAGAAACCCTGGTGAGGTTTTTGGTTCCTTCTAGGAGAAGTATACTCCCTAGCTACGCGCGCCAGCGTAGTGCTGGAGTGTGCACCGGGGCATCCCAGAGTTGAGTTAACTCGTCATCAAGCTTAAGCAGAGTGACGGAACAACCGGCCATCTCGAGCGAAGTGATATAGCTGCCTATCAGGTTACGGCCTATGGAAATGCCCCTGCCCTTGAGGATTTTCGCTACCTCGTTATACATAACATACAACTCGATCAGCGGAGTTCCCCCCATGCCATTGACAAAGGCAAGTACGGTATCGCCTGAGCTAAACGGCAGGTCCTCCAGAATTGGCGAGAGAAGAAGCTCTGCGATGCTGGAGGCAGGAGCAAGTTTCATTCTAATCCGCCCAGGCTCGCCGTGAATGACGATT
>JBKQTH010000483.1:0-3578 GCA_052143275.1 Ktedonobacterales bacterium | reverse complement strand
CTCCGCCAGTCCCTCGTGGGCCTCATGACCCACAAACTCCCAGCATCCAGCCTGCGCTTGACGGTGCTCTCTCGCACTCTTTACCCGCTTGCATACGCTGTGCTACTGCTTCTCACTCTTCAGTTGTTCAGGTTCGCCAGCGGCATCGCCGCTCATTGCATCGATGCTGTCGCATAGGACGCAAAGTAGATATTAACATACCGCAGAGTCCCAGTCAAGTCCCATCAGTACCAGAATCGATGCTCCTGGCCCTAATCTAAGCGAGGTATCCTCGCGCCCGACGTGTCTCAATGCCAAATGGCATAGGATACAGGCACTATGGGATGTGCATGTTCCAGTTCTTTCGGTAGTATGTAGGAGAAGTACTCTCAAACAAGATCGTGTGAAAGGGAATGCCAAGCGCATGTCGCAGCCAGAGCAGGATAGGCGACCACCTGGTCGTCCTTCGCCCGCACTACCGTCGGAAGGAATGGCTCTACTACGCGGCCAGACGATTCCTTATACAGTGAGAATCAGTTCTCGTGCTCGGGTTCTCCATCTGGTCATACGCCAGGAAAGCGGTCTGGAAATCGTGGTGCCGCGCGGCACCAGGCGAGGACAGATCGAGGAGGCATTGCATCAAAAAGCTAGCTGGATTCTCAAGACGATGCAGCGTATGGTGGCGATTCCTCCTATCAAAGATGGTCGTGAGCTTGCTTTTATGGGACAGGTTGTAAAACTCCGTCTGGTTGTACGCAAAACCGACTGGAGGCCGCACCCACAGGTGGCGCTTGCCGGCGATACCCTGTCACTCTCAATATCAGAGAGCGAGCTGGATAACCAGGAGACCCTGCGCACGGCTCTGGAAAGTTGGTATCGCCGCCGCGCGCACGAGATTATACCTGAACGACTGGCGGTAGCCAACAAAACATTCGGTTTCCGGTATGGACGAGTTACCATTAAGGAACAGAAGAGTCGCTGGGGGAGTTGCTCACGAGCCGGCAACCTAAACTTCAACTGGCGTTTGCTCCTGGCGCCAGTATCTGTCCTAGATTATGTACTCACCCACGAGCTGGCTCACTTGCAAGAACTCAATCACGCTCCGGCATTCTGGCAGCTTGTTGCCTCAGCCTGCCCCGATTATAAGGTACAACGCCGCTGGCTGCGCGAGCACGGCCATACACTGCGGTTTTAGTCTGTTCCAGCAGGTGCACTGGATGCTTCCGGAGCAGAACCAACGACTACCGGAGGCGGCGCAACATCCGGCTCTCCACTGATTGTGCTTGTGTGCCGCGTGACTTCGCGAGACCTCGAATCGGGGTCACGGGCACCTCCCACCCCGATGGTCAGCAGAGCAGTGCAGGCCAGCCACACTAAGAGCAACAGCACTACGATCGTTCCCATACCAGCGATGTCCTCTACTCTCAATGTGTCCAAAAGGACAGCGAATCGGTCTCGGTCTTCCCCTCCTGGACATCATTGGCCAGATCAATATATCTATTTCTTGCGAATGCTTGTGCATGTGAAGTGCTGCAAAGTATCGGTGATCACAGAATTTCGCTGGGAGCGTCAACCCAGTTTTTCTCGTTCTTCTATGGTCAACGGTAGCGGGGGACTGATAGTAACCATTTCAGCCAGATCGGACAACAGCGCTCTTTGTGGTACAGTTGAAGGTGGCCTCGCGCAATATCACTTGAATATCACTCGATGCGAAAGGCAATGACGAGACTGCCATGACAAGCTGGGAAGACTTTTATGGCCGTAACGTGGGCTATGCGGTTGAACTGTATGAATGCTTCCGGATTGTAGCCGCAGCTCGCCTGGCACGCAGCATTCGAGAATACGGCCATCTGGCCGCCAACATCAACTAGGGAGCTTTCCGATGTCGAGTGAGATTCTGGTGCCGGAGCTTGGTGAATCAATCGTTGAGGCAACGGTCGGCAGCTGGCTCAAACGCCCGGGCGAGACGGTAACCATCGGCGATCCACTGGTCGAGCTGGAGACAGAAAAGGTCAATATGGAGATTGCGGCAGCCGCGACTGGCGTACTTGTATCGATCCTCAAGGAGGAGGGCGAGACGGTAGCTATAGGCGACGTGTTGGGAATTATCGGCGAGCAGGGAATAGATCTGGTGCGTATCACCGCCGGCTCTGGTCTGCGCGGACAGATTACCCATCAGGACGTGGCAACCTATGTCAATGGCATTAATAGCATCACTAGCAACACCCCTCCGGCTCTGCCGGCCGTTCCAGAGGCGCCAAGGAGTGAGAGCATTGCCTCGCCACCTTCAGGGCGTCCGGAAGAGCGGCTGCGGCTGTCACGCCGGCGCCAGACCATTGCACGTCGTCTGGTCGAGGCGCAGCACAGCGCTGCGATGCTGCCTACCTTCAATGAGGTAGACATGAGTCAGGTGCTGGTTACCACCGCGTCGTAGACGGGAGCAGGCCGTACGCTTCCTGGTGTGTGTAAAGGAATTGATCGAGGATCCCAGTGCGATGCTCCTAGAGATTTAGCATGATGCCAGCCACCTCGAAGATGGTTTCGTAAATAAGCTGCGGTAACACGCCAAATGAATAGGACATCAGAGCGCGCTCACCTCGCTGGTGAGCACCCCGACCATAGGGTCCCAGGTTCACTACTGATAAATCCAGCTCCTTCATACTTGCAAGCGGCAAGGAGTAGGCGCCGGGGAGCCGGGGCTCGTCTGGTGACTGCCAAATTGGCATGTTCTGGATCAAGGCCGAGGTATCCACGTCCGGGTCAAGCCTGAGATAGCTCATATCAGAGAGGAAAGGAAAGTATTCCTGGCTCACCAGTGGGAGTTCCGGATGCCCCGCAGCAACTCTGGCGGTCGCCTCATGGAGCGGGCTGGGTGTGGTTTTTACATGAGGATAGAAAGGAGGCGCAAAGTAGATGATGACCGCCGGTCCGGGCAGGCCGGAGATCCTCCAGAGCCGCTGCACCAAGCTGAGGCTTCGTTCGCGCCTATCAGCCGTACTCGGCACGTTTCTCCACTCTTCATGGAGCGCCTCAGCCACCGTTGCTTCCCCAAGTCTAGAGACCGCCTCCCGGCGAAGCTCACTATAGGTCAGAACTCGCCCGGCGCGTGGCAGCAAGCGCAGCGCGCGCTCGGTATTACCGCTAGCTACCAGCCAGCGCTGCATAGACTCGTCCACGCGCTGCAATATCCGGGAAAGTGACGCTTCGACCCGAAAGCGAAGCCTTATCAAAAGATCATCGGGACGAGTGGTGAATGTGAGCACGTTAAGAGAGAAATGAGCGGTGAAGGGAATCTGCACATCGTAGTGCCGTTTCAGGTCAGCGGCGTGTAGCGTTACCGGTGGTGGAGTGATCTGCCCAGCTGCCTGATCACACAGGTCGTCGCACATGCTGAGATCCCGGATGAGTTCGGCGGCAATGAGATTGGCGTCGAAGCCGTCAAATGGACTGGCGGCATGTGCTTCCCCGCCAAATATAAAGAAGCTCGGCAGTAGTTTGCCGACGCTACCGGTATAGATGTAGCGATTGGGATCTCCCGGATAGAGCGATGTGGTGTAATCGGTGTTGATTGCGCCAGCATACTCCAGTCCATAGCGCCG
>JBKQTH010000482.1:0-24815 GCA_052143275.1 Ktedonobacterales bacterium | reverse complement strand
CTCTACAGACAGCATCTTTACTCAGCACCACTTCAGATCTGGTTCCATGCTGCCAAGATAGAGATTATAACACACGATTAGGTGCGGCTACCGTGAATGCATATATGCTCGCCTCTATACGGTCAGTGTTAAAGCGTATGGCGACACTGAAAAGCCACTAGGTACTCTACATGTGGTAGAATATGTGAGCAGTTCGTTGCGTACAGCCTTTGTGGTGACAGGCAGAATTTTGATTCCCCTCTTCCCATAAATCCTCTCACTAGCGCACAAACTGAGGTGATAGGTCACTTTTTGGTTGCCATCTCCGGGTGACAATACAACCCGCCTCCATTTTTGGAAGAGGAGTCTCTCATGCGCATCTATGTCGGAAATTTGCCGTACTCAATCACCAGTGAACAGTTGACGCAACTCTTCTCACCATACGGTGAAGTATCCGATACTCATCTGGTTACCGACAAACAAACCGGTCGCCCCAAAGGCTTCGCCTTTGTAGAAATGGGCGACGCTAACGCTGCCCTCAAGGCAATTGGCCAGCTAAACGGCACAGGGCTTGATGATCGAACTATCACGGTGAACGAAGCGCAGCCACGGCCTGAGCGCCGAGACGGCCCGGTTCGGGACGGCGATCGAAGTAGGCAACGTCGCTGGTAATTGTCTGTATTCGAAGCATCTGTAGAGCCGCTTGTCTGCTCAAGGGTGTTTGCTGAATCGCAGCGAGAGAGTCCTTTCTGGGTGGGAGCGGGACGCCCGTAGGACCAGGGACTGGAGACGAGGAAGGACATGGTAGCTGAATCGGAAAGCGTTGCCGACCGGATTGCTTGCCATGTCAAGCAATGCTCTGAGCAGGCTACCTATTTTTGCGACCGCTGTGCGCGCGCGTACTGCGCTGCGCATATTCGGCACATCTCGATAGAACGTCGCCAATCCCATGGTCACGCCGGCAGCGGGTTAGCGCGCCTTCCGACCTACACCGAGACGTATTGTCTCTGCACGTCCTGCTGGAAGAAGCCTGTTCCAGGTAAGCAACCGCAACTGTTGCCCTGATGCCCTAGCCTCCTGCACTAGACGTTGCCCATGTCGCCCCTACTGGCTCGTCTGAAGTTGCTCCTTGATGAACGCGAGTTCGGCGACGCCGCGCCATCCGTGGTCGATGATAAGCGAATGTCCACGGTTGGGTATTTCCTGATTCTCGGCACGCATGGATGTGCCATTGGTGGCGTTTGGTTCCAGTTTCAGCGCAGACAGTTTCACGCTGGCCTCGGGCTGCGCATGGTCACCTGGGAAGAATCTCTCATGACCCGGTTGCTTGAGCAAGTGCGCTATCTCCGGGCACCGGTGTCATGATGGGGATTGCACATTTCGTACCGCTGATTCTCGTAAGATGGCGTCCGCCGAGGGAAAAGAGTAGCGGGACGCAACTAGGCATGCCACGTTGAGCCTGAGCAGGTGAGAATGGTATCCGGATGGCAAAGAGCTGGAGCGCCCAGAGAACCACTTACTGACGGCTTTGCTATAATAGCGATGATACAAGCGCTGGCGAACCAAAGGAGGAAATCAGATGGCGCCAATCCATCGCTGGTCAACGATCGGAAGGAGCGTGTTGCTGCTGACCTTCGCGTGCCTGCTGCTTGCCGCATGCAGCGGCAGCGGAGGTGGTACGACACCGGCATCGGGTGGGACGGCTGGGTTTCACACTACGGTGAAGACCGCAGATCTGCAGTATGTGATCCAGTTCAGCCTGACGCCGAACCGGCTTGGCCTGAATACCTTTGAGGTTAAAGTGGCGGATGCCACTAGCGGACAGTCGGTGTCCAGCCTTCAGGTCCACCTCGCTACCACTATGCTCGACATGGATATGGGAACGGATCAGCTGGGCCTGAGTCAGGATGGTCCGGGCCAGTACAGCGGCCAGGGTACGCTGGCGATGTCTGGACACTGGGAGATCCAAATCCTATTCCATACGCCCGACACGATTCTCCACCAGGCCGCCGTCAAGCTGGACGTGGCGCCCTAAAGTCCACACAGTGCTACAGGCGTAAACACCGCAAGGAAGTGTTCGGCGTGACCCTATGATCATCGCACAAACGTTACGGCAACAGTTACGAGCCAGTCTCTTGGTCCATCGGCACGGAATCTCCGATCTTTCCCACGGCCGTCGTACTTGAGTATAAAGGCGCAGCCGTAACACTTCCCGTAACGTTTTCCGGGCGATCCTCTGGCATACTTGAGGAGGAAGAGACCAAACAACAGAGGTATGTGCCGTCCGGGTCAGCCGGGGCAAAAGGAGCATAGTGATATGACCACCCCATCGCCGTCAACCAACGAGAACAAACCACGAGACGCTGACAACTGGGCGCGCAGCGTTTCGTCGCTAAGTGTGGGCGCCGTGCCAAGCAGTGCCATTAATCTCAATGTTCAGGGTAAGCAAGGGACTGGCCCATTACAGGGCTTCGGTCGGATGTGGCAGAAGACCTACCGTGTGCGCTTGACTGGCGTCACGATAACGCCGGCCAGCGTCATTAAGAGCTGGAAGGAACACTTTCCTGAGTTCTGGCCGAAGGGTAACCATTTCTACGGTCCGTTGACCGGAATCGCTCCAGGTGAAGTGGGCCTGATTAACATGACGCTGCCGGGAAGAGTGCCACTCTCGACAGGTGTCATAGTCCTGTATGCCGACGACGAATCCTTTACCTTCATGACGCCACAAGGGCACATGTTTGCCGGCTGGATTACCTTCAGCGCTCGGGAAGCGGATACGGAAACGATTGCCCAGGTCCAGGTGCTGATTCGAGCTAACGACCCCATCTATGAACTTGGCTTCCGGCTGGGCGCTTCAAAGAATGAGGACCGCTTCTGGCAGTACACGGTGGCGTCTCTGGCACGTTACCTTGGCTGTGAAGCGCCTCAAGTTGAAACAGAGGCGATCTGTGTGGACCGCAAGCTTCAGTGGTCACAGGCGAATAACATCTGGCATAACGCTGGTGTACGCACAACACTCTATGTCGTGAGTACCCCCGTGCGCGTGCCGTTCCGCTGGATTGGCCAGCGCAATCGTCGCGCCAACGCTGGCCAATAGAATCCGCCGCCGAGTTTCGCCACCAGATCGAGGTCAATCTGGTCGGTGCATTCATCATCATCAGGAATAGGTCGCGATCGAGAGCGCAGGCTAGGGTGCTACTGGCCGGCGCCAGGGCGAGCCGGCACACGCCGTTGATCCCTGGCGGGACCTTGCGGCGTCTGTCGTTGCCAGGCATCCTGGGAGCGACTGCGCGGGGGGCGGCTGGTGCTTGGTACGTTTGTTGACGTCGGCTTCTTCGCCTCGATATCGACATTGTAGTTCCCAACCTGTTCTTGGGTGGTGGGCAGCGGCATGTCGTTGTGTGGCCAGGGCTGCGGCTTTAGTCTGCCGCCGAGATCTCGCTGGATCTTTTGCCAGGCTGGCAAATCTTCCGGCGTGATCAGGGTGATGGCCTCACCCTCGCGATCCATGCGCCCGGTTCGCCCCACCCGATGGGTAAACAGCTCAGCGGATTCCGGCAGCTCATAGTTGATGACCTGCTCGATCGACAACACATCAAGGCCACGTGCCGCTACATTCGTCGCCAGCAGCACCGGTACTCTGCCGGCGCGGAAGTCGGCGACAACCCGTTCACGGGCGTTTTGGCTCATGTTGCCCTGGAGTGCGGCGACAGGATAGCCTCGCAGAGCGAGTTGGCGGGCAAGCTTCCGGACACCATGCTTGGTCCGCCCGAATACCAGTGTAGAGCCCGAGGCGTCGCGGCGGCGGTCCAAGAGAGCGATGAGGCTGTCGAGGCGGCGGCCCTGAGGGACGGTATAGATGACCTGAGCGATCGCTGGGGCTGGTTGAACCTCGCCCGAGCCGTCTTCCACGCGGACCGGATTGTGCAGATAGCGCTCTGCCATGCGGATGGTCCACTCAGGCAGCGTGGCGGTGAAGAGCGCCATCTGGCGTGCCGGCGGGGTCACGGCCAGGATACGCTCTATGTCAGGTGCGAACCCCGCATCCAGCATCTGGTCTGCCTCATCGAGCACGACGAGACGTAGCCCACCCAGAACCAGGGTGCCCTGGCGGAGGTGATCCAGCACTCGGCCGGGTGCGCCGACGACGATCTGCGCGCCAGTGAGCAATGCCTGACGTTGCGGCCCAAGCGGCCGGCCGCCGACAAGCTGGGCGACACGCAAGCCACGTCCGCCGTCGAGCGAAGCGATGACATCACCCACCTGGCTGGCGAGTTCACGAGTCGGCACCAATACCAGTGCCTGCACTTGACGAAGACTGGGGTCCACACGCTCGACGAGCGGCAGCCCGAAGGCGATGGTCTTGCCGGAGCCGGTGCGTGACTGACCGATGACGTCGCGACCTGCCAGCAGCGGCGGAATAGCTCGTATCTGAATCGGGGTCGGTACCTTGATGTCCTGGCGGGCGAGCGCGCGAACGGTAGCGCCGCGCGCACCAAGTTGCGTAAAAGGCGACAGGACTGTCGCATCACCGTGGCTCTGCGCTTGGGGCACGGCCGGCGAAGTTCGAGGGGGTAGGGTTGTTGGCACGCGTATTCCTTCCAGGCGATCCAACCCTGCAACGGGCGCCGGACTCGCCGCTTTATCTCACCACATGGATCGGATACGCTTCACACGAAAGGTCTATCATGCCATCGGGCGCAATGAACCTTTAGACGAGGCCGACTGGGAAAGACACATTTACTGAGGGGGCGTATGCGGCACGAATTCCATGCACATCAAGTCGCTTATACCATACAGCAAACGAAGTATACCTCACCGTTCTCGCCGGTGTCAACGTGTCACCGGCTATGGCAGTAGGGAGCGACGCCAGTAGTGTCGGCTGGACCTAGTGCGCCTTCCAGACCGGTGGCATCCGTTGGACCTTCAGTTCCAGGTCGCGGGTTACCCGGATCGCTAGATTGATGTGTGCTATTGTAAGGCAACAGGGTAGCCAGATCAAAGCTCGTGTTAAAGATGAAGAGCGGTGTCAGGAGAGCGTGTATGGCGAGGTTTGATGATGTGATGCGGGACAAAGTCCAGGTGCGCGACAACCTCTACGGCGATCCCACGAAGCTGGGTGCCCGCGCGGACCTGCAGCGGCGCTTCAGTGTGAACCCCTTACCCATCACTACTTGGGAGCTGGGCCTGGTGGATTTCTCCGGCGTCCGCCAGGCGCTAGATGTCGGCTGCGGGACAGGTGTCTTTCTCCTGCCGCTCGCGGTGCGGCTTGCGCTCCAGGATGCCACTGTGATCGGACTCGACCTGTCGGAAGGCACTCTTGGTGAGGCACGTGCGCTCGTGCAGGCGGCGAACCTGCCAGCGGAGTGCGTCATTGGCGACGTGGAGGCGCTGCCGTACGAAGATAACTCGTTCGACCTCGTGCTGGCAAACTATATGCTCTACCATGCGCCCGACTTGGACCGGGCCATCGCCGAGTTGCGGCGTGTCCTGCGCTCTGGGGGAACACTGTTGGCCGCGACCAACGGGCAAAGTCACATGAGCGAGCTGTGGCAGATGGAGGAGCAGGCCTTCATTCGCCTAGGGGCCTCGCCACAGATTGTCGCCGAAGTCATGGAGCGAGGTCGAGCCGCCAGGGAGCTGTCGTTCCGACTGGAAAATGGCGCTCGGTGGCTGCGCCGCTACTTCACCGATGTGCATCTGGAACGCTATCCCGACGAGCTGCACGTGACCGAGGTGGAGCCATTGGTTGCCTACCTGAACAGCATGTGGTCGGTAGATCAGATGCTCGAATGGGCGACGGCATCGGATCATGAGCGTATGATGCTGCATACCCGGGTCGTTGACAGTTTTCGCAACGTCGTACAGGAGCGTATCGCGGAGGATGGCGTCGTGCGGATCTCCAAAGAGACAGGGGCATTCGTCGCCCGCTGAGGCCAGATCGGAGCGTTCGCGGCGTGAGTAGAAGCTAGACGCTCTCTTGCTCCCGCATCAACGCCGCTTCTCCGATAGCGCGATGGTGTAACGGAGATGAGAGCACAATTGAGGTATTCGTGGTGCCGTAACACGTGAGCTTGGTGATCAACTCCTGCAGGTGCTCCACCGAGGAGACCACTGCCGTGAGCGTCATACAGTCACCGCCAGTCACCCGGTGGCATTCGACGATCTCGGGGCGGGCCTCGATAACCGAGTAGATGCGCTCGAACGGCTCCTTGGTCGCCTGGAACCGGACGATCACGGTGAGCCCCAGACCCAGCTTTGCTGGGTTCACCGCTGCGTGATAGCCAGTAATGATCCCCGCCACTTCCAACCGCCGTATGCGGTCGGCCACTGCAGGGGGCGTCAACCCCACTCGCCGTCCAAGATCGGCGAACGAGCTGCGAGCATTCTCCTGCAGTGCGCAAAGTAATTCCCATCCGGTCTCATCGAGCAGCTTCTCAACATCGTTAGTCACCTGAACACATCACCTTCTCTTCATGGACAATCTAACCAATCTGCTTTGGAATACTCGTTCACATCCCCTTGTTCTTTTTCTATCATATCATGGTGTGCCCTTGTCGTTTCGGGGGGTGAAGTATGGCTACGGTGACTGGCAGGGGACCGTCCCCTGGGCGGGCGTTGCGCAAGCACCTGTCGGTGACGGATGGGTTTGTGCTCTATACCAGCGCAGTCTTGGGGCAGAGCCTGATCGTGCTGCCCTCTATCGCCGCCCGGCATGCCGGGCCCTGGTCCATCCTCATTTGGGCTGCGCTGGCTGCGGTGTCGTACCCGTTGGCGCGCATCATGGCCGAGTTGGGCATGCGGTACCCGTCGGCCGGCGGTGTCATTACCTTTATTGGATATGGTCTGGGACAGCGCATTGGCCGGCTGACCGGGGTGCTCTACTTCGCCGCCATGGTGGTGGGTGGACCGGCGACGGCACTCGTCTTCAGCGACTATCTGGGCCAGCTGGTTCCGCTACCAGTGCAGTGGCATTTCGTCGTCGCGGCGGTAGTACTAGGCGGCCTGATCGTGGGCAACTGCTTCGACGTGTCGCAGGTCATGCGCCTCCAGCGCTGGGGATTCTTTGCCTGCCTAGCCGCCATCACCGTGACTCTAGTCCTGGCGCTCCCCCACGTTACGCTGGCCAGGCTCACCGATGTTCAGGGGTATGATCTTGCCGGCGTCGCATCGACGAGCCTGCTCGGTTTCTTCGCGTTTGTCGGCTGGGAAAATGCGGCCTTCTCAGGCGAGGAGTTTGCCGATCCGCGTACCCTGGTCAAAGCACTGGGACTGGCGGTCACCGTGGTCGGCACGCTGTTTGTGCTGCTAGGGATTACTGTCGTAGGCGGCTTGAGCCGGCCGGTGATCGCGACCAGCAACGCGTCGTTGGCTGACCTCGCGCGCCTCTCGCTCGGTGACTGGGGTGCGAGGGCCGCATCGGTCATCGCACTGGTCCTGCTCAGCCTCTTCATGTTCACCTGGACCCGAAGCGCAACGCGACTGATCTTTGCGTTGGCGCGTGAGCGGGTGTTTCCGCCCGTTCTGGCACACGTAGACACAGGGACAGGCTCGCTACCCCGTGCCGCGTTGGCACTCGGCGGGGTCTGGGCGCTGGCGCTCGGCGTTCAGATTCTGCTCCGTGTACCCATCGAGACATACATACAGCTCGCCAGCGGCAACTTCCTGCTGACCTACGTGCTGATCGTTGCCACCGCCTGGCGACTGCTCTACAGCCGGCGTTACCTGCCAGCGCTGTTCAGCTCGTCACTGGCGATTCTCGTGCTGGTCATAGCGGGCTTCCAGAGCCTGTGGTATGCCCTGGCGACGGCGTCGCTCTTCGCCGTCGCCAGCGCGGTGCGCCGCCTCCGTTCTTAACGGGATTTAGTGGCCCCGGACTTTCGATGGGGTAATACGTAGGGCCACCGAGTACTTGGCGGCAAAGTTGGCAGGCGTCCCGAATTCGTGAGCAATTAGGTCACGATACTTTTCCGTGTAGTCGTTATGGTGATCAGCCGGCGGCTCAGCTGGAGCGAGGCGCGCTTCCCCGGTGATGACGATGATATTGCCACCCTGTCCATTGCCATCAAAGTTGAGAGACACTCGTGGGTTCCGCTCAATGTGCGCCAGGCGTGCGGCGTCCGGAAGACTATATATGAGTATCGACTGGTTCTGCTCATCCCAGAAAAACCAGACAGGATTAGGCTGGGGAGTGCCATCCGCACTGGTCGTGGTCAGCCACACGATACGTTCCTCGCGCAGACGGCGAGCCACTCGCTCGCCAAAAGGAGTCTCGGGAGAAGGGAGAACTGCGCTCATAAGCATTTCGCCTCCAGGAGGTTTCCTACCGAGGTAGGTGGGCTACGGCGAGCACTATGGTCTCAACTTGGATAAGGCCCACTGTTTTTATAGGTGGGCATTCCCAGCCAGACTATAGCACGAAGGGTCCAGATCGACGTGAGGCCCTAGCGCCGCGACGTGCGGCCACGATTCCGGGACAGCCAGCTTGCTCAGTCCTTATAGGCGAGTAGGAACGGCGTACCCGGCCCCGCAAAGAGCGGGAGGTGCTCTTCCGGCACGCCGACCTGCCGAGCAAATGGCTCAAGATCCCGCCGCACGACCGCTGCGCGGTCAAAGCCCGCCGCGAGCGCTAGTCTCCGGTGCTCGTCGTCATTGTAGAAGCGCAGCCGCGAGGCCATCGGTTCGGGGGCAGCCGGCGTGCCTCGCAGTGCCGGGTCAACACCCAGCACGACGAGACGGCCGCCTGCTCCGAGCACCCGTTGGATTTCCCGCAGGGCCGCCACTGGATCGGGCAGGAAGCCGAGGACGCCTGTCATCGCGGCACACGTGAACGTCGCATCGGAGAACGGCAAGTGTTCGGCGTCCGCTTGTTGTACCTCGAGCCGGTCTTCCGCGACCGCATCGGCGTTCACTTCCCGCGCCAGTCGAACCATGTCCGCGCTGTGGTCAATCGCTGCTGCCCGGCACCCGCTCCTGAGAGCCTCTTGCAGGAGCTTGCCGCCCCCGCAGCCCACTTCAAGAAGGAAATCGTCGGGCATCAGGGCCAGTTCGGCCAGAATCACGCGGAAGTTGGGATAGTGGTAGAGCGGATCACCGTATACAGCACGCGCCTGCGCGCCGGACGGACGCCGAGCCGCGCGATCGGTCAGCCAATTGCCCAGGCCCGCGGGCGCGGTCGCGAAGAGGAGCGGCGTGGCCACTGCACTGGCGAACCAGCCCACAAGCTCGCCGGCATCACCGATCAAGCTGCCCCAGCCCCGGTGCTCGAGGGTCACTCGCGTGCCCTCTGCGACAGGCTCGAGCCGCAGGTCGACCTCCGTTACCTCCTCCGGTCTCCAGTCAGCCGGATGCCACTGAAGCTGGATCAGCTCGCCAGGCTGCCAGGCAGTGACGTGACCCACCTCCAGCGCCCCCTGGACCACGCGCCCGTTCAGACCAGTCTCGAAGCGCATACCGCCCTGTTCCAGGGCGGTAGCGAGCTCCAGGGCGAGCACATCGAAGGCTACGGCTGGCGCCAGTGCCAGGTCTAGGCTCACACGCACAGCGGTTCCGGTTTGTTCCGTCATGTCTTGGCTCACTCTCTGCTTGAGTCCCGCCTGCTCGGTAGCGCCTAATAGAACAAGTGTACTGCAACAGTGACCAGCACGCAAGCGAGAGGACTTCTGGCTAAAACCTTTCCCAAGCCTTCCTTACCGCCTGAGCGTAGGCTCTGCGGCATGGTTAAACCTCTTTGTGGTGCTCATCTCGTGGCGGCAGGAGCGAGGTAGACACGTCAGAAATGTCCATGAGTGGAGTCACAGTCACCCGGTCGCGCGGCATTTCGGACCCGTTAGCCAGCGCCTGAAGGTGTTCTGCCAGCTCGGTTAATATCATCGGTGGCACTTGAGCATCAGCGTCAAGCGTCACCTGGACATCAGGCAAGCGGTAGAGATAGGCACCCACTCCGAACAGCACGGCACACCGTTTCAAGGCATCTGATACTGCCCCTTTGCTTGGCTCCAACGTGCCGGAAATGCCGACATCCGATCGACTGCAGCCAGCGATCGTCAGCGTTCCCTTCGCTGCCGTGACTTCACCGTTCGAGTTGATGCTTACCGGCTCCCAATCGAAGCTCCAGCCGGGGCAAACTCGATCCAACCTTGCGGCCACGTATCTGACGTCCAAGTACGCAATCAGCTGCACCTTGGTCCCCGGCTCGCGCTTGCCCTGCGGCAGCCACTGTACGCTCGCTGGCTCAAATTGAGCGCTCAGCTCCGAGCTTATCCGCTGCCAATTAATCTCCATGGCCTAACTCCCCCAACACGGACACTGGGTACCGAAGCACCCCAACGGGCTTCTGGTCTGATAGTCCTCACAAGCAGCACATAGTTGACCTATCAGCCTTCTCATGCTTTCGGTCATCTCCTCGAGTCTGGTGATCGTACGCAAATAGGAGCAGGTAGCAGTACTTGAGATGTGACGCCTACACAGGCTGATGGAGAGCCTACACGGCAGGCATTGCGGTTGCGATGCCATGCTGGACTGGATGGTGGATGCCAGGGGCGTGACGCCGGCAATACCGGCCAATGTCGCAAGCAAGAGGAGCAGGGCACATTCGATCAGTTCCTAGCAACGGTGCGGGGTAGGCTGGTTGTATGAGGGGTGCAGACACATAAGACATAAGGTAGCTCCCTATAGAAACAACGTGAGATATGGGTCATAACTGGGATATCGGGCCACATAGAAGTTAACTAACGGCAAATATAGAGCAAGTTCACTACTTGTAGGAACCAAGATGTGAGCCAGTAGTAACGGTCCCTGCCGACGAATAGTTGATGGGGCGTAAGGGCTATCTCTGTATACAACGCTGGTAGCAATGTTTACAATACGTCCGGCCTGCTCATCGGACGGATGAGAAGTCTATGAAAAGGCACCAGCGCGAGGGATAACTGGTTGCAAGCGGCCGAGGCCAGTGGTGAAGTGAGTGTGAGGAGAGGCTTGTGCGATTCCGAACTTCTGTGGCACCTCAGCCTAGTAGCAAGAGCGCTGCGAGTCTAACTGAACCTCGTGAGCGGACGCATTCGCAGCTAGAGCGGCGGCTCCTCGCAGCTATCCTTGTCCTTTCACTTCTCCTACAACTGCTGCTCGCACCTTTTCGAGGTTTCTTTGGAGACGTGCAAACGTACGTGCAATGGGCAGAGCTGTTCTCTGCACATCCACTGAAGTTCTATAGCCTGGTTGGTGGGACCTTATCACCGTATCCTCCTCTCACCATCTACCTTTTTTCTGCTGTGGAATTTGTCTACATTGGATTAGGTCATCTGCTGGGGTTCTCGAATGTGCAACTCATGCCCCCTCGCTATACTCCGTTCGCGGCGCAGTGGTTCGTAGCAAAGCTGCCTGCAATAGCCGCGAACGTCGGGTCGTCCTGGGCGATCTATCGGCTTGCTCGATCTGCCACATCGGCCAGATGGGCTCTGCTAGCCGCGCTCGTGTATGCGCTTGCCCCTAGCATGTTGTTGGATGGCGCTCTGTGGGGTCAAACTGATGGTGTGCCCGTCTTTTTCATACTCCTCGCGCTGCTCGCCACACGGTCGCAGCGGCCGGGATGGGCAGGCGCTCTGCTAGGCCTCGCGATCATGGTAAAGCCACAGCCGGTGATCTTCGTCCCCATTCTGCTCTTCTACATTCTCCTCACGGATGGAAGGCGTGCCGTCGCCAGGGCAAGTCTGGCCGGACTCGTGACGATAGTAGTGGTCTGCTCGCCATTCCTGTTGCCGCCGCACGTCGAGATGCTCGATTACTACCAGGACACGATTCGGAGCCTCGGTCTAGTTACCAGCCACGCATACAACCTCTGGTACTTGATTGACTACGAGATTCGCCAGACATTGGTGTACCATACTCCAGTTATCGGCTCGCTTACAGCCACTCCAATCGGCGTTATTCTCTTTGCTCCTGTCTATTTACTGGCGCTCTATTTGGTGTGGCGGCGCCGCTCGATGGCCTCAGTTTACATGGCGATGTCGCTTGCGGCGATCGGTTTCTTCGACCTCACTGCGCTGCAGCACGAGCGATATATGTTCCAGGCGCTCGCCTTCCTTCTACTGGCTGCCGTCTACTATGACGCATTTGTTCTGCACTACATCATCGCGAGTATTACCGTCTTCATGAATATGCTCATAGTGAGCTTGGCCAGTAGAATACCAGTGGGCATGAATCCACCGATGAATCAGTTCTTCATGCACCATCCGGGGATAGCGCTCCTGACTGCCGGCCTCAACCTGGTGCTCCTTGCTGGTGTGATCATCACTAGTGTCGCGTGGTCGAGAGGTTCAAGTCACCCGAGTCTCGCCGATTTTTGGAGTGCTCGAACTGCTCGCAGAGCTCCAATTCAGGGCTTGCCGCAAGAGACCGCCGTCCATGCCCCATCCCGGCAACGAACCGGATGACGTCCTGTGCCGCGTCGACGAGGCGCGACGATTGCGCTCGATTACCCCCAGTGTCCCGAGGATCACCAGATAGGCAAACAGCAGCCCCTGCCAGTATCGTCTCAGCGTGACCACCAGTCCCGCCACCAGACCCACTCGCTTGCCGAACAGGTCACGCGCCAGGTAATAGATGAGCACACAGGTACCGTCGTCCGCCACGCACAAAAACAGGCGGTCAATGATGTTGGCGCGACTTACCAACGAGAGCCGCAATTCGTTCGCTATAATGGACGATGATTGACTTTACTGGACACAGCGGTTATACTTGCGCCAAGGAGCACACCCATGGACCTCGAGGCGACTACCCGGCGGCTCGCTATCACCCTGCGCGTCTTGCGCGAGGCGCGTGGCCTGTCTATCGGCGCCCTGGCGCGAAGGGCGCGTCTCTCAAAAAGTACGGTCTCGACAATCGAGTCGGGTGAGGCGAACCCATCGCTTGAGGTGCTCTGGCGGCTGAGCGGTGCGCTGAGTGTGCCACTGGGCACATTGCTTGGCGTGGAAGCCCAACGCAACTCCATCGTGATACGGGCGGGAGAAGGCGCGCTCTTCGAGTCGACTTCGGGGGTGCGTGGCCGGTTGTTGGCGGCAAGTGACCATCCCCACCGGACGGAGGTGCTCTACTTGGACTTCATGAAGGGGGTAGACTACCATGCCGAAGGCCACGCGTCCGGCACCGAGGAATTCGTCTATGGCATCGAGGGAACCATCCAGGTTGGCCCTACCGGTCGCGAGGTCACTCTCGAAGCCGGTGATGCCGCGCAGTTCCCAGCGGATACTACGCACCGCTATTACGCCCCCACTGGCGCCAAGGCGCTTCTCGTCATGAGCTACCATCTCGCAGCACATTGAGCCGCTCACGCCCCGACGAAGCTGGAAGGTGACGGTAGGGCCGTTCCCGCACATTAGCCGGAGCTGCACCTGATTGCACATGAGAGCCCAACCCGCGGAGGAGGTCGAGTATGTCACATCTGGCTCACGGCACATCCGCCGAGTCCTCGAGTCCACACTCCGTCGAATGCCTGGTGATCGGCGGCGGTATTGCGGGCTGTACCATCGCTTATGAACTGGCATCGCGCGGGCAGGAAGTACTTCTTCTGGAGCGAGACTCGCTCGCAACGGCAGCCTCCGGACACAACACCGGGACGCTGCTGAGCCAGAGTGAGGCGGAGGTCATGCAGATGCTCCGCGAGTCGGTTCCGATTTATCGTGAGCTTGAGTCAGGTCCAGTGCCATTTCATCTTCGGCAGTCTACCCAGTTGCTACTGGCGCAGGACGAGGCGCAATGGGAGGCTGCGCGGAAGCGAGCTGAGCAGATAGCGCATCTCGGAGGCGACGTGCACCCAGTCGATAGCACTGAGCTTCGGCGGCAGTTTCCTCCCCTGCGCCAGGCGTTAGCTGGAGGTTATGTAGTAAGCGACGCCTGGACCCTGGATCCACTGGGAGCCACTGCCAGCTTCGCTTACGCGGCGCGCGAGGCCGGCGCCACGATCCGCTCACATGTCCGCGTGATACACCTGGCGGTGCAATCTGGCCGCATCGACGGGGTGCTGACCGAAGACGGGCGAGTTTCGGCAGATACCGTCGTGCTGGCGACTGGCCCCTGGATGAACGAGTTGCTGCGTGACATCGCGACATCCCAAACTTGGCTACGACTGCCTATGGGCACGGGTCGAGGTTGGTTACTCGGCGTCGACCAATTGCCGGCTGCGGTCCCCTGGGTTATCGAGGAAATAGCCTGGCCCGACCAGGAAGTTCTCGGCAAGATGACCCGCTTGCAGACGCTCGCTGAACTCGCTTCCCGCACTCAGGATCAGCCAGCCGTCGAGGCATTTGTGCTTGCGCCGATGGTGAATGGCGGCGCTCTCCTTGGAGCATCCCTTGCTCCAGCGTTGCGCGGTGCCACCGAAGGGATCGAGATGCCACAGCGCCTGGCTCGCCATGCATTAGATCTGGCTCCAGGTCTCGGCGATGTCCAAGTGGCTAATGCCTGGTATGGGTTCCGTCCGATGATGGCGGATGGACTGCCAGTAGCCGGTGAAATGCCGATTGCTGGCTTGTATGTGCATGGCGGCCATGGATCCCTTGGGATGCAGTCAGCCCCGGCCACGGCCCGTTGGCTGGCCAACGTCATGCTGGGCCGCTCCGCGGCCGCCGAGAGGCCCTGGCTAGATCCTCTGCGATTTACCGCGCTGTAAGTAAATCGCTGGCTGTGACCGGCCGCGGCAATGGAAAAATCGTGAGCGCCTGCCATGCATTCTCCAAATATCCTCCCAGCGAAAGGAGCAACACCAATGGTAATTACCGAGTCTGATCGAAGCACCAGCCTGGTACGCATGACGATGGCCGACATGGCGGAACTCGCCGACCAGCGACCAGACGCAATCCGGCTGGAGAACGCCGACGCCTATCTTGCGCCAGCGCCACATGTGGTGCAGGCGACACGCGACGCGGTTGGGATAGACCGCTACAACAGCTATCTTCCCTTGCAGGGACTGCTGGAGCTGCGCCAAGCGATCTCGGACCGTTATGAGGCTGATTACGGTCTCCGCTATGATCCGGAGGGAGAGGTGGTTGTCACCTGCGGCACCGGCGAAGCAATGCTGGATGTCCTCCTTAGCTACGTCAACCCTGGCGACGGTGTTCTGCTCACCAATCCCACCTATAATGGTATGGCGCAACGGGTCCGCCTCGCCCAAGGCGTGCAGATATTCACCAATCTTGTAGAGCAGAGCGGTTGGCGCCTCGATGTTGCCTCTGTCCGCGAGCGGGCCGCGGGATGTAAAGTGGTTTTCTACGCTGCCCCCTGCATGCCGACCGGCACGGTCTTCACCGATGAGGAGACAGCTGCCCTAGCCGATGCGGCTCGTGCGAACGACGCGTTGGTCGTGTTCAATGGAGTGGTCGACAAGATCGTCTTTGACGGCCGGCGGGTGATCCATCCAGCCACTCTGCCGGGCATGCGCGAGCGGACAATCACAGTGGGAGCGGTCTCGAAGAATTACAACATGATGTGCTGGCGCATCGGCTGGGCGCTGGGACCGCGAGAGCTCCTGCGGCCCATACATGATGTACACATCTTCAACGGCATCATGCCTAGCGGATTTGCCCAGGCGGGAGCTAGTGCAGCGCTGGCGGGCCCGCAAGATGACGTCGCCGCCTCCATTGCTGTCTACCAGCACAACCGGGACATCCTGGTGCAGGGGCTTGCTGCCATCCCTGGACTGCAGATTCATTCTCCGGAAGGCGGCTATTTTTTCATTGCCAATATTGGCGCCCTTGGCGTCACGTCTCGGGAGTTCTGCGAGCGGCTGCTGGAGGAGGAGAATGTCGCCACAACGCCAATGATTGCCTGGGGAAGCGATGACTTTGGCAACGAGCACGTACGGTTCATCTTCACGAATGAACCGGAACAACGGCTGCACGAAGCGATCCAGCGCATCGCCGCGTTCGTTCAGCGACACTACGACTGAGATTGGCGGTTTTTCCACGGCACTGGTCTTATCCGCCGGCCTTATCGAGGCGCACGGAAGGATGGACGGCGGGGTTGTATCCGGCGGCGATTGTCTGTGCCGTGGAACGTGGCGTCAGGACTGTAACCTGCCCGTCTGTCGGGCGTACACGGTACTGGTCATAGCCGCCTGGTGTCCAATGCAGTAACACTGACTGCCACAGGAGCCATGCCTCATCTTCACAGAGAATGAATACTCCGTCGGCCAGCGCGGCGATCTCGTCGCGGTAGGTCTTCCTGACTCCTGGCTTCACCAGTCGATCTCTGTGCAACTGGGCGTCGATCTCATCAGCGGAAGGCAAGTCCCGGGACTGCTCCGCCTGCGCGACGACCCAGCAACGGCGGAAGTCCTGATACTCGCGATAGCGGCACTCTGCGCAGGGCCGGTGTCCGGCCGCGAGCGCGGTTGCCTCATCCAGGAAGAATAGCTCAGTGTAAGATCGAGGGTGCATGATCGTGCGCTGCCGGCCACGGAATTCCAGCCGGCACACCAGCCATCTCCGACCCTGGCTATACCGCACGATCCGCTGTTCCGGATCGTGTAGGACGCCACGATTGCCAAACATCAGGCCTCGCTCGGGCACGGCAATGAGGTCGCTGAAGGGTGTGACACGGTTCTGTAGCGGCATCGAGGTCTCCTCACATCATCTGGCTGACGATCCGCATAACCTACTGACAACTGAGCTGTCTCCTTATCTCAATTAGAAGACGTTTGTGAGATCTCCTGTATACAAACTGCATCATACTGTCTGCATCATACTGTCTGCATCATACTGTCTGCATCTCCTCCACTTTCTAATGTAACCAGGCCATTCCAGCAGATTGCCCATTCCTCTCAGGCAGGTATAACCCGTTCTACTTGAGGGGAGAGCGATTTTGGTAAAGTAACCGCGTCATAAAAGCTGGGGTAGAGACGTCATACGATAGTAGACGCCGCTTACATGGATCCGCTAGGACGAGGGAAGGGTTTGGGATGGCAGAGACGACCCGTGTACCACCGGCGCCGGCATGGCCGCCATCGCGCCGCCGCAAGAACCTATTGCTGCCAACGTTTACATTGGCTCTGTGGCGGCTGCGCCAGACCTGGCGGATGCTGCTCCTTACTGGTCTCGGTACCATTGCCGCAGTGATGCTGGTCTGTGCGGTACCACTGTTCTCCGAGATCGCCTTGAGTGCGGGACTCCGCGGCGCGCTCTCCAGCGATCCGCGCGCCAGCCATCTGATTGTCCAGACGAACAACGATCTGACCAGCGCCACGCTGGTTCAGCAGGAACAGCAGCAAATAGATCAGCTGGTACGCCAGGGCATGGGGAGCTATATTACCCAGAGCCCCACATTCTCGATCAATCTGAGTGATCTCATTATCTCTCCCGCGGGCTCATCATCTTCCACGTCAACCGGTTCCGGCCAGGCGGGCCCGAACAGCCAGCACTTCTTACAAATCGTCGGCGTCGACTCTGGCGCTCTGCTTCAGCATGTCACGCTTCTGAGCGGCGAGACTCCTCGGGATAACCCTCATGCCCTCGAGATCATGCTGACTCAGAGCATGGCCAGTAGTCTCAACGCTCCGGTGGGCAGCGTGATCACCGCCAACTTGCCTATATTTGGGTCCTCCAATGGGCCTCCTCCCACTATTTCACTGCTGGTAACTGGAATCTACGCGGTCAAGCAGAGCAGCGATCCCGTCTTTACCTCCAGCCCGTTTTTCGGACCGGATTCAGTCCGACTGGGTCTGTCCTCCGGCGTAGTAAGTGAGCCCAGTGGCCCTCCCGGGGCCGTCACCGCGGTGGCCTCGAACCAGGCCATGCTTGCCGCGGTCTCCAGGATTCCGAATACGGTCAATGCCGGACCGAATAATGTCTTTCCTGGCCCGCCGGCATTCAACTGGTACTACACGATCGACCTCTCTCACGTGACTATTAATTCTGTCGGAGATCTTTCACAGCGTCTGAGCACCCTCCAGAACAACCTGAACGGCCTTCCCGGCTACGCGCCCGACCAGCCACCCACCACTCTGCTCAACGACCTTACGGAGTTCACGGTACAGATCATCGTCGCTCAGGTGCCGGTGACCCTCTTGCTGGTTCAGGTGTTCGGTCTGATATTGATCTTTATCAGCCTTATGATCAATTTGCTGGTCGAGCGCCAGGGGGATGCGATCGCGGTGCTGCGCAGTCGTGGGGCGCCGCGTGGGCTGATCTTCCGCTCAATGACGTTGCAGACGATCTGTGTCTGCCTGCTGGCGTTGGTTGCCGGCCCAGTTCTAGCGTTTCTGCTGGTAGACTTCGTCGCCGGCCGGGCACTCGGCAGCCAGCAGCACGGAGCGCTGCAGAGCGTTCTGGGGCAGCCGGCCCTGGCAGCCTGGGGACTACGCTGGTACGCGCTGGCGGCGATCATCTGCGCCTTCTTCGCGATGGTCATCTCTACCTATCGGGCTGCCAACCTTAACATACTGGCATTACGCCGTGACTTCGCCCGTACCACTCGGAAGCCGTTCTGGCAGCGACTCAACCTTGATATCATTTTCGCGGTGATTGCTCTGGTAGGTTATAGCCTCTATTCCTTTGCGGTGAACCGGGTACCGGCTGATGTGCGCATACTGCTGTCGCCCCTTGCGCTGGTGGCTCCGATCTTCCTGCTGCTGGGCGCGGCTATGCTCTTTCTGCGCTTCTTCCCATCACTGCTCAGTCTGGGAGTAAAGTTTGCGTCCCGGAGCCGCAGCGCCGCCCCGATGCTGGCTATCGTCCAGATGGCGCGCTCACCGCGACAGGCAAGCCGCATGATTCTGCTGCTGGCCCTTTCCACCGCTTTTGCCTTGTTTACTCTGATCTTTTCAGCTTCACAGTACCAGCGAACCCTTGATGTCTCGGCGTTTGCGGTGGGCGCGGATTTTAGCGGCCAACTCCAGTTCAGTGACTCGTCGATAGCTGACATCAGCAGCCGTTACCGGAGCATCTCTGGTGTCCTCTCGGCAACTTCCGCCTATGTCGACGATTTTACCGAGAATACGCCCACCAACAGCCTGCAGATGCATATCATCGCCGCCGATACCAGTAGTTACGGTCAAACCATTATCTGGCCCAATCAGGGTAGTTCAGTTGCCACCCTGGCAAGCGGTCTTAGCTCCGAGCGATCCTCCGCAATTGCCGCCGATGACGTACCGGCGGTGGTAGACCAGGCATTGGCAAGCTCTCTGCAGCTAACCTCCGGCAGTCACTTTATCTTGCAGCCGAGCGGCTATAGCGGTAACGAAGAAATGCACTTCGTGGTGCTGTCGGTGGTTGCCAATATCCCTACTCTCTACGATGATCCTGACCTGCAGGACAGCGGCGGCGCCTCGGGGGGTCTCTTGGTAGACTACCAGACCTATGCGGTGGTCTACCACCTTGATACTCGAGACTCAGCTCCGGCGCCAGACACCATCTGGCTACGCACTCAGGGTGATCATGCATCGCTGGCCTCGGTGCGAACCGCACTCAAGAGTGGCCCGCTGGCGGTCGACCAGCTACAAGATCGGCGCGCGATTATTACCCAGACACAGAACAATCCTCTGATTGTCGACCTCTTCGGCACCCTGGACATTGGCGCCGCCACTGCTCTCCTCCTGGCGCTCTTGGGCGTATTGATAGCGTCATGGCTGAGCGCGCGTAATCGGCTCACGAACTTTGCGTTGCTTCGGGCACTCGGAGGCGAACCCAGGCAACTGGCCAGAGTGCTTCTCTTTGAACAGGGAATCATCTATGCAGTCTCGATTGGGCTCGGCGTAGCCATCGGAATAGTGCTCTCTATTCTGGTACTTCCGGTGCTGGTGATTGCCAACGGTATAGCCAATCCCAGCACCTTCAATGCCGCCAATCTTAATGTTCCTCCTGTGCACGCGATCTATCCGCTGCCGCTCCTGGTCCTGGCACTGGGCATCCTGGCTGCGATCTGCCTGATCTCCATAGTGGTGATGACAAGTGTGGTAGCTCGCGCCTCGATCGGGCAGACTCTGCGCCTGAATGAGGACTAGCGCCTGAATGAGGACTAGCGCCAGCGTAACAGGCCATAGGCCGATGATGGAGAGTGCGGCCAGTAGCGAGGTTGCTTTTTGAATCTGGAATCCAGCCAGGCAAAATGCCGAGAAAGGAGATATCCGAAATGGGAATGATGCACCTGATGCAACCACTGCAGGGCACGCTGGATGCCCTGATGGTCTGTGACAATCTGGTGAAAATATACAAAGTAGACGACATCGAGGTGGTGGCGCTGCAGGGGCTGGATCTAGAGGTGAGGCGCGGCGAGATGGTGGCGCTGGTAGGAGCAAGCGGCTCGGGCAAGAGCACGCTGCTCAATGTGATTGGGGGTTTGGATGCTCCCAGTGCTGGGCGCTGCTATGTCTCCGGTAACGATCTCACTCGCATGAGTGAGGAGCAGCGCACCCAGTACCGTTGCTTTGAAGTTGGGCACGTCTGGCAGCAGAGTGGGCGCAATCTCCTTCCAGAATTGACGTTGCTGGAAAATGTCTCCATGCCGCAGGCGCTCGCTGGCGTGCCGTCTGGCAAGCGAGTCCGGCGTTCAAGAGAATTGCTCGAGCAGGTCGGCCTGGGTAACATGGATAAGAAGAAGCCGTACCAACTCTCTGGTGGCGAGCAGCAACGTGGAGGTATCGCAGTGGCGCTGGCTAACCATCCTACACTGCTCCTGGCGGATGAGCCCACCGGCGAGCTGGATTCGACCACTGCCGACGAAGTCTTCTCCTTACTACGCCAGCTGAACACCAGTATGGGTTTGACTATGCTGATCGTTACCCATGACGCCGCCATTGCCGGACTCGCCGACCGCACTATCGCCATTCGCGACGGGCGGACCAGCACTGAAACGGTTCGACGTGATGCCCCGCCGGTAGCGGGTAAGCCAGCGAGCGCCAGCGCGGTGATTGGTCTATCCAGCCAGACTCACCGTGAATCCGTGCTGATCGACCGTGTGGGGCGTCTCCAACTGCCCAGAGAAGCTGTCGAGCGCGTGAACTTCAATGGACGGGCCGAGGTACGTATCGAGAACGACCATGTGGAACTCTGGCCGACGGAGACTACGAGCGGCAATGGTGGACAATGATCTATAGGTTCAGAAAAGCTAAAGACCCAAGACCAAAGACTAAAACAGAGGAGTAGAGATGACGCCTCAGGAGTTAGATGCACTGAGCGGACCTGGCAGCGAACCTGTGGCAGCAGCCCAGGACGTCAGCCGAGATTTTCGGCCCGGCTCCGGAATTGTCCACGCGCTTCGCGGGGTGAGCCTTGCCATACGGCCAGGAGAATTTGTGGCGTTGCGAGGCCGCTCCGGCTCAGGCAAGACCACGCTGCTGAACATCCTTACTGGACTAGACAATCCGACCCTGGGGACTGTCACCATATTGGGTAGAAAACTTGCCGGAATGGACGAGACGGCGCGGGCGCGGCTGCGCCGTGAAAGTGTAGGCATGATGTTCCAGAACGCGCATCTGTTTGCTTTGCTCACAGCCGAAGAGAATGTCGAGCTACCGCTCCGCCTGGCTGGAGCAGACCCGGCCCGTCGGAAGCAACTGGCCCGCCAGATGCTTGAATATGTGGGACTAGGGCAGCGAGCCCATCATCGGGGTATGGAGCTTTCCGGTGGCGAGCAGCAGAGAGTAGCGCTAGCACGAGCCTTGGTACATGGACCTCGTTTCGTCGTAGCCGATGAGCCAACTGGTAATCTGGACTCAATGACCGGCCGCGCAGTGATCGAACTGGTGAGCCGGATGACTCGCCAATTCAACCTGGGATTTCTGGTGGCCACCCACGATATGAATGTCGTAGCCGCTGCCGATCATGTCCTGAATATCTCCGACGGCACGCTGTCGGCGGCAGATTAGAGCACAGTAGGCACCTCGTCTGGCGAGCGCTACCACGATCTAGCGTTTGGATACTGTACTGATGGCGTTCAGAACTCCATAGACTCCGTCAAGCACTTGCATGTGACTGCGCAGGTGCATGGGTTGGAGAACCGCTCATTCGGGCGCCTCCACGATGCGGAGACACGTGGCCTCTATGGCGGTCGATCAGTGCATGACCTGAAGACCATCAAAGGCGTCACTCAGAAAGAAGAGCTCGCCGACCGCATGGGACTCGCCGACCGCATGGGACTGGAGGAGTTGGCCGCAAACCTCTTCGTGCGTACTCAGACCGAGGCCAGGGTGCGCAACGAGCAGATACACGGTACTGATGCGATCGTGGGCGCGCACTATGAGGTAGGCGCAGAAACGCGGACGGTCATCGAGCGGATCGGAGGCACCAGATCTGAGGAGCTGCCGGCAGAGCCATCCATCCGCCCATTGCTTGACCAACATGAGCGCCAAAGTAAGAAGCGACTCCCAGATCAAAGGCCCTGGAGCAGCGACACACTGGGTAGTACAGCACTGGTTCGGATGGTATGATCATAATGCGCGGTTTGCGTAAGCGACGCACCCTCGCGCCCATATCAAATCAAAAGCGCTGCAGCGGAAACAACTGTCGACCCACACCAGCCTGCAAGTCGTGAGACGGCGCTGTACTCGTACGCAGCATGCCTGTCAGGCTTGCTTGATCCAGTGCGGGCGCCTTGAGTCGAGGTAGCATTGCCACAATCACCATGAACGTACAACGGCGGCCTGATCTCGTCATTCTCCACGCTGGTTGGGTTGATCGGCATCTCTTCCTTTGGGGTGAGCTGCCGGAAGAGGCTGCTCTGCCTGGGCAGGCGGCCGGCAAAGCGGCGCCCCCCACTCCCTCCTATGGCCTGCCCGGCGCCATGCTGGCGTCGCTCCTACGGGAGAGCCTACGTGATCTGGGACACTTTGACATGCAACCGATCGGCGTCACAGCCTGGCTCCCTACTATGAATGGCCGCCCGCTGCCATCGGGCGATTGTGCCGACTGTGTCGCGAGGCTGGCTCCCTGGAGGATCGAGGCGCTGCCGCTGGGTCTGGATGCCACGCTCATTCTCCTCGGCCAGGGTGACGAGCAGGGCATGCTCGCACCCGGGCTGGTGCTTGGGAGCGACCTGCGCTTCTGGCAGACCGCCATGCGTCTCGCGGCTGCGCTGACGGTGCGCCAGACTTTCGTGCCGAGCGTCCAGGCGGAGGGAGGGTACTATGCCGCCCGCTGGCAGCCGTTCATTGCCGGACAGGACGAGGCGCGTCTGGCTCAGCTCGCAAGCGGGATGCCTGCTTCCTGTCGTGCACTCAGGTTAGATGGTGTCAGCCAAGATCAGAGAGACGGCGTGTACCCGCCCGCAGTACCGGCGCGCGAGGTTGCCGTGAGCTTCGTCGCGGCGGTGGTGGATGCTCTCGTGCGCAGTGGGGCTCGCACCGTCTCGATGGGTGCGGACCCGGGCGTAGAGGTCGAGCAGGTGATGTCGGAAAGCCTGCATACCGGGTGGCTGGCAGCGCTGCGCACACCGGAGGCGCGAATGGCCGGCGACCCGAAGGAGCTGGCGAGCTTTGCGGCACAGGTGTCGGGCTGGCTGCAGCCGCTGACTCTGACCCACGATCCCTCGGTGCGCCTCTGCTTCCGTCTGGAGGAGCCGGAACTAGACTCGGAGAACGCCTCAGAAGATGACGCGGGTGTGGAAGGGGCGTGGCATGTGCAGTACCTGCTCCAGGCCACCGACGATCCCAGCCTGCTGGTGCCGGCGGAGACCATTTGGCATGCCGGCCGGCCGCGGCGCCGCAGGGGGGAGCTGGCGGCCGCGCTGGATCGATCGATCGCCAGGCCGCGCGAAAAGCTGCTGGCAGCTCTCGGGCGGGCCGCGCCGCTAAGTCCAGAGATCGAGGCTAGTTTGCGCGCGCCTGAGCCGGTAGGATACCTGCTCAATTCGGCTGGTGCCCATGCCTTCCTCACTGAGACGGCCTGGCTGCTAGAGCAGGCAGGTTTTGGCCTGCTCTTGCCGGCGTGGTGGACGCGCACTGGCACCAAGCTTCGGCTGGCCGGGCACGCCAAAATCAAGAGCCCGCAGTTGGCCAGAGGCAGTATGAGTCTGGATACGCTGGTCACAGTGGATTGGCAGCTCGCGCTCGGCGACGAGGCACTCACTGCCGAGGAGCTGGAGGCCCTAGCTCGGCTGAAAACGCCGCTGGTGCGCGTGCGCGGCCAGTGGGTTGAGGTCAATGCCCGCCAGATCGCCGATGCGCTGGCCTTCTGGAGCAAGCGCGGCCGAGAACCAGTAACGTTGGGCCAGGCCATGCGCCTCGCGCTGGGGGCAGATAGGATAGGCGATGGCCTGCCGGTGACCAGCGTGACCAGCGACGGCTGGGTCGCCGATCTGCTTGCGCGGCTGGAGGGTCATGCTGCACCGGAGTCTCCGCCGCCTCCCCCCGCACTCCGCGGCACGCTTCGTCCCTACCAGGAGCGTGGCTATGCCTGGCTGTACTTCTTGTCGCGCTGGGGGCTGGGCGCCTGCCTGGCCGACGACATGGGCCTGGGAAAAGCGCAACCACTTGAATCTGGAGTCCTTACACCTACTGGTTGGAAACCCATGGGTGATATTCAGGTCGGAGATGCGGTGATCAATTCGCAAGGAGGTACTTCGCACGTAATCGGCGTTTATCCGCAAGGTGACCAGGATATTTATCGAGTTGAGTTCACTGACGGTAGTACCACAGAGTGCAGTGAGCAACATTTGTGGTACGTTAATACTCCTCTCAGGCGCTCGCGAGGCTATGCTGGCCGTGTGCTGCAACTCTCTGCAATTCGTGAAACACTCAAGGATTCTGTTGGCAACAATCAGCACTTCATACCGCTCGTGCAGCCTCTCAAATTCGCAGAAGGCACATTACCAATTGCCCCCTATCTCCTTGGTGTCTTGCTCGGTGACGGCGG
>JBKQTH010000481.1:0-5264 GCA_052143275.1 Ktedonobacterales bacterium | reverse complement strand
GCGGGTAGCCGAGCTTCCCGTTCCACTTCCCCTGCTTCTTGCAGGCGCACACCGCCGGAAGAAATTGGTGAAGGCGGCATCGAGGTTTCGCAGCGCTTCTTGGGGGGCGCACTTGGAGACCTCATACATCCAGGGAATCTCAGTCTTCTTGAGGGCATTGAGTACGCGGTGCAGGTCATAGGCCGTCGGGCTTTTCCTGGTAGCCTTATACCGTTCGTGCTTGACCTTTAAGCCCCAGTTGTACGCCCACCGAGCGGCGCCGGCATGCCGCCTGCAGGCCGTGACTTGCCCGTCATTCAGGGAGAGTTCGGTTTTATAGGCCCGCTGCACGTGCATGGTTGCCCTCCGGTGTCTGCCTCTCCACGAGCCAGCTCTCATCACCTGGTTGCTAGAACAAATATACCAGATAGTGAGATGCCTGTCAAGTATGACGGAGATTTGTGGACCTATGGCAAGACATTTGCATAGATTGAAGTATGAAATTGTAACCCTTTAATCCGACGGGTATGGTGGGGAAGCCTGTGCAAGCGGTGCTCTACACTGGTGGTAGCAGGGGCAGCATGTTACCGCTAGACTACTAGTGAAGGTGCGGGTATGGAACTGCAAGAATCCACTCCAGCGATGCGCCGGGTGGCCGTAAGCGATAAAACACTTGCCGACTATGCTCCGGTAGCCGGAGAAGACATTATTGGAGAAATCGAGGCCCTGGCGGCGCCCTTACGGGGCGCGCACGTGGTTCATGTTTCAGCTACCGCTCAGGGTGGCGGTGTGGTCGAACTCTTGAGTACCCTGATACCCCTAATGCGAAGCGTTGGGCTTGATACCGAGTGGCGGGTCATCGCCGGATCGGAACCGTTCTTTCAAGTAACCAAGAGCCTGCACAACGGCCTTCAAGGCATGCCCCTGGAGCTGTCCCCCCAGATGAAGCAGACCTTTCTAGAAGAAAATGCGTATAATGCCTCCGCCTTTGACACCGGCTACGATTTTGTCGTCGTACATGATCCACAGCCAGTTCCGTTGCGCACACTACGCCCTCACGACAGCGGAACCTGGATCTGGCGCTGCCACATCGATCTAACGGCTGCCAACCCTGTTATCTGGGACTACTTCCGGCCATTTATCCAGGTCTACGATGCCGCCGTATTCAGCATGCCGGCCTTCGCCAGAGCAGATCTCCTGATCAGTCACAAGGCCATAATCCCTCCAGCAATCGACCCGCTCAGCCCGAAGAACGCGCCACAGGGTGAGCTGGAGAGTTACCGTTTGATCCAGCGCTCCGGAGTAGACCCGGCTCGCCCACTGCTGGTCCAGGTCTCGCGCTTCGACCCCTGGAAGGATCCCCTGGGAGTGGTGGATGTTTACCGCGGCCTGCGGCGCCAGATCTCCGGTATACAGCTGGTACTCTTGGGCGCGCTGGCCGACGACGATCCCGAAGGCGACGAGTATTACCAGCGTACGCGGGAATATGCCGGTAATGATCCCGATATACACGTTCTGCTCAATACCGGTGGACCGCTGGAGGTAAACGCCTTCCAGCGGCTCGCCGCCGTGGTCTTGCAGAAGTCGCTTCGCGAGGGATTTGGCCTGACGGTAACCGAGGCGATGTGGAAAGAGCGCCCGGTGATCGGAGGCAACGTGGGAGGCATCCCGCTGCAGATCCAGGACGGTGTTTCCGGTTATCTGGTCTCAAGTGTGGAGCAGTGTATCGGCCGCGCTGCCGATGTCTTACGCGGCCCGGTCGCTGCCCGAGAAATGGGCCGGCGAGGTCGTGAGACGGTTCGGCGCGCGTTCCTCTCCACGGCAAACTTGCGCAATTATCTAGCTCTGTTCCAGAAGCTACGGACCTCCCGATAAGGCGTCACCATCCACTACGACAGATCGCAGGCCTAATCGTAGACTGGCTGAATCGCGGTACCGCACTTTGTGAGCAACTATCGGCTGAAAGCGACGTGGACATTATGGTCGAGCAGCAGATACAGCAGAATAAGTACCGGCACAGCCAGGATCAGAAGTGTTTGCTGCTCTGGCTGATGGTTCATGAGACTGACGACCCCAAAGACCACATTGATCGACTCTAGAAATACCATGCCCCAGTAAGCCCAGGGCTTGAGATTCCACAGGCCGCGCGCCAGCAGAAGTGGCAGGATTGAAAGCGCCAGCAGTATAGCCACTACCAGAACTTTCGATGTCTGGTCCACCTGTGTCGTGCGCGGGGTCAAGAACTGAAAGTGCCAGACCCGTACGGCCAGTAGACTCAACACGACCACGGCCAGGTCAAGCAGACCAGACACAAACAACAGAAAGGCCAGAATAGTAATCCCAAATGGACGGGAGCGATGTGACCTCGACGCTGTAGCTGCCATTGCAGTATGCCTCCTTGGATAGCCAAACAGATTCGTACACGGCCGGTATGCAGGCCAGCCTATAGACAAGGCAAGCATCTTGTATGCCAATTTCTTACTGTGGCGTGGAATTTCGGTGCAAGTCCCGGGAGTTTGCTCTCGGTGACGGCCCGTTTCTTAGGCGGCGGATGGGCTAGGTCCAGCTCGCTGTGCGGCGGCGCTGTCGTTGCTGACGACGACCAATGCTGAGGGACCCGCTCGCAACCGAGCGCTGAGTCTCTGGCAGGCGGCCCTCGCATATTTTTTTATGATAGCTACACTGGCGCCGGCTAAGAGGATCAGCCAACAGTACTTGACAAACTGTGAAATCAGACTTCAGAATCAGAGGTATAGTCATTATTTCTGTACTGGAGAGAGTCTACCCATGTTCTGGTCACTTGACTCGCCGGAGGAGCAGACTTTTGGCCAACTGCTTGCCGCGTACCGCAGGCGTCGCGGTCTAAGCCAGGCGGATGTAGCACCGCTCCTGGTACACTTTGGCTTTCGGTTCCCGCCGCAGATTAGCCTGCTGGAGGGCGGCGCCTGGCCAGCCCATCCAGACCGACCACTTATTCGAGAATTCGCCCGGCTCTATACCCTATCTCCGCGTGAGGAAACTCTGCTGTTGCGCCAGGCCGATATATTGCCATCCGCCACCGAACAGCAGAGTATCATTCTGCGCTTCGCCTCTACCATGCTGGAGTTCTACAGCCCTGTCTGTATATTGAATGCCCACTGGCAGCTGGTAACCTGGAATGAGCCATTCGCGGCTTACTATGATGGCGGCGATGGCGGTAACAAGAGGCCGGCAGCTCCGCAATCCCAGCTTACTGATCCAGCATTGTGGGCGGCTTCGGCGCCGATTCACCCGCGAACGGCATCATTACCCGAGCGGCCCGGCCGACCTGATACAGCTGCTGGCGCCGAACTCGTGGGAGACTTCTTAAGCCTCAAAGAGAATCTGAACTTCCTGCTACTGCTGTTCAGTCGCCAAAGTCGTCTCCGGTCCATCCTGGCCGCCGATGAATGGAACAAGCTGGCTCGGTTCTTTCTCATACGCTTCTGGCGCACCAGCTTGCCGCTCTTCAACCAGCATTGGAATCCGGCGGCCGGCCCAGCCTGGATACTTGAAGCCGGAGAGGAAGTGCAGGCCCTTCCGGTTCCCGACAAACAAGAATTCCTTGAGATCTCAGATCAGATCCGTGGCAATCTGGAAACCGATGGTGGGTGGGCTGATCCGCATGCCCAACTCACCAACACCTTCTTGCATGACCGCCTGATCTTTCGCCAGCAACACCGGCAAATTCAGCTAATTCCTACGGTCATGTCGGACGCCCGCTTCCTCTGTCTCCAATTCCAGCATTGTTACCCACCCGAGCTTCCGGACGAGACGTCGCAGCAGCGCTATCTATAGCGCCCTTTAAGAACGCTCAACAAACCCTATGCCAGAGTGTGTCAAATTAATTAGACGTAATGGCACTTTAGCCGTTCTGGCAGGAGATTCCCTACATCACCAGGAGGCGATGACCAGAGCAGCCGCCCCGATAACGCCTGATCGTTCGCCAAGCGTGGCCCCCGTAATACGTAGCTCTCGCAAAAACGGCAAGCGAGGACGTTGCGCTACTCGGGCACGCAGTCTAGCAAGTAAAATATCGCCGGCTCCGGTCATCAAACCACCCCCCAGAACGACTCTGTCGAGATCCAGGACGTACGCGGCATCGAAGATGGCTCGTGACAGGGCCATTGATGCGTCACCCATGAGCCTGACCGCAAGCGGGTCACCCGCCCGGGCGGCAGCGGCAATCTCCCGCCCACCTATCTCCGCTTCGGCTACCTGGGCCATACTGCTTGACACACCTCGACCGAGCGCTGCTCGCGCCCGCGCGGCCAACCCGGTACCGGAGGCATATGCGGTGAGACATCCGCGTGCGCCGCATTCGCAGCGCGGCCCACCTAGTGAGATTATCGTATGCCCGATGTGCCCGGCGTTTCCGCTGGCTCCATGATAGAGCCGGCCACCCTCCACCACCCCACCCCCAACTCCGGTGGAAACTACCATACCCAGAAGCGCTCGCGCGCCACGACCCGCCCCAAAGCGGGACTCCCCCAGCGCAAAGGCGTTAGCATCATTGTCGAGCACTGTAGGCAGCTTGAAGATCTCGGCCAGCCGAGCCCGCAATGGAAAGTCTCTCCAGCAGGGTATGTGGAGCGGAGAAACTACGCCTTCAGGGAAGAGCATAGGGCCGCCGCAGCCAATGCCCACCGCAGCCACCGGTGCGCTACATTGGCTTCGCACTGCGCCTGCCAGCTCCACGACGGTGCCAAGGAGTCCTTCGGCGTCCTGGTCCTTGGGGGTAACTATCCGCTGGTAGGCAAGGACCTCTCCGTCAGGTGACACCGCTCCCGCAGCCAGCTTGGTGCCACCGATGTCGATTCCTAGGACAGCGGCTTCACCGGGCGCCGGCCCGGGCCGCGGGTCGGTAGACCAGTACTGCTGGAGTGAATTCATGCCTGCATGCTCCTTTGGGTAATATCGCTGATCATGTCATTCTGTATAAAAGCGAGCGGTATGCGAACACTTGCCGCCAGCCGAGCAGGGCAGGTACAATCTCTCAGTCACGAGCTCAGGCGGCCAAGTAGAACTGCGAGAATTAGCGAAAGGTAACGTACGCACTATGAGTGACTCAACCGCTTCCAAAGAGATGGGCCAGGAGACAGGCAGCCGCAGTCGCATCGTCACCTGGGAGGATCCCACTGTGACGGCAGCAGCCGGACGACAACTCAGCGGTCTAGAGTTCCTGCGTGCAATCAGCTCCGGGCAGCTGCCGGGGCCGCCTATATCGATTACACTGGGCTTTCGTCTGCTTGAGGTCGATGAAGGAC
>JBKQTH010000480.1:0-6900 GCA_052143275.1 Ktedonobacterales bacterium | reverse complement strand
CCCTACCTGGGATGTACAGCTGCATCCCTAGAACACCGCTTCCTTCGTTAACATCCGTAAGGCGACTTTCTGTCCAATGATTTGCGGGCACCTCAACCCCAACCGCAGAGGAGTTGATGCGCATCGTTGACAGCGAGTGCGCCGGCTTCAACGGAAGAAAGGACGACAGCACATGCACATCCTTGATGCGCACACTCATCTTTCGGGATCTGAATCGGGTGAGACTCCCGAAGGTATTGTCTCCTGTCTCGATGACTGTGGGCTGGACAAAGCTTTTGTTTTTGCGCCGCTGGTTGATGTCCATTCCTGGCAACTGACGGATCAGCACCTCAACGATATCCGCGCGCACAATGATTATTGCGCAGACCTCTGCAGCCATGCCCCTGAGCGCCTGCTAGGATTCTGCGTGCTCAACCCAGCGCCAGCGCTGGCGGAAGGCTCGTTGCAACGGTCGGTGGATCTCATGATCGCAGAGGCGCAGCGTTGCTACCATGAACTGGGGTTACGTGGAGTGAAGATGGTGCCGTCGGGCTGGTATCCCAACGATGATGCACTGCTACCTCTGTATCGAGCGATCGCTGACTTGGGGATGTACACCGCCTTTCATGTAGGGATCTTCCTGGACGCGAAGGCCGGCAGCTATTGTCGGCCCACATTCTACGAAGCGGTTCATCAGGTTCCCGGCTTCAAAGGGCAACTCGCCCATCTGGGATGGCCCTGGGTCGATGAGACGATCGCCGTCCTCGCCATGGAGACCTTTTTGCAAGGCGATGATCCGGCGGACTGGCAACTCAAAGCCGATCTTTCATTCGGTCCGCCCGATGACTGGCAGTTGACTACCTGGCAGCGCGCGCTGGATAGTCTGCCGCATACCATGCTCTGCTATGCCTCGGATGCCTTTTGGCCTTGCACCGCTGAGCAGTATCGCGAACAGTATCTACAGCCGCAGCTCGGTCTTTTCGAGGTCGCCGTCACGAATGGGCATCTGGCTACCGAGGGGAGCCTACAGCGCGAACAGCTGCGCCAGAACATCTTTTACGACAACGTCTGGTCGCATTGGCAGCACGCCGTGCACACGCCACAGCAGCCAAAAGCGGCGGTGGCCAAGCCGGCGACACCACTCGCCCTTGCCTCGCACGGGCAACACGGGAAGACCGGGACGCGCAAGTGAGCTCCCCGCAAGAAACGGATTGGGAAGCACTACGTGCTCAGAGACTCTTGCTCGTGGTGGACTCCCTAGATGTAGGAGGGGCTGAACGCCATGTCATCGGCCTCGCGGTCGCCTTGAAGGCGAAGGGGATCCCTGTGAACATTGCCTGTTCCACGCCAGGCGGTTTAGCGCCTATTGCCCGCGAAGCAGGCATCCCCGTCACCGCTCTGCGAGCAGAGTGTATCAAACGCCGCTTCTCGCCGGCTTACGCGCTCATGCTGCGACAGCTCATCCGTCAGCAGGCGATTACGCTCATCCACGCCCATATGTACGCCAGCGCCACGGCTACGGCGTTCGCCACGGTCGCTACCGCGACGCCCTTCGTGATCACCGAGCACAGCGAAGCCCAGTGGCGGACAGCAGCGGCACGCCGGCTGAGCCGGTGGGCCTATGGGCAAGCGGCCCAGGTCATGGCTGTCTCTGCGCCGATCCGTCAGCGGCTGATCGCGACCGACCGTGTTGCGCCTGAGCATGTGACCATTGTCCCCAATGCACTCTTCCCATTGCCGATCACTGAGGCGCCTCCGCTGCCCCCATTGCCGGCAGGGCCACGGATCGGGGTGGTCGCGCGCTTGCAACCCGAGAAGGGGGTCCAGTTCGTACTTGAAGCCGCCCCCGGCCTCATCCAGCGCGTGCCTGATGCCCAGTTCGTGCTGGTGGGCGATGGTCCTTTGCGTCCGGAACTGGAGGCGCGTGCGGCTCGGTTGGGGATCCGCGACCACACCCATTTCTTGGGATTCCATAGGGATGCTGCGCGCCTGATCCGTAGCTTCGATATGCTTCTCGTTCCCTCGCTGAGCGAAGGGACGCCTCTGGTCATCCTCGAAGCCATGGAGGCTGGGGTACCGGTGGTAGCCAGCGCAGTAGGTGGCATACCCGAGCAGCTCCGTAACGAGGTGGAAGGGCTGTTGGTCGCACCCAGTGATGTCCCGACGCTCCAGCAGGCTATCCTGCGTCTGGTTCGTGCGCCGGACTACGCCGGCGTTCTCGGCGCGCGCGGCCGGGCACGGGTGCGCACGCATTTCAGCCCGGCGGCCATGCTGGGTCAGATCGCCTCGGTGTATCAAGCGGCGCTCCGCCTTCCAGCACCGTCCAATATGCGCAGTAAGGGGGATCTCGTCACACTTTACGGGGTAGCGCCATGACGCTCCATCACCAGGCACACGTGCGTCCGGCACGGGCCGTCGACCGCGAGCCGATCCTCGATTTACTAACGGAGTATGACCTGCCATGGAGCTATTTTGCGCCATTCTACGCCAGCGATCCGACGTTTCGTCCGGAGCAATCTTGGGTGGCGGAAGAAGCGGGGCAACTGCTCGCACACGCACGCATCTTCGAGCGCTACATCCGTATGGGGCCGCTCATCTTGCGGATCGCTGGGATCGGGAACGTCATCACACGGAAATCGGTTCGTGGGAGAGGATTGTTCGGACGGCTGATCCGCGGCATGCTGGCCGGGATAAGCCACGAGGACTACGCCTATTCGTTGCTCTGGACCCATCTCCCGGAACTCTATGCCCGCTACGGCTGGACACCGCTGGCACAAACGGTCGTCTCAGGCCGCATCAGGTCGGCTGGAAAACGACGCCGGATTGTTCCTTTTGCTCCAGAGGATTTGGTGGACATCATGCGGCTCTACGAGCAGGTCAATACGGGACGTACCGGGCCGACGCTCCGCACACCTGAGTACTGGCGGGGGCAGATGGTTTGGCTGCAGGAATCTGCCGAACGCTTCCTGCTGACGCGGACGCAGACTGGGCGGCTGGCTGGCTACGTACGTTTTGCGATCGTTGAGGGCACCTTGACCATCCTGGAGTTGGGGACGCGCCAGAACAGCGTGCACATTGGGCGCGCACTTCTTGCCGAGGCCTCCGCCGGTGGGCAACCACTGCGGGCGCGTCTGCCTCCTTCACTCTTGGCTCTCCTTCCGGACGGCGAAATACAGCAAGACGGAGGTCTGATGGGGCGGACAGTGCATCTTGGCCACCTGCTAAGTACTTTCCAGCCCCTGTGGCAAAAGCGGCTCACCGCTGCCGGCGTGCAGGCCGGGATGCTGGACATCGCGACGTCAAGCGGTGTGGCCACGTTGCACATCCAGCAAGGGGAACTGACGATCACCCTGGGATCAGCCAACCTGCCAGAACCGTCTTTGAATGAGGCGAATTTTGGGCATTTGCTCTTCCACGGCTTCGACAGGGCGGCCGAACAACGGTTGTCCGAGCGCCATGATGCCGCGTTGCTATGCACGCTCTTTCCGACGCAAGACTTCATCTTGTGGCAAGCAGATGATTTTTAGGGAAGGAAATAGGCATGCCCTTATCAATCGTGCAGATCGTGGGAAACGTCGCTACCGGCGGTGCGGAACGTCATGTCCTGGATCTCGTCCAGGGGCTGCAAGAAAACGGCACGACCGTCGAGGTCATATGTCCCCGCTCCGGCCCCCTCACTGATCGGTTGGCTGAACGCCACATCCCTACCACCTGCATCGAGATGGTCGTGCCGCAGCCTGGCGACGACTATGCGCTGAAATGGGAAGTTGTCCAGCGCCTGATGGTATGGTTGCGCCGGAAGCGACCCGATGTTGTCCATAGCCATCTCTATCCCGCACATCTGCATGCCAGTCTCGCAGCATATGAGGTGGGTATTCCCGCCATTCTCCAGACGGCCCATACCCTCGTGGTGCGGACCGGCGATGTCCTGCTCAGCCGGCTGATGCCGGCGCATACTATTGCCGTCTCGCAGATGACTGCCGAGTTGCTCCAGGGGGCTGGCATCCCTCCTGAACGCCTCACGGTGATCTTGAACGGCATCGACCTGGAGAGCCTGCGGGTCACGCCCGAGCAGGAGCAGGCAACGCGGGCAACGCTTCCTCCCAGTGGCGGTGCGCCGATCGTGAGCACCGTCTGCCGCCTCTCTCCGGAGAAGGGTGTGGACATCTTGCTCGATGCGACACAACTGCTGAGCACGTGGGGTGTGGCAGTGAGCGTTCTCATCGCCGGCGATGGGCCCCTGCAAGAAGCTCTGTGTCGCCACGCCGCACATCTGGCTCTCACCGGCACCGTCCATTTCCTCGGTGCGCGCCGTGATGTTGCGACGCTCAATCACATCGCCGATCTGTTCGTGTTACCGTCACGCCAGGAAGCATGCCCCCTGGCCGTGCTCGAAGCGATGGCTGCGGGGAAGGCTGTGCTCGCCACCACGGTCGGCGGCATTCCAGAGATGGTCACCCACCGCGTCGACGGCTGGCTGGTAGCTCCGGATGATCCTGTGGCTCTGGCGGAGGCTATGCGCCTGTTGCTAGGCGATCACGCGCTCCGTGCGCAACTCGGCGCCGCTGCTCGCCAGCGGGTCGGCGGCCAGTTCACACGCCAACGCATGGTGCAAGAGACGCTGCAGCTCTATCAGCAACTCCTCGCCACTAGATAGCATCTGGACAGTACAGGTGAATAGGTGGCCTCAGGAAACGTCAGAGTTCGTATGCCCTGCCGGCCAGCAACAACTGCCCCCCACGTTCATGCACACCACAAACCACAGTGCCACTAACCCACTGGAACCAAAGAAAAACTTGGCAATGGCGGGTTCGGGGAACTGTTCATCCCTGTTCTGTCATGTTGGGCACAGAGTCTGCAAGGAGAGCAGAGACGTGAGTCTACAAAGTCGCCATCAGATCAGGAGCAGCCCGCCATGACCCGCGTTCGCGAAGCCAACCGCACGGTCTCGCTCATTGACGAGTACTGTTCCCACTACCGACCCGTCTTTCACAATGTGCGTCATTTTGAGCAGTTCACGCAACTCATCCTCGGCTTAGTGGCCGAGACGATGCGCAAGTCGCTGCCGCGGCTGGCCAAAACCGTGCAGGGGGAACAGCAGGTGCTGCACCATTTTCTCGCCCATGCGGAGTGGTCGGTAGAGCAGATGCGGGGTATTCGTCTTGTCTTGCTCCAGCATGCACTGGCGGGGCGCCATTTGTGCTGCATTGACGAGATGGGGGATCGCAAGAAAGGCAAGACGACGGATTATGTGGCCCTTCAGTACATTGGCACTGTCCATGGCTTGGCCAACGGGATCGTCTCGGTGAACGCGTATGGACTCCTGGGGACCACCACCTTTCCTCTGGCCTTCCGGTTCGATAAACCCCAACGTCGCCTCAAGCCCGGAGATATCCACAAAAGCAAGCCCCAACTGGCCATCGAGCGGACCCGTGGAGCTGCAGGCCCAGGGCCTCCAATTCGCCGTGGTACTGGCTGACAGTCTCTACGGCGAAAGCTGGGACTTTCGCACAGCGCTCTCTCAGCGCGATCTACCCTATGTGCTCGCCATCCGGGGCAACCATTCCTTCTGGACGGCTCCCTCTCCGCACAAGCGCTATACCAACTGGCGCCCCTATGCCCGCAGCTTCACCGATGGGACGAGCGAACCACGCGGGCGTAGCGGAAGTGGGAACAGGCTTCACGCACAACTTTTTCGGGATCACCACCTCGAGCGCCGCCGTCCTTACCTACTCATCCACTGTGATCGGCCTATTTTATATAGCCGCCGGATTACTTATCCTGACCATGAGACGGTGGGCAGCGGCGCTTGCCCTGGTGTTGCTCAGCGCTGACATCGTCGGGCGTATGGTTCTGGTGTTGACCGGCCTCTATCCCACCAATTCTCTCAAGAACACCTTTTCCATAATCGCCGGCACTCTTATCGTGGCTCTCGTGGCTCTCTACGTCGTATGGAGGTGGAAGTGGTTCAGGTAAGGGGAAAGGCCTAGCTCACTAGCCAGAGCAGCGTCTCAGATGGGAACTATGGTCATGCCGTCAAACTTCGTGGCAAGCCACTGCAGCTCCCACCAAAGTGCTGAACTCTAAGAAGCCCCAGGTTGCTTGCCTGGGGCTATGAATTACTTAGCGTCTTGCTTACGCTCCAGATTTGCGATTTTCTTGGCGTGCTCCGCGATTGCCTGCGTATGCTCCTTTAGTGGCTGTTGAACATGCACTGCGAAGTCGTTTTCCAGGGCCTTAATGCGGTCTCCGAGGTCTTTGATCATTTTTTCCAGGTCTTCAACTGTGCTCATAGCTGCTCCTTTCATCATTGACGCGTTGGTGGAAGTTTACCACGTGAGCCAATGAGCCGATAGTGTACTACACTCTGAGTGCCTGGTCTCGCTGGTCTATTCTGCGAGGGCTTGTGGCCATACCAAGCGTTGCAGTTGCCCAGCGAGGGTGGTCTTTGGGTTGTAGGTTAGCCTTCCTCTTTAGGCTGATGATGTCATCGTAGTCCTGGTGGCTGCCAATCCAGGTGATGGTATCGCCCTCTAGATAGCCAATGACTCGGTAACGGTTTGCCGACACGGGTCGAGTGGATCTTTGGGGAAGTTGGAGAACTGCTGGACCCGGATCCCAGTCAGCTCATGGGCGGGGTTCATCCGCGCACAACACTGTTATGGGTGAAAAAATAGTGGCAAATCGCTCACCTTTTGCCAGTCTGACCGCCAGATAGGTGCTCGTGCTCACGTATAAAATCCTCCAGAGCAGCTTTGGAAATGCGATACCCTGTGTGAACGATGTCAAGAAGCCGGATCATGTCCAAATCCGGTGGTGCAGAGATCCGGGAGGGGTGATACAACAAGGGCAATAGTCGCCCTATCTTGCCATCCCAAACTCTTGGAGTTTTCCGTTGCAACTCACCCGCTTCTTGGCTAC
>JBKQTH010000479.1:0-13581 GCA_052143275.1 Ktedonobacterales bacterium | reverse complement strand
TGGTCACTCCGATCATTATGGAATGGTAACCTTACTGTAACCCCTCGGCCTATTTTGAGCAATTTCTCATGCGTTAGCCCTGCCTGCGCTCCCGATCATGACTCCACTTCAGAAGGCGCATCACGGTGACTGATCCCCAACTTGCCGAACCGGCGCTCAGCCGCCTGGCAGAGCCGCCGCACATAGTCGCTACCGTATCCCACTCCGATAAAGAGATGGAGCACGCGTGGCGGCGTTGGTAGACGTAGCTCAGCGTTGGGCTCACCCAGGTGCCCGGAAGGCAGCCAGACCGGCGGCAATGGTCGGAACGCGTTGGAGACCAGCGCATCCAGAATCACCTCATGTGAAGCAAGACCGGCCTCAGCCGCCAGCTCGGCCTCCAGCTGCAGCCGTTTTTCTGCCCGGACCAGGTGCGCGGGAATTACCGGCGCCTCGGCATCCGTCTCCCCCTCCCAGATACAGCGGTGCCACCGGTCCCGGCCTCCCTCCACTCGCTGCACCAGCGCCAGCAGTCCACGATTCAGAGCTTGCCCCAGCACCGAAAGCGCTTCACCATCGGTCAGATCAAAGAAGTCGTCAGGTAAGATGTCGGTGACGCCGGCTAAATCCAGCGCCTTACGCAACATCGCATGGACGGCTAAATTGGCGTGTCCGCCGTCATCTCCATGCAGGAAGCGGTAAATCTGCGCGCGATCTCTCTGCCAGGCCAACCCTTGCACTTCGGCGGTCGACTGGAGCGCCACTGCCGGCGCCGCGTGTTCACCCTCTGCCCTCCCCGGTTCCTCGGCACCCGGAAGCAGCCGCAGGCCACGGACCAGCTGGCGTGGATCGTATTCCGGCCAGCCAAAGCCAGCATGCAGCTTGAAGCGGGCGACGTTGTCGGAGTTGTCGTAGTCTAGATCGCCGTTCAGCAAGACTCCCCTTCCCTCGCCACGCATCAGGCTGGCTACCTCGTCCCAATCCAGCCAGTCGAGACGCCGCTGTGCCGATTCGGGAAGCGCCGCACGAACATTCTGTAGCAGGCTGATCGAGCGCAATTCATGGTCCTCTCCCAGCCTTTCGATCATCAGTGGCTCGCAGAGGTGTGAGAAGGGGCCATGTCCCAGATCATGAGCCAGCGCCGCCAGTTGAAGGACGCGGTCGCGAGGGCGAGCCACCCGGGCCAGGTGATAGACACCGATGGCGTGGTCCAACCGGGAAGGGAACGCCCGACCAAAGAGCAGCTCACCTGGGACGCTGGAGAGCGAAACGCCGGCCAGACGGATAAAGGGGGGCGTGGCCAGCAGCGCGGATGCCCAGGCCGAGACCTTTACAGTCCCATAGAGCGAATCCACGATGGTCATGGGGCTACCGGCTCGTCTTCCACTTACCGGAGCAATGCGGCCAGCCGGCGGCAGCAGGCCTGAGTCTTTAGTCATCGGCATCCATGGCGACTCCCATGAAATAATGTTTCCCAGCCCGCCGAACTCCGGAGGCTGGGAAGTCTTTTTACTACTGCAAGTAAACCGCTAAGAGCTGTCAGGCCGCCTTATTGCGAAATCCCAGCAGCCCACGGCTGGCACGCCTTCGTCCGACTCCGAGGGCGGGGTCGGCTGCCGGTAGGCTCCAACGCGACATCGCCGGAACGGTAGCCACCCGTTTGCCTCGGTTAAACAACGGGTAGAATGCGGTTGCTCCATAAGCCAGTACCGGCAGCGCCGGCAACCAGATAAGCGCCAGCAGTATCAGTATCCAGCGCCAGTCACGGCCGCGGCGAAAAGCCGAGTAGAGCGCGTTGAAGAACGCGGCAACCCAGGCTATCGCTCCGACGAGCAAGATGCTGGTGGCCAGTCCGGCCTCACGCAGCACATTGCCATTGCCGGAAGTCACCAGCAATGCCAGCAGACCAAGGTCAGCCAGCGCCACCAGCGATCCCAGTAGCTTACCCATGGTTTGGTACCGTCCCTTTCTTACCGGATTGGTTGATCGAGGCGGCTGGCCTTAGCATATCAAAAGCTCCGGCCAGACCACAATTGCCCCACACTTTGCACCTATTTGAGAGCCTCGACAACCTGACAATCCATAACTCACCATCCAGGTAGCTATTCTTTATCAGGCAGGCCAATGCGGCGAGCGAATCGCAGTTCAGTTCTACTCCGCCGCCTATATGTTGCCTATGTGTTATGCTGTCTGGACCGCCGGCAAGCCAAGGAGAGCCATTTGGTAGAGTCTGGTACACAGCCGGCGGTATCCAATAGGTGCTTGTTTGTCAGGATAATAGGCTCTCGATCTGGAGATGTTCCCCACTATGCGAGTCGCATTTAATGGGCTTTTTCTGCAAGAGCCCCAGACTGGAACTGGGCGTTATGTCTATAACCTGTTGGAGTCGCTGGGACGCGTCGACGGCGTCACCGAGTACAGCATCTTGACTCCAGCAGAGGTGCCGCAGGTGCCGGAGTCGCCCTCCACCTTTGAATGGGTGACGGTTCCCGTTGGGTACCTGCGCTACGCCGGCGACAATCTCACCAAGGTGGTGTGGGAGCAGCGTACGTTTCCGCAAGCGGCTAAAAAGCTGGGCGCTTCGGTAATGCACGTGCCTCATTTTGCCCCACCACTGCGTACATACGGTATCCCAACCATTGTGACCATTCACGATGTTATCCCCTTGCGTCTGCCGGCGTACCGCGGCTCACCAGCGGTCACGGCCTACGGACAAGTGGTGGCGCGAGCGGCGCGCAGCGCCTCCATGATTGTTGCCGTCTCTGAATACACCAAGCGAGACATCATCGAGGTGCTCGGTATTCCGGAACCGCGGATACGGGTGATTCGCGAGGCGCCGGCCCCGGGACATCGTCCGGTGACCGATGCGGCGCGTTTACGGGCGGCGCGCGAAAAGTATGGACTTGGCGAGCGCTTTATTCTCAATGTGGGCGGTCTGGATCAGCGCAAGAATATAGTGGGTCTTGTAGGCGCATTTGCGTCGGTCTACCATGACCTCAGCGATCCGGAACTGCAGCTCTTTATCGCCGGCGATCCCAAGCGCCTTGGCACTTCCCCTCTCTTTCCCGATTGGCGCCCGATGGCCCGCACTTTTGGTGTGGCCGATTCTATTCTCTGCGCTCCCATCGACGAAGAGGATCTGCCGGCCCTCTATAGCGCGACCTCCTGCTTTGTCTTTGCCTCCGTATACGAGGGATTTGGCCTTCCTCCGCTGGAGGCGATGGCCTGCGGCGCGCCGGTAGTCTGCTCTGATCTCACCTCCCTACCGGAGACAGTAGGCAGCGCCGGCATCCTGGTCAATCCTGAGGACCCGGACCGTTTTGGCCGGGCGATACAGCGGGTGCTTACTTCCTCGCAGCTACGCCAGGATCTCTCCGCACGCGGCCTGGCACGGGTGAAACAATTCACCTGGGACCGCGTGGCGGTAGAGACCAGCACGCTATATGCTGAGGTCAGTGGAAACCGGCTGTCATGACTGGACGTAACCACCCCATTGTGAAAGAAAGCAAATAAGGGTCATGCAGGATGTACAGGATGTAACAGTATGGATGTGACTTTAGACGCCTCAGTAGACCTGCAGCTGCACACTGTCTATAGCGATGGCCAGTGGCTTCCAGGACAGCTCTTTGAGTATCTGGCTGCCGAGCGATTTAGCGTGATTTCGATCACCGACCACGACACGGTGGCTCATCTGGATGAGCTGAGTCTCCTGGGAGAGTCACGAGGCATCACCGTGTTGCCTGGTGTCGAGGTGACATCCCGCTGGCGAGGCATGATTGCTCACGTGCTCTGCTACGCGGTGGGAAGCCACTTCACCGGTGAGGCACTGGAGAAGCTGGTCGACGAGACTCGAGAGCAGCAGCTGGAGAACACTTGGGCGGTGTATGTCAAACTGGAAGAACAGGGTTATGCTTTCCCCCGGCGCGGCGAGGTGCTGTCAGCGGATCGGGGAGGGTTGGTCCGGCCAATTGACAACGCGCGCTTGCTGCTACATCATGGTTATGCCAGCGACGTGGCGCAGGCGCTGGGTCTGATTGCCGGTGCCGGCTATGTTATCGTTGCTTCGCCAATCGAGGCCAGCGTTGAGGCGGCGCACGCCTGCGGAGCGGTGGCGCTGCTGGCCCACCCCGGACGCGGAGGAGATGGCGGCGAGATACCGCAGTACCCGCCGGAGATGGTGGCGGAAATGCTCGGGGATGCGCCGCTGGACGGCATCGAGGTTTATTACCCAACCCACTCGCCGCAGCAAACGGAGGCGTACCACCAGCTGGCCACAGAGCACGGCCTGCTGGTGAGCGCCGGCTCGGACTCTCATGGCCCCGAGCAGCGCCTTCCCGTCCACTACCGCGTTGAACAGTGCCGCGACTTATTGCTCCGCTGTGGGATTGACATAACCAACATCACGTAGTTTATCGGGGAAACTGCAGGCATAGCGGTTTTCTTTGATCTACTGGCACAGGGCTTGCTGAATCAACGGTTACAGAGCTATGGCTCACGAGGAGTTACCGCTAGCGCAGACTAGCCCATGCAATAGGTGGAGGAGAAGACAAATCTATGAGAACGATTCGGGCATTTATCTGGGGAAGCGCCATTGGCGCGATCTTGGGCCTGCTCTTTGCGCCACAGCGCGGTGATGTAACCCGCGCGCAGCTGCAGGAGCGGATTAACCAGTGGCAGGGACAGGCGCAGACGCAGCTGAACAGCATGAAGGAAACAGCGTCAGGAGCTATCGAGTCAAGCCGAAAGACGGTCAACTCCATGCGCGATCAGGTTCAGAGCATGACCGGTTCAGGCCAGTCATCGAGCGGACAGGCCAATCTGCAAGACGTATCGGACCGAACCCAGAACACACGTAACTCGTCGCCGACTCCTTCGATCTAGGTAAAAGTCCAGGAAGTCCACGACTGGCCGCTATGACAGTCTTGCCTGGCAGGGACGTCACCAGCAATAGGGGTGCACGAAGCGCCCCATTACAGCGCTACAGCGCCATATCCCCCCTTTATCCGGACCGGTACACCGACATCAAAAACCCTATATATCCGAAGAAAATCAAGGCATTAAATAGCTTGCAGAACGGACTGGAAAAGACTGTTAAGCTGTGGGCCAAGGAGAATCAATGTGGCAATCACCACCACGGCGACGAGGGCGATAATCAGACTATACTCAATCATGCCTTGACCATACGAGCGCTTCGTAGATATTCTCCCTTGATACTTAGAAACAGAATTTGAGTAGCAACAGAGATAGATGTAATCAGAATAGTTGTACGCACATTACTGCCCCCCAGCTGGCGAATACTGAGGCAAGTATAGAGCGCCAGCAGCAAAAGCGCAATACTCTTGAGTAGCGTGTCGCATTTGGCAACTCCACGCCGTTCTGAAAGCTTACAGAAACTGCGGCAAGGGACGATCCCCACTATGGAAGTCGTGGACGGCTCAGCGATGGTCTCCACGCCGCGCAGCAACCCAGTAGTGCTGTAGTGCCAGATAGAGTTTTGGAGTTCGGTACGACACGCGCAGCCTTGACTCCTCAGCGCCCGCACGATCAGGGAAGCTTGACATCGGGCGTATGGTAGAGGCATTGGTATTTTGTTTGGAGGGTAGGTGTAACATGCTGTCTCGCGTGTGCCAACGCCTGCGCTCGTACTATCCACTCATTCGGGGGCTAAGAGGGAAAGAAACGACTGTATGTCTCGCAGCCTATTGGGCTCCGCTGGTATCTGTGGATGGGATTGTGGTGCTCCCTGTTTTTCATAGGCGTGGGAGGGCTCGTCGTGATTACGACTTACGGCGTTCACGGCTATAACGATTTCTGCCAGAATTATCTGTCAGCTCTCTCGCTCTTCCATGGGCAGACACTCTATTCTGCGGTGCATTGCAATCTCATCTACAAATATTTACCTGGCCATGTTGAGTATAACTCCCACCCGCCTAGTTCTATTTTGCTGTTCGCCCCATTTGGGCTCCTTCCAAAGATACCAGCTACTATGCTCTGGGGCTTCATCTCTCTAGCAGCCTACCTCGCGACTGGATGGTTGCTCCTGCGCGAGTTGCGCTGGCCGATCCTGCCCGGCCTGGCTCTCTTCGCGCTGGTCAGCGTGGTCTGGGTACCATCGAATCAGGCCGCACAGTGGCTGAACATGCAGCAGGTCCTCTTGCTGCTGTTGACGAGTGTCTGGCTCCTGGAACAGCAGCGACAGGAGGCATGGGATTGAGTTCAACGCCACAGATCACTGCCCAGGATGTTGCGCGGGTCGTCATCGAGCAGTCGCGCCGGGCGAATGTGGGCCATATCGGCTCGTCACTGTCGATCGCCAGCATCATCGCGGCACTCTACAGTGACGTATTGCGCCGCCCCGCTCGCGGAGAAGAGGGCTACGCCGAGCGAGACCGCTTCATCCTCTCCAAGGGCCACGCCGCACTGGCATTGTACGCTGCACTGTATCTGCGTGGGGAGCTCAATGAGGAGCAGCTCAACACGTACTGTGGCGATGGCAGCCTTCTGGCCGTGCATCCTGAGCACGACCTTCCCGGCATCGACTTCTCAACGGGCTCGCTCGGTCATGGCCTGAGCCTGGGCGCGGGCGCGGCGCTGGCGGCTCGGATGCAGGGCTCGCCACGACGCGTTTTCGTGCTGCTCAGCGATGCGGAGTGTGACGAGGGCTCCACCTGGGAGGCGGTGATGTTCGCGGCGCACTGGCGGCTGGCTAACCTCGTAGCGATCCTTGACCTCAACGGCCAGCAAGCGCTAGGGTACACAGCTGACGTCCTGGGGCTGGATTCAATGGCGCAGCGCTGGGAGGCGTTCGCCTGGGATACGCAGGAGGTAGATGGGCATAGTGGGGCGCAGATCGCTGCCATCATCAATGGTCTGGACACGACGGCCGGCCCACCGCACATCCTCGTAGCCCACACGACATTTGGCAAAGGCGTCTCGTTCATAGAGAGCCAGATCAAGTGGCACTACTCGCCCCTATCGGCCGACGAGTACGAGCGGGCGCTGGAAGAGATTGGCAGGTCCACGTGAGGTCCGTATTCACTCGGACAATGATCGAGCTGGCCGAAGAGGACCCACGTGTCGTCCTGCTGACTGCCGACCTGGGCTACTCAGTGCTCGAACCGTTTATGGAGCGGTTCCCAGACCGTTTCTTCAACGTCGGCGTGGCAGAGCAGAACATGGTTGGGGTTGCCACAGGCCTGGCCGAAGCGGGATTTATTCCATATGTCTACTCCATCGTGACTTTCGCCGCGCTTCGTCCCTACGAGTTCATCCGCAACGGGCCGGTACTTCACCAACTGCCGGTGCGCGTGATAGCGGTGGGGGGTGGGGTAGAGTACGGCACCGCCGGACCGACCCACCACGGCTTGGAGGATGTGGGCGTGATGCGCATGCAGCCGGGCCTGACGGTCATTGTCCCCGCCGATCCTGCCCAGGCGCACACGGCGCTGCGCGCTACCTGGAACCTGCCTGGGCCAGTTTATTATCGCCTGGGCAAGAACGACAAGCACGCGGTACCGGAACTAGGTGGTCGCTTCCGGTTGGCGAGGGCCGAGGTTATCTTCGGCGGATCGGACTTGCTGCTCGTGGCGATGGGGCCGGTGGCCAGCGAGGCAGTGGCTGCGGCGTGCCTGCTTAGCGAGCGCGGCATTGAGGCCAAGGTGGCGGTGATCGCCAGCCTCAATCCGCCGCCGATCGAGGACCTGGTGGAATGTCTAGCGCATGTCCCTGTGGCGCTGACAGTCGAGGCGCACTACATCACTGGTGGCGTCGGCTCGCTGGTGTGCGAGGCAGTTGCCGAGCACGGGCTCGGTTGCCTTGTAGTCCGGAATGGGATCGGGCGCTTGACTGGTGGCCTGACCGGCAGCTCGGAGTACCTGCACCGCGCCCATGGGCTCACTGCTGAAGTGCTAGTCGCGACGGCGCAGCGCGCATTGCAGGCCACTCGACTCCGAGGAGCTAAATAAGCCATGGGCAGCCTAAATCCGCTCCCGTCCCTGGAGTCGAAGGCGGCGCATGACCCGCCGATGCGCCTCTCGTTGATCATTCCTGTGCACAACCAGGCCGACCACATTGAGGACATTGTGACGGAGTACGCTGCCATACTGTCCAAAGTGCCGGCACCGTGCGAGATCATCCTCGTGCTGAACAGCTGCCGTGATCGCTCTGTGGAAGTCTGCGAGGCGCTAGCGAAGAAGCACCCCTGTATCCACTTGATCGTCAGCGAGAAGGGCGGATGGGGACTTGCAATACGGGTGGGCATTCAGGCAGCGCGAGGTGACCTGATCTGTTACACTAACTCGGCGCGCACGACCCAGCAAGACCTGTTGCTTATGCTGCTCTACGCCTCCGCTAACCCCAACGTCGTGATCAAGGCAAACCGCAAGGTGCGCGAGGGTTTACTCCGCCGCCTGGGCTCGCTGCTCTACAACCTGGAATGCCGCTCGCTCTTCGATCTGCCGTACTGGGACGTCAACGGCACGCCCAAGGTGTTCCCACGCGCATTTAGCGAGTTGTTGGAGCTCCGCCGAAATGACGACCTAATCGACGCGGAATTCATCGCCATCTGCCACCGCGCTGGCTACCCCATGCTGGAAGTGCCGATTTTCTCGACTCGCCGGCACGGAGGCAAGTCGACGACCAACCTGTGGTCTGCCTGTAAAATGTACGTCGGCGCCTGGCAATTGCGGCGCAACATGCGGAAGCGCGGAAAGTGAACTCGATGGAACTACCCCAGCAGACGGAGCTCGACGAACTCTGGGCGGCGCACAACGCGTCCTGGCGTGCGCCGGCGCAGGTGATGAGCCACTGGGAGGATACCGAAGTCGACCCGCGGCTGTTGCGGTACAGTGTCCGCGGCGCGTGGTGGGAGACGCTTGCCCGCCTCGGAATCACGCTGCTCGTCACACGCGAGTACGAGCATCTCCTACTGGCGCTGCGAGCGGACGAGCACGGCCCGGCGGTCTCGTACACCAAGGTGCCCCATCCCTCGGGGCTTGCAGTGGATCTGAAGTGCGGCATCGTGCACGTGGCCAGCACGCGCAACCCGAACCAGCTATGGGACCTAGCTCCGGTAACCGGTCTGGTGGGCAGGACCGACGTCAAGCCAGACGCATTGCAGGATCGACCACTGATTCCCGTGCGCTCACGTTTATTCCCCGGTTACCTCTACATGCACGACCTGGCCGTGATTGGCGGCGAGCTTTACGCCAACTCGGTTGGCCAGAACGCTGTGGTACACCTTCACGCCGACGGAAGATTCGACCGGGTGTGGTGGCCCGAGTGCATCGAGCGCGCCGGTGCGCCAATCTTCGACCGCAATCACATCCAACTGAACTCGATCGCAGCTGGGTTGAATCTGGCCGCATCCTACTTCTCCGCCTCGACGGAGGTAGTCTCAGCCCGTCGGCCGGGGCACCGCAACTTCTCGGTTGATCAGCGCGGCGTCATCTTTTCAGGCGCCACTCGCCGACCGATGGTGCGCGGCCTCACCCGCCCCCATTCTGTCCGACTGCACGCCGGCCGCGTGTGGGTCAACAACAGCGGCTATGGCGAACTGGGCTACGCCGAGGACGGTAGCTTCGTACCGACCGTCAAGCTGCCAGGCTGGTCACGCGGCCTGTGCTTCCACGGTGAGGTCGCCTTTGTTGGCTCGTCCCGCGTTATCGCTCGCTTTGCTCAGTACGCGCCCGGGCTGGATGTTAACGCCAGCGTGTGCGGACTGCACGCGGTCGCAACACGGACGGGCGAGGTACTGGGCAGCCTCATCTGGCCCTACGGTAATCAGGTGTTCGCCATCGAGGCGGTACCGAGCGCATTCACGACCGGTTTCCTGTACCCGGTTGGCACCAGACGGGCAACGACTCGTGACAGGCAAGTGCTGTACGCGTTCAGCACGAGTGTGGTAAGTGCCGCTGGAAAGAAGTGAGGTCTAAATGAGCCAGGATTTGAAGCTACTGATGCTTGGAGCGATGTACGAGAACGGCGGCAACACAACGCACCGATTCCTAGATGGCCACCCGCAGATGTTTGTCTACCCGTTCGAGTCGCAGATTGGGACGCGGCTGGTGCAGGATCACCTGACGTCAATGTTCCCGCAGAAGTACCGCTGGCCGGTCTTTGCGCTCGACGCGACTCCCGACGAAGACTACCATGCAATCATAGACGAGGAGGGCAAGGTCCGCGCACGCACCCCGGAGGTGAGCAAGTTCCGGCACATGCCGATGGATTTCTCCGACGACGAGCGGAGACGCATGTATGCCAACTATGTGCATGAAACAGGTCGCTCGCGTGCTAACAATGTGGCGGCCTTTTATCGGGCCACTTTCGACGCCTGGAGGGACTACAAACGCACCAGTGAGCAGACGGTGTACGTGGGCTACAGCCCGATCATCACTGTCGACGCAGACAAGATACTGACTGATTTGCCTGAGGCGCACGTGCTGCACGTTGTGCGCAACCCCTGGTCTGCCTACGCCGATACGAAGAAGCGTCCTGTGCCTTTAGGGCTGCACCACTACATGCTTGGCTGGACAATGAACCAGTATTATGCGCTCTACTTCTGCCAGAAATTCCCCGGCCGTATGCACGTCGTGCGCGCAGAGGACGTGATGGCTGACCCGCATAAGACGCTCGGCGCAATCTGCGAGGAGTTGGGTCTCGAGCCAACCGACTCACTGCGCCTCCCAACCTGGAACGGTATCCAGCTCGAAGAAGTCTATCCTTGGGGCACGTTGCGCAAGGTGACGCCCCAGCACAACAAGTCCGCAGCAGAAGAGCTTTCTCATCAGGAGCGCGACGCCATCCGGGACTATAGCTGGCAATACCTGGACATCTTCGACTACAGCAACTTCATCTAGTCCAGGAGTCGGCCATGAAGCGCGTCATTATCACAGGGGCAACAGGCTTCGTCGGGGCCAATCTGGCCCGTAGATTGCTCCTCGACGGCCACGAGGTCCACCTCCTCGTCCGCGGTGGGGCCTCACTATGGCGTGTTGCAGCGATCCGCCATGACGTGCGCTGGCATGAAGTCGACCTAGGCGATTCCGACACGCTAGCCCGAGTCGTCGCACGCATCGGGGCAGACTGGGTATTCCATCTGGCCGCACACGGCGCCTATTCCACGCAAGCCGATCTTCATAAGATGATAGCGACAAACCTCATCGCCACGGTCAATCTCGTGGAGGCCTGCCGCCAGGTCGGCTTCGAGGCCTTTGTCCACGCCGGCTCGTCCTCAGAGTATGGGTACAAGGACCACGCACCCGACGAGCACGAGTGGATCGACCCGAATAGCGACTACGCGGTGACGAAGGCCGCGGCCACATTGTTCTGCCGCTACACGGCGCAGCGTCATTGCCTTCATCTGGTTACGCTGCGGCTCTACTCCATCTACGGCCCCTACGAGGAGCCGACACGACTAATGCCAACGCTCATTGTCCGTGGTCTGGAGGGTCGTCTCCCCCCATTGGTTCGACCCGATATGGCCCGCGATTACGTGTACATCGACGACGCAAATGAGGCCTTAGTCCGGGCGGCGAGTAGCGCGGGCCAGGAGCCGGGGGCGGTGTACAACGTCGGCACTGGTGTGCAGACTGCGCTGCGCGAGGTCGTGGAAATGACGCGGCGTGCCCTGGCGATCCAGACCGAGCCAGTGTGGGGATCGATGGCTGACAGGCACTGGGACACCAACGTCTGGGTGGCGAATAGCGGCAAACTACAGCGCACCCTTGGTTGGCGGCCGCTCTACACTATCGAGCAAGGTTTTGGATCCATGATCCAGTGGTTCTCCGATCATCCCGAGCTGCTCGCCCTGTACCGCGCCCGACTCGGCGCGGTCAATTGAATGGGGTATACGCTCCCGGTGCATTGACAATCCCTGCTTGCAGACCTCGTATGCCAGCGCTTGGTTATGACCTTGAAGCAGCAGGCCTTCCCTACCTTTGATCAGGCTTGCAGCGCGCTCTTCGAGTACATCGAGAGCTCTTACGATCGGCGTCGATAGCGTCGGCATTCGGCTCTCGAGTATCTCTCACCGGAGGCCTATGAGAGAAGGTGGTCTCCCACCACATAAGTTGTCGCCTGGTCCTGTTTCGTCTACCAAATCGGGAGAACTTCACCCACGGCTACGCCTGCTCAGGTGGGCACCACACCAGCACATACGCATGAGTCAAAAAGTCCTATTTCAGTTTTCCTGATAGACAGCATCGAGTACACTAGCGACGCAGGCAGTTCTGTTTAGTGTAGCAATATATCTTTACATCCCTAAAGTTCACGGAATTGGCCGTCTACTTGTACACTGTGAATCGTTAGTGGCATTCATATGAAGTGTACTGCCATTTTGCTCAGAAGGTGGAAAATGCCGTTACCATCCAAGGCAACCGACATCAGGCGCCTAGACAAGATAACCAGAGCATTTCAGGGTCCACTCTATCGCTTCCCTCGCCGGACTTTTCTTATTGGGGCCGGTGCCACTGCGCTTCTCGCCGGTGCCGGCCTTGCGATTGGGCGGCTACGTGTGTTAGCAGCTAACGGGTCAACGCTCAGCGTCGTGGCGCATCCAGACGATGATCTGCTCTTTCAGAATCCCGACATAATTTATGCCCTTCGTGCCGGCCGGTCTGTCCGACTGGTCTATATCACCGCGGGCGACGATGGGCGTAATTCCGCCTACTGGGAAGGCCGGGAATCCGGCGTGAAGGCAGCGTACGCCGAGCTGTGCGGAACCCCAAATTCCTGGAATCAGGCCGATGCCGGTATTTCCGGCCATCCCATTTCGGTCTACACTCCCGCGGATTTTTCGACTGTCTCGCTAGTTTTTCTCCGTCTGCCCGATGGGAATGTAGACGGCTCCGGCTTTCCCAGCGACAGCTATGAAAGCTCACAGAAACTGTGGCAGGGGACGATCCCCACAATGCGAGCGGTAGACGGCTCAACTAGCTACAGTCAGCAGGACCTCATAAACACGCTCGCCGATTTACTGTCCCTGTTCCAGCCGGATCAAATTTTGACGCAGGATTACGCCGGCACATTTGGCGACGGAGATCACAGCGACCATCACGCGGTTGCCTACATGACCCAGGCCGCCGTGCAACAGTACACGTCGTCCTTCACTCTCACCGGATATCTAGGTTATGCTACCTCGCAGCATCCGGCTAATGTCACCGGCTCCGTCCTGGCTGTCAAGCAAAACGCGTTTTACACCTACGGCCAGCATGACGGCGGCACCTGCTCCAGCGCCGCAAGTTGCGCCATGACTGGATATGCGTCATGGTTGCTCCGGCAATACACAGTCTCCGCGAGCCCAAGTCCTGATCTCGCGCTGAAGGCGACGGCGACTGCCTCCTCGCAGAACACCAGTACCAGGCAGACCGCCAATAAAGCCATCGATGGTGTGATTGACGGCTATCCACATGACTATACCCGGGAGTGGGCAACCGTGGGCGGCAAAGCCGGCAGCTGGCTGAAGCTCACCTGGGCCAGTCCTCAGACAGTTAACATGATCGTCCTCTATGACCGGCCCAATCTCAACGACCAGATCACCGCCGGCAATATCCAGTTTAGTGACGGCAGCAGCATCGTGATTGGCCCGCTCAACAATGATGGGTC
>JBKQTH010000478.1:0-8123 GCA_052143275.1 Ktedonobacterales bacterium | reverse complement strand
GAGGAAAAAACGCTCATCACTCACGCCCGAACGCAGGCAGCACGGTTCCTCAACTATGAGATTCGCGTCCACTACCGCGACGATCTGCTCACCAACAAAGAGCGGAAAACGAACGGGAAGGTCGCCTTTCTCATTCCGGCCGACGTGGTGGAGGCGTACCGAGCGAGCTATTTGGTAGAAGGGCACCCCAAACGGGACAGGCTGCTCGCACAGGAAAGCGATTTTACTATCGTAGACCGGTACGGGGGTATCTTCCGCGGAGTGTACAACTACTATGCGTGGGCACAGAATGTCTCGTGGCTCCTGGGACTCAAGTTCGCGATGGAGAACTCGTTGCTCCACACGCTTGCTGCCAAGCACCGCACAACCGTCAGGCGAATCCTGAAGCAATACAAAACGCAGACGGAGACGCCTAACGGACTGCGCAACTGCTTGGAGGTCCGCATCGAGCGTGAGCAGAAAGCCCCACTCATAGCCCGCTTTGGGGGATTTCCCGTGGTTCGACAAGAAGTACCCATTGTCCGAGACCGCATCCCGTATCAGGGACCGCGCATTCACCGGAATGAGCGGATTCAGCGGTTGCTTCATGAGGAATGTGAGCTATGTGGGAAAACAGGCCCAGTTGAAGGCCACCACATTCGCAAGCTGGCGGACCTCAAACAGCATGGTAAACATCCACCGGCATGGGTCCAACTTATGGCGATGCGGCGTCGCAAGACGCTCTATGTCTGTCATGAGTGTCATGTGGCCATTACCTATGGCCGCATGAATATTGTTCGCTCGTCCTCGTAGATCGTCACTGAGAAAGCCGTATGATGTGAAAGTATCATGTACGGTTTGACGGGGGGCCAATGGAAAAGGACCGGTTGACATTTGTCTACCGACACCTCGCCAGCGGCCTACCCATGCTGGCACGACATATCCACCTTCAACCGCATTTCAGTGTCCGCGAGCTGGAAAACCAGTACCGTACTGCTCGTGACCCGATCGAGCGGAGCCGCTGGGACTTTCTCTGGCTCCTGAGCCGTGGCTTTACCGCCACGACCATTGCGACGATTACCGGCTGCTCTGCCTACTGGATCGGCCAAATGGCACGCCGCTACAATCGAGAAGGCCCTGATGGTGTCCGAGATCGACGACATCGACCCAAGGCTGGAACTCCACTCCTCTCCCAGGTTCGTCAACACGAGTTGCGCGATGTTCTCAGAGACCGTTTGGAAACTGAGGAAAGAAGGGAGACGGCGGGGTGAGATAGGCTTGTGGAATGAAGACACATCCCTATCCCACCAACCTGACCGATGCCGAATGGGCCCGGCTCGAACCACTGTTTCCAGTGACTCGTACGGGACACCCGCGACACCATCATTTACGCACAATCGTGAACGCATTGCTCTATGTGTTGCGCACCGGCTGTGCCTGGAGGCTGCTGCCTCCCGACTGGCCTGCTTGGCAAAGTGTGTATTACTACCTGAGAAAATGGCGGCGTGATGGGACCCTGGAACGCATCCACACCGTTCTGCGCGAGGAACTGCGGATCGCTCTGCATCGGGATCCGCAGCCCAGTGCCGGGAGCGTCGATAGTCAATCGGTGAAGACCACGAGTGTGGGAGGAGAGCGCGGCTACGATGGCGCCAAGAAACTCGTGGGTCGCAAACGGCATATTTTGGTCGATACGGAAGGACTGCTCTTGGCGGTCAATGTCCACCCCGCCAATGTGATGGATCGGGATGGGATCAAGCTCGTTCTGGACGACGAGACGCGGGCGCGGCTGCCCCGGATGCGCCATCTCTGGTTGGATTCAGGCTACAACGGCCGGGGCAAAGGCAGCGACTGGGTCGAGAAGGCCGTCGGGTGGTCGGTGCAGGTCCTGCGCGCGATCCATCGATTCAAGCGTTATTGGGTGCCCAACGATATCCCGCCGGACCAGATTGATTGGTCCCAATACCTGCCGGCTCCCGGTTTCCATGTGCTTCCACGCCGATGGGTAGTAGAAAGGACATTCGCTTGGTTGCTATTTAACCGACGGTTGAGTCGTGACTACGAGCGGCTGTGTGCCACCAGCGAGACCTGGATTTATCTGGCCATGATCCGCCTGATGGTTCGAAGGCTGGCTCGTATGCACTAGTGTTTCGTCTGCTTGGCCTTGGTGGAAGGGAAATATGCTGAACCGAACCAGTTTGCTATAATGTGAGCCACCAGCATAGCCGAGGGGCGTTGGCATATGGTAACCAGCACGCGCCCAGGAGACCTGTATGACCTACACCGAATCTATGGGCCTGATTGCACTCACGTGGTGTGTATTTTTGTCGCTCGCATGGCTCCGGTTGCGGCGTGCCACCCATGCTACGCAGAGAACAAAGCTGGCGGAATTCCGCACGTCCCTCTACTGGCTTGCCCTCTTCATTGTCCCCCTTGCTCTTAGTTTCATTCTTCTCACGTCAACTCGGCCCTCCTCCCTGGAGGTAATAGGGGTAACGCTGGTGCTCCTGCTCTTGCTAGGGATTGCGCTCAATGAACTCAGAGTTGACTTCCGGGCCAGGAATGCCGACCATCAACGTTCTCCTACGGATAGCGACACGTAGGGAGATGAAACAATGGGTGCCTCCCTCAAGACTCCTCCACTGCACCGTCTCCTATGGTAGCAAGTTGGACTGAGTACGAGTTCCCAAACGGCCTCTCATACGGAATGTGGATGGGTAGTGGTAGAATAGCGACAGGGAAACTCTCTCATCTTCAGTGGAGCGGTAATCCCAGTGAGTGAGTACAGGCCATCGCCATCCTGTAATCCAGTCTCCTTGGCGAGATCTGAGCTGGAGGGGCATGAATGCTACGTGTACGTGTGCGTCGGAAGTCCATTCCAGGTGTTCCTACTGTCTTTGGCCCAGGTCACGGAGATAAGCCAACACGTACCTATGACCGACTCCTCGCTCGTCAAAAAGGCGTAGTAATCCTGCTCCCAGGTCCCTTTGAACTTCGCATAGGTTGGGGACGGCCACATCCACGTTCCCAGCCACGTTCCTCAGACAGCCAACTCGTCTGAAAGCCGAGACGTGTGATAGCCAGCAGAGGCCTCGCACTAGCAGGCTGAGCGTGAGTCGTGCCGGGGGCCTCGTCGTTTGTGAATCTGCCGAGGCCACCAGTGAAAACTAGTGGTCGAGCGAATCAGCGCTGGTTGCTGCTGTAAGGCAGCACACCGGGCAAGTTGCACCTCTTCGAGGTCGTCAATGGTGGCAAAGTGGCGGTTGACCAAGACCATATTATACCGCGTCGGGCCATAGAGTTGTCGTTTGGCAGCGCTCACACGACGTTGTCTCAATTAGAGGTGAGGTGGCCTATCCGGCCCCACCACCCATGAAGAAGTAGACTGCAAAAATCACGTAATAAACAAGGAACACTATGCCGGCAGTGCCGATGACGATGCCCGCTCCTGCTGCGGCGCGCACCACGGGTTGGAGAGGCGGTTGCTGCTGGTCCCGGCCCAGGACTCGCACCCCGGTGACCACAGCGTACACGCTGCCGATGAAGACGCCTGCATACAGGACCGCGCTGAGCACATAGAACAGAGGCCCAGGCAGCAGCGGTAGCACGCCGAGCACAGAGAGCACAGGCCTAGGCAGCAGAGGAGATAGAGCCCCCACGCCGCCAGGGGCACGAGCGAGAGTAGAAGGCTCGTGAGAGCCAGTCGCAGGTGTCGGTTGGCCTCAACGCCAGGTTCTGGTGTCGTCTGCATCCCTACCTCCCAGGTGAGCCATACGTCGATTCAACACCCCTAGCATATGACGTCGCCGACCACCGTTGATGAGTTCGAGGACTATCAGCAGCGCCAAACTGCGCGAGAGGAGGGCGTCTCTGTTCTACAACTGAATGAGGCGACACAGTATTACCCACACACCAACCGACCGGGAAGACGGCGGAAACCAACCAAGGGGCTACTAGGTAAAGCCTTTTGGCCAGCCCTTGCCCAAAAGGGGTAGCGTGTACCTGTGCCACGCGGGCGCCAGTGGCCTGCAAAGGCCACAGGCTACAAATATGGCTTGGGCGTTTGTAGGCCCTTAAAAACGCGCTGTGCACACCATTTTGAAATTGGATAGATGCCAGGCCAGAGGAGCACCGAGATGGACAACGGCAAGCCAGACATGCCCAGAGACAGCAACGTATGATGCTAACGGTGCTAGTGAAGTAGTTTGCTCGCTTAGAGGCGCGGCATCCAACATCGACTGGGCAGGTCACCCACCGCCAGCCGACCGTTGCAGAGTTGCGCACCATCATGACTGGGCTACGATTCGGCCGTTCAGGCGTTTGGTGAAGTGAATGTAGTTGTACTCATCCAACGCTTTGAGCGGGTTGCGATCCTTCGGCAGATGGTCTTCCACCTCGCGGCACTGCCGTTGTGCAATGCCCATAAAGGCGATGTAACGGTCGGCATTGTCGCCCTTTTTCATGGCCAAACCGTATGCCGCGGCAATTGCCCGATCCCACAGTGGGAAGAACCGCGGCGCGAGCAGGTGTAAGCTCTTGGCAGCACCTACCGGGCCAAGTACCTGCTCGAAGCGCGCGAAGACCCCGCGAACTGTGTCTTCCTCTCGGCCGGTGAAGCTCGCAATTGTTCGTTGCCGCAAACTCATGAGCAGGTGCTCATCATGGTGTATTACTCGCTCCAGTTCGGCAAAATGCTTGGTGTCGAACTTTCCGTGAAATCGATAGTATGAGACGTTCCACGTTTGAAGGAGGACCGCCACGGCTTCGACTAGGGTCAACTTGGTCTGGCCGCGAATGGCCAAGTCCACCAATTCTGTCGCCGCCCGGTAAAACAGGTCGCGCGGCTCGTTCTGCTCGAAGATCTTGTGGGCAGCTTCCAGTTCCTCTATCGTTGGCATGTAGTATCTCGACATTGTCACGTACTTCTCCTCCCGCCCAGCTCCATACAGGGGTCCAATTGCTGCGACGGCTCCAGACCGTTGTCATTCCTCTTGCTACTCCTCCATGAAGTAATCCGAGTCCACACGCTTCACCTGATACGAAGTCGTGGTGGTGACGCCGACGTCGTGGTCGATCATCAATTCGGCGAGTTGCTTGCCATCAATCAGAACGATCTTTGTGTCGACGCCAGCCACGAACTGTTGGGCATCCTTACTGAAGGAAGAGGTGGTGATGAAGATGCCCTTGCGTGCGTGCTGCCCCGTCAGGGCACCGGCAAACTGGTGGACGTCCGGTCGTCCCACGGTACGTTCCCATCGCTTGGCTTGGATGTAGATAATGTCCAGGCCAAGCCGATCCTCCTTGATGATGCCATCGATACCCTCATCGCCGCTGCGGCCGACGGCTTCACCTGCGTCCTTGCGCGAACCGCCATAGCCCATCTTCACCAGTAGTTCCACCACCAGACGCTCGAAGAAGGCCGGCGAGCAGGACTTGATCCGCTCAAGCAGATCCTGGGCAAGGTCCTGCCGGATCGTCTGGAACGCATCCTCTAGCAGTTCACTGGGTGTTTGCCGCTGCTGAACGGCTTCCTCCACCAGAACGGTAGCCGTGCCGTTGCCGGTGCGCTCAGTTTCCGCGGGTGAAGTTAAGGTGGGCCTTCTGTTACGCGCAAGAAACTCTCGGAACTCTGGGAACTGTCCCAACAAGCGGTTATCGACACGTTCTGGATGTGCGGCCAACACACTCATGCCCCGCTCAGTAATGCGAAAGAACCCGCGCCGCATGCTCTGTAGCACCCCAGCTTGGCGCAGGTACGAGAGGGCCCAGGCCACACGATCGGCGAACATAGGCTTGCCGCTTGGCACTAACTCTCGCTGCTCTGCCTCCGATAGGCCGAAGTTCACAGCGAGCGAATTGACTGGGTCGCGTGATGCATGCTCCTCCCCGTCTGATGCATACTGCAGCAAGGGCAACATAATCGTCTGGTAATCAGGTATGGCCATCTTTCATCCCCGTCTTACTCCAACGGGCGTCTGCCCTCCGCAGTTTACACCCAACACCGACACAGGCAAGTAGCTATATCAGTACACCGAGACGGCCGTGAATCACTTCTGGAGTGGCATTGGCATTTCGCGTAGCACCCACAGAGAGCATTTTGTTGCCTTGCTGATATGTGTATACTACCTGAAACGGCCGACCAGTGACTGAGGTGTCGCATGGAGAACCAGAGTAATTGCCAAGACCCTTTGGTATTGCCGTGGGCTGACTGCTACTCATCACCCACGCTGTCGCGTTCTGGATGTATCAGTGGCGCGACCGAGAACCTTTCGTCCGGAGCTGCTCTAGACGGTACAATGTGTCAGCCTTCCATCGGCACTTCTCGGCTTCCTCATGGCGCCCGAGGCAGGACAGCGAGCAAGCCTTGAGGCCGTATATCACCCGTTCGTCGACGGTACGCAGCCGTGAAAGAAGTACCAATGCCTGGTCGAGGGCAACCAGGGCGTCCTCGTGGTAGTGGGGGTCGACGAACGTGCCCATATTGCCCAGTACCATCCCCTGCATCAGCCAAGGCATACACCAATTCTGCTCCAGCTCGGCAAGCCGGCGGAAAGAGCTGAGGGCCGCTGTCCACTGGTCAGAGTTGTTCTCGGCGTTGCCGCGAAAGTACCACGTGTCAGCTTCCTCCTCGGGTGTCATCGCGAGGATGAGCGCTTGATCAAAAGCTGCCTCCATCTCCTTCACTTGTCTGGTAAAGGCGCAGACTGACCCAAGTTGACGCCAGGCTTCCAAGTTACGCGGGTTGAGCTCGACAGCTTAACGAGCCAGCGGAAGGGCTGCGTCGTACTTGCACTGACGCATCAATGCCTTGACCCTACCCAGAAGGATACGTACCTGTACAGCATCATGACCGGCCACTGGGCACTCTCCTTTCTGACGTGTTTCCTTGATAGGAAGTGTACGTACTCGCCTTGCTCAGCCGGGTATCTCGGCGCAGTGAACGAGACGCTGTGGCTTAAGGCGTCGCATCGGTAACCAACTGGCGGGCGGCTTTCTCCACCGCGTCGAGTATGTCGCTTACAGAGAAAGGCTTTGAGATGAGAGGTATGCCGAGCTGACGGCGTAACTCTGCGACACGCCCCTCATTCGCGCGAGGTGTCGCGGCCGTCATCATGACGAAAGCATGCCGCGAGGCTAGTGTTTCGTCTGCAGCTAGAGCCTCCAGCACGGCTTCTCCATCCACCTCGGGCATCATCAGTCCCAGCAGAACCACCATGCTCTGTGTGCTGGCCCGCAGTCGCCGCAGTGCTATTCCCCCATGCCGTGCCACATGGACGGCGCGACCTTCAAGGGTGAGAATCTCACGAAGCAACCGTCGCTGCGCAGGTTCATCGTCTACTACCAGCACCGAGGGCATAGCCGCGGTAGTGATGATTGTCTCTGCTTGTGCCTGTACTCTCGTGTGAGCACCATGGCTGGGCCTATCATGAGCGCGGACACCAGTGGCGGACGTCACGTTCTTGCGCTGTACCCTTGGTCCCTGGTCTGGTACCCTGGTTCCTTGACCTTTACCTGCGAGTGTGTAATTGTGCCATCGCAACTCCTGTTCTCGCTGTCGCCAGTCCGGCAAGTAGGCGTGCAGAAAGCTCTTGAAGACCGGGCCGTGGTTGGGAACGAGCAGATGGACCAGTTCATGCACAACGACAAACTCGCCTAGGTTCTTAGGCACATCAAGCAGGTCAGTGTTGAGCGTAAGCCGGCCGGCCGTCGAGATAGAAGCCCACTTGGTGGTCATCGGGCGCACCTGGATACGCGGGGTCTTGACGCCAATACGTACCGCCCAGTGGCGCGCTGCCCACCGTAAGTCATCCGCATCTTGCCACCGTTCGACTGCAGTCAGTGTGGTCTGTGCTGGCTTGGTCGCCCTAGTTGCCTTGCTTTTCTTTGTCATACGCGTTGCAGCTTCAGAAGACTGTTGGTAGCCTCAATAAACGCATTGCCCCCAAGGAGCAGTCGGAGAAGCTTATAAAGGTCTGCCCGAAGCCGTGCCTTCTCGGCCTCGTTCCACTGGTAGTCGGGATGTGCCACAAACAGAGCATTCGCTGCCTCTGCCTGGTTAGTGGTGAGCTTCTCCCTGGCGAAAGGCTTGAGAGCCGTATAGATGGCAAAGGCATTGGGGTCTAGACCCAGTCGCTGCCGCTCGG
>JBKQTH010000477.1:0-2943 GCA_052143275.1 Ktedonobacterales bacterium | reverse complement strand
CTTTGATGTCTAACAGGATGGCAGCCAGGTCTCGCGATTCTTCGAGACCCATTCCAGCTACCGGCTCGTCCAGTAGTAATAATCGCGGCTGAGCCGCCAGCGCGCGGGCGAGGTCCGCCCGCTTCTGCAGACCGAACGGCAGGCTACCCAGTGGATGGGCGCTAAACTGTTGTAATCCGACTAGTTCGAGCAGATGCATGCAATATTCGCGGTTCTTGCGCTCTTCCGCACTGGTAGGTCCAACATAGAGCCCTCCAAGCAGAATCCCGCTGCGCATGCGTATGTGCCGGCCTAAGAGCAGATAGTCGATCACGGTTGTGTGCGGGAACTGTCCGAGGCTCTGAAACGTCCGGGCAATGCCCGCTCGGGCGACCTGGTTGGTATTGACCTTTAACAGATCACGTCCCGCAAATGTTACTCGGCCGGATGCCGGCTGGTAGACGCGCGAAAGCACATTAAACAGCGACGTCTTTCCGGCGCCGTTTGGGCCGATGATCGCGAAGAGTTCACCAGGCCGTACTGCGAAGGAGACATCGGCAAGCGCCGTTACGCCCTCAAAACGTACCGTAACCGCTTCGACAGAGAGCAGGTTCGACATCTTCGGAGATGCTACAGTCATACTGTCCACTTCCTCTCTGGGCGATGCTGGCGCAAGGCGGCAAAATTGGAGTGTCCCGTCTCCTCATGCAGGCCAAGGTAGAACTTGCGCACCGTTTCATCACGGAGCAGGACCGCAGCCGGCTGATCCAACACAACACTGCCAGTCTCCAGCACATATCCATGGGTGGCATGGGAAAGCGCCATCTGAGCATTCTGTTCCACTAACAGCACCGCGGTGCCGCCACTACTGATTTCATCCACGATGGCACCGATTTGCTGGACCATGAAGGGTGCCAGGCCAAGCGAGGGCTCGTCGAGTAGCAGCAGCCGAGGAGCAGCCATCAACCCGCGGCCAATAGCCACCATCTGTTGCTCACCGCCGGAGAGATAACCAGCAATACTGCTTCGACGCTCGCGCAGTGCCGGAAACAGATCCATAACGCGGTTGTAGGCACGTTTAGTAGCGGCACCATCACGTGACGCCAATGCACCGGAGCGCAGATTTTCGTCGACAGTCAGCTCTGAAAAGAGTCGCCGTCCCTCCAACACCTGGGCAATACCAAGCTGCACGATACGAGTGGCGTCAAGTGATGTAACTGGGCGGCCATTGAAGCGTATCGAGCCGCGGGTAACACGGCCGCCATGAATGCCGAGCAAGCCTGAAATGGCCCGCAAGATGGTAGTTTTTCCAGCGCCATTGGCACCCAGCAGCGCTACTACACCCTGATCAGGTACTTCTAGGGAGACACCATGCACTGCAGTTACGGCGCCCTGATAGCTGACATCAAGATCTTCGATAGCCAGCATACGGCTTTCCCGCCTTTCAAATACGGTAGGACTGTGTACGCTTCTGATCTAGCGAACTAACTAATCAGAGTAGCGTAGCCGTTGAATTCGGAAAGTTGGTGCGAGGTAGCGACGAGCAAGTTGGTAAGTTCGGAAAGATGGCTCTCGTCCATCTGTGAGGTAACATACATACAGGAAATCACCAGTTCGACCCGGCCCGTCTTAGAAAAAATCGGTACATCTACCGCGGAGAATCCGGGAGTAATCTCGCCGTGCGAAACTGCATAACCGTTGCGGCGTACCTCCATCACCGCGTCGAGAAAGCGATGCGGATCAGTAATCGAAGCAGAAGTGATTGGGCGCAGCCCTAGTGTGATGAGTCTCCGCCACTCGGTCTCATCCTCGTACGCCAAAAAACAGCGGCCATGAGCACCACTAGTCATGGGAATTGTCTGGCCAACGGAGATGCTGAGACGGACCCGCTCGGCAGGCGGCTCGGCCGATGCGGTATACACCAGCCTATCGTCCCAACGCTGGATAAGCACGGTAGTGAGCCCAGTGATAGAAGCAATCCGTTTGATTTCGGCCGCTGCGCTGGCAACAGCATCATTGAGTTCTGCGGCCCGGTTGCCAAGCGGAATGAGATAGGGCCCCAGGCGGTATTTTTTCGTCTCGGAATCAAAATGAACGAAATTCTCAGCTTCCAATGTGCGAAGTACCCGCAGACAAGTGGTAGGGCTGGCATCCAGTTTCTCTGCAATGTCTTTCAGCGAGCAGCATTTGTATTTGTAGCGGCTCAGGAGCTTTAACGCCTGTGCCGCCAACGAGACCGACGGAACATGATAGTCCATCGCAGGCTCCCGCATCGCCCTGCCGATTTCATATATGAAATCGCATTTCTCGTTAGTCAGGATACACTATTTTAGATAGCCAGTCAATCGCTTCTTTCGAAGGATGAGCTAAGGATGAATGGATGGAGTCCATTCCGCTTAGTCAATCTGCCAGCCGTCGTCCTGTAGCGCCATGCGAGCAGCCGCCTGCTCGGCCTGGCGTTTACTAGCTCCCTGACCATGACCAACTATGCGTTCCCCTAGCAGGACGTCTATGACGAAGGTGCGATCATGCGACGGGCCGCTCTGGCCAACGAGACGATAGGTAGGAGTAATCGAAAGCTGTGCCTGAGCTACTTCCTGAAGTAGCGACTTGTCATCCTTGAGGTGGCGCCGTGACCTGACGCTGGCCAACTCCGCGGAGAGACGAGGCTCCAGGAAGCTCTGGGTGGCTGGCATGCTTTGAGGTCACCACAGGAGTCGGCAAGACGGGAGTTGTCGGTATATTGCGCAACGGAGACGGCCCAACCATAATGCTGCGCGCTGACATGGATGCGTTGCCCATCAAGGAAGATACTGGTCTCCCCTATGCGAGTACGGTTACAGCGACAGGCGCTGATGGCAAGACTGTGCCAGTGGCACACTCCTGCGGGCACGACATGCACGTGGCCTGCTTGATTGGGGCGACCTCGCTGTTTGCCAAAAGCCGCGATAGCTGGCATGGAAC
>JBKQTH010000476.1:0-15514 GCA_052143275.1 Ktedonobacterales bacterium | reverse complement strand
GCTATGTCATACGCGGCGGTAGCGCCGGATATGAGCGTCTGCAGCTGCTGGCCCGCGAGCGGTGGCCGAGCACTCGCGCGCTTCTGACACGCGCCGGGGTAGGTACGGGTATTCGCTGCCTTGACCTGGGCTGCGGCGGCGGCGAGGTTACCTTTGAGTTCGCCAGGCTGGTCGGTCCGGACGGCGCCGTCGTCGGCATCGACATGGACGAGGTCAAGCTCGCCCTCGCCCGCGAAGCGGCCTCCGATCGCGGCATCGCCAACGTCGAGTTTCGGGCGCTCAACGTCAACGAGTGGGATGAGCCGGCGACCTATGATGTCGTCTTCTGCCGATTTCTGCTCCAGCACCTCAGCCAGCCCGTCGCCCTTCTCCGCCGCATGTGGGCGGCCGTGCGCCCTGGTGGGGTGATCGTCGTCGAGGACGCCGATTTTGAGGGCTGGTGCTGCCATCCCGCCAACGACGGTTTCGACTTCTGGCTGCGGGCCTACAGCCAGGTGCTGGGGCGCGGCGGCGGTGACCACACCCTTGGTCGCAAGCTCTACGCCTACTTTCTGGACGCCGGTATCCCAGATGCCCACGTCGACCTGGTCACTCCGCTTTACATCGCCGGCGAGGGCAAGACGCTGGCGCTCTCGACCCTGGAGGCCACCGCGGCGGCCATACTTGCCGAAGGCATCGCGTCGGAAGACGAGCTCAACGCCGCACTGGAGAGTTTGGCGGCTTTCACCGCCGACCCACGCAGCCTCATCGCCGGACCGCGGATCTTCCAACTCTGGTGGCGACACTAGGCAGCACCTCTCGGAGCCCTCGCCCCATGATGGGAAGCGCCTTTCGACGCCGGTATCGTGGCCGTATCATGGTTGCTAGGACTTGCGACCTTGCACGATGAATGAGGTCACCGCACAGAAGAATCGCCTTTCGCCGTCGCGTTTTTCAAGATCGGCAAACCAGGCTTCGACCGCATCAGCGGTAGCCTCTCCGCTCACTATCGCTGTGTTAGCGGTTCGGCGAAGCGTGTGCATGCGCTCCGCGAGTGGGAGACTGTGGATCATGAGTGTCTGGGGGAAAACCTGGATATCGGTGAGACCAGCCTCGCGCATCAGTCCAGGCAGCATCCGGCCGATCCAGCCGTGCCGGTTTAAGGCGCAGTGCACATTCATGAGGATTCGGGTTGTCCGCCAATCATCGGCATCGATGATGAGTGTCTCCCAGTCGGTATCATAGACCACCAGGAGGCCGCCGGGCCGGAGCACGCGAGCCAGCTCCCGCATGGCCGCATGCTGGTCAGGAACGAGCTGGAACATGCGCTCCGACCGGCAGCGGGTAAACGTGGCGTCGGCGATGTCGAGGCGCTGAACGTCGCCGGCTGCGAACGTAACCGGAATGCCGGATTCCGCGCTGCGCCGCCGTGCTTCCATGAGGATCGCGGGGTGCTCATCGAGCCCGACGACCTGGCCTTCCGCACCAACCAGTGCCGCCATCCGAGGTCAGCCGTCCGGCGTCAAAGGGGGGCCGACGCAGTACGTTCGGCAGGGTGACAGCTGAGCGCTGCCCTGTGCGAGACTGGAGCATGAGGCATCTCCTGGTGGATTCGAGTGTGATTACCTTGTGCACTCGTTCTAGCACGCAGATGCCTCTTCTCTGCTCGCTTACCTCCATGAATAATCCGGGCTAGATACCTGGAGTAGATCTCGAGCGACACCTGCGGTGGGCGCCCCGGCGCGGGTGCGCATGCCGCAGGTGTCGCTCCGGGTCTGGGGATCAAGTCTGCACTCTCACTCACCCCGTACCACTGGCCCATTAGTCCGGTAGGGGGACATCGACCGGCGGCGCCATGGAGGGAAGTGGAGTCTCCGCCTCAAGTGCTGCTCCCGAGGGAGCGGTATAGAAGAGTCGAGATGGCCACCAGTTCCACCGGCCCAGCAAGACGACCACCGCCGGGATGAGCAAGGTGCGGATGAGGAAGGTATCCATCAGGATGCCCGCCGCCACCCCAAAGCCCAGCTGTCGCGTCTGGTCGTTATTCGACGTCACCGCCAGCACCGCGAAGGTGCCCGCCAGGATCATGCCGGCCGCGGTAACTGTGCCGCCGGTGCGAGCAATGGCTTCACGAACCGCCTCCGGCAAGGGCCGCTTCTGCGCCTCCTCGCGAATGCGCCGCATCACTAGGATGTTGTAATCCGACCCGAGAGCCATCAGGAAGACAAAGAGAATGAACGGCAGTATGAACTCAACCCCATCGCTTTCCCCGAAATGTACGAAGACCAGTGCCACCAGCCCCCAGGTGGCCAGGAACGAGAGCGCCACGCTGGCCACAAGATAGATCGGCGCAATCAGGCTGCGCAGAACCAGCGCGAGCAGCAGGGCGATCAGCAGGGCGACGATGGGAATGATGTGCATGAGATCGCTGTTGGAAGTCGTGGTGATGTCGTAGGCGACGGCATTGGTGCTGAGCAGACCGTTCTCCTCGGCGCCGGCCTGGCCAGCCACCCGGGCGACTTCGGATCGGAGCGTGGGAATGGTATTGATAGCCGCTGGACTGGTGGAGGTATCCTTAAGGGTGGCCACGTACTCAACGGTTTCACCATCGGCGCTGATATACTGGCCGGTGGCGCGATAGGCGTTGTAGGCCCGCAGCGGTAACGGGGTGTTGGCGGGCGGCACCGCCGGCAGCGCCTGCGGAGCGCCGAGCAGGCTGTGCAATGCGGTCAGCTGGGCTACCGTAAGCGAGACACCATTGGGATCGAGGGGGCCAAGCACGGATTTGACTCCGGAGATATTACGCAGCCCCTGTTGGGCGATTGCCAGATTGCCCAGGTTGCTCCAGACCGGTGCCGAGTACTTCAAGAGCACCACGGTCGGGTTCTGATTGGCAGTAGGATAGTGGGCGTCAATGACCGCGGTCCCTATGGTGGAATCCGCACCCGCCGGGCCGGCGGTCTGGCCGCCGAATCCGCCCAGACTCGTGCCCAGCTGCCCCAGCGCCAAGCCCAAGAAGAGGAGCAGGCCCAGGCAGAGCGTGAGCGCCGGCCGCTGGATGAGGCCCGTCGTCAGCCGGCCCCAGAGACTGGCCGAGTCCTGCTGCTGCTGGGCGGTGGAGGTTGGCCAGAAGACAGCGTGGCCAAAGATCGCCAGCAGTGCCGGCATGAGGGTCAGCCCCGCCAGCAGCAGCAAGAAAATGCCAATGGCGATGGCCGGTCCAAAGCTCTGGTACAATTGGAAATTGGCGATCACCAGGGTGCAGAGCGCGGCGATCACGGTCAGGGCGGAGAAGGTGATGGTCTCGCCGACCGTCTGTACCGCTCGCACGACCGCTTCGTGCGGCTCCAGACCGCGCCGTAGCTCCTCGCGTACGCGGAAGGTCAGGAAGAGGCCGTAGTCCGTGCCGGCCCCCAGTATGATCACGATCAGGATCTCCTGGGTGAGACTGGAGGCAGGTACATTGAAGCGGGTGACCGCTCCGGCAATGACCGGGCTGCAGAGTAGCAGCACCAGCGCCGCCGGTAGAAGTGTGAGCAGCGGAGCGAGCACGGCGCGGAAGGCGAGCAGCAGCAGCACGATTATGAGCAGATAGGTGAACAGCTCAATGGCATTTCGGGTGCTCTTGGAGGAGTTCTGAGTGTCGACATTGATGGCCAGCTGCCCGGTGAGATTCAAGTTTAACCCGGCGGGGGCATTGACCTGGCCAAACGCCGCCCGGATGTTGTCGACCAACGTCGCCCCCGGTCCAGAGGTACTGCCTCCTCCGACGCCGGAGGGCACATCAGCCTGTATCGCGATCTGGCGCGCCTCCCCATCCGGGGAGACAGAGAGGTCGCGGACCGTCTTGACGTTGGGCATGGCGCGCACCAGGGTCTCGAGCTGGGAGATCGCGGACTGGTCGGCGAGCGTCAGCGGTTCGTTGTCGCGCGAGGCCACGATGGTGGCTGAGGCATACTGAACATTGCGAAACGGCGCCTCCAGATTGGTCGCCTGGGTGCTGGCTGAGTTCTTTGGCAAGAAGGCGCTCAAGTTACTGTTGGGAACGACGCTGTCCAGGGATGGGAAGGCGCGTATGCAGAAAATCGTGATAACCACCCAGGCAATCACGATCAGATAGCGAAAACGCACATCGAAGCGCCCCAGGGCGGTATACACATTATCCATGTCTGACTATGATTCTCCATTCAGTTAACGCACAGTAACGGTGGGGCTCACCCCCTGCCACATGGTAGTGTACTGCTCAATGGTCGCACGGGTTGTCAACCGCCTGCGGCCATAGCCATACTGTACCTGGGCCTGATGAAGGCGGAGTGAAGGTTTGGTGCCGGTTTTGTCATCGAAATGTCATGTTGCTATGGCGTGACACTCTCAATCCCGTAAACGGGATGAGCTTCTTGGCAGCATCGCACCGGTAGCCTGCCTCCAGGGAGACCCGCTCGACCGAGCGGCGGTTGAGGGTGCGATTCACCAAGACAACGCCAGCTCGCTGCTGGTGGCCCGTGTCCGGGCGACTACAACGTTCCGGCTGCATGGCTGCACCGTCCCCGGCTCTTCATTCCGGGGACGGACCCGCAAGGGACCGGGCCGTTGATACGTGACCTGAGCGGGGAAGTCTACTGTCATGCCAAAGGCGAGGGGATGCATGTTCACGCTGCCCACCACATCCCGATGCCCCACAAAGGCGCACCCCGGACGGCGACACCGCCAGACACGTCCCCGTACTTTCTGTTTCCACCCACAGACCGGACACCGGCTCGATGTTCCCCGCTCAGGGCCGGTGAAGCTCTCGATGTGGGCTAACTTGGCTTTGTAGGTCAGATAGGCGATATCCTGGCCATACTCCCATTGGCTCAGGCGCTGGTTATGATGGCGTCCGCAGCGATGGTTCCGGACCCCATGCGGATTGCCAATGAACAGGCTCTCAACCCCCTGCTGGTGACAGAAGGCGATCACCGCCCGCGTGCCCTTGTGGCGCAGGTCCCGGATCTGGCGGCGCTTGCGAGCGGTGGCTTTGCGTCGGGCGGCCTGCAAGCGCCAATAGCGATGGGATCCCTTTTGGCACCGGTGGCGTTTCTTGGCGATCTGGCCCAAAGCGCGGTTGTGCCGCCGCTTGAGCGAGCGAATGCCCCGGCCAGAAATCACCAGGGCTACACCCGTATTGGTGGTCACCGCCGCCTGGTGGATTTCCCCCAGATCCACCGTGGCCTGGGCGGAGCCGGGACTGGCCTCCAAAGGCGCAGTCGCAATCGCGACATGCAGCTCATAGCCGTCCTTCCACACCAGTTTGCACGCTCCACTCTGCTCGGGTACCTCAATACGAAAGACCAGCGAGGACCGTCCCCGTCCCATGGGCAAGACGATCCGTCCCCGTTCCCGGCTCACCGCCTGAGCCGGCCAGAGCAGCGGGTAGTAGCGTTTGTCTTTGTAGGGGTAGCGGATCCGGGGGTTCTTCTTCCGCAGTTCCCGCGTGGTGTCCACATTGCCCACAAAAGCGCGAAAAATGGCCTGGATGGTCTGGCTGTGCAGGGCAAACCGGCCTTTGGTCGCCTGCTGGAAGTCATGCTCCCCTGGCCAGGGGGTACGCTGCTGGCGAGCAGACAGGTGCAGATCACGGCAGAGCGTCCACACCTGTGCCGCTTCCATCTGGGCCGCACGCAGTCGGGCCTGGCACCGCGGGCGTAGGCCGGTCAGTCGATAGATCCGCACCGTTTCCATGCACGATCTCCCCCTCTCGTTCGTTTGCTCTCTGTATAGTACATACCGGAGGGAGGAGACAAAGCGGAAAAACGCGCGGGGGCGGCCTCGGCTCTAGCGGAGCATTCAGCAGGAACCATCCGGCGCTCGCTCATGGAGTGCCGGGGAACGTACGCGCAGAGCGGCAGGTGCTCTCATCCAGGGTCCCGTGAACGGGATGGATCTTCGCGCCCCTTATGGATAAGGCGCGCTCCCGCCGTCCGGCTGACCAGTTGGAGAGCAGCCCACCCGGCGGTGAAGCGTCCAGCGGCACCGGTCTGGGCCTCTCCATTGTGCAGTGGATCGTGCAGGCTCACGGCGGCGAGGTACGCGTCGAGAGCGCCCTCGGCCGGGGCACGCGCTTTGAAGTCCGGCTTCCGCTCTCTAGCAGTCCACTGGTAGAAGCGGCAAGCGATACAGATGACAAATCGATGACGAAACCAGGCGGCACCATTCATGCTCCCGTCACCTTTCCTCGCTATACTGGGACTGCATTCCTACAGTCCGTACCCGAAGTAGACGTGCGACATGGAAAGGACCTAACTATGAACGACCTGCCAATGCCGCGCCAGGCCAGCCCAACATTTACCGCGTTCCGCGCGGTGGTAGTCTGCCAGGCACTGGTCTTTTTCGTCGCGTCAGCGATCCACACCGGAGCGTTTGGAGTGCCGTCGCTCACCGCCGCCATGATCGTCGAAGGTCTCTGTGGTATCGCCTGCGTTTTCTCCGCCTATGCCATCTGGACTATGAGACCGTGGGCCGAGGAGACCGCTCTCATCGTCCAGATCCTCATACTGCTAGCCGTCCTTCTGGGCATTACCGCGGTGCTAAGCGACGAAAGCATTCGCACGCCGATAAATGTGGGATTGCACGTGGTGATGCTGGTCCTTATCCTAACGGGTTTGTCCCTCCTGGCCATCCCCGGTACCCGAGCGGGATTTGGCAGAGGCAAACCCGCCTAGGACACAGAGACGCCTTCAGGTGCTGGCTTGCAGACGCAGGACATAGTCCTGCAGCGCATCGGTTGCCCGCAGATAACCGCCCGCCTGCCGCACCTGCTGCTGCATCTCCTGGACCCGAAGCTTGAAGTCCGGCTCACTATCGATTCGAGACACCGCCCGCAAGAGCGCATCTTCGGTAACCTCAGATTCGGAGAGGGCGATTCCCAATCCCAATTCGGCGACGCGCTCCGCGGTCACGTGTTGTTCATGGGTATGGGGAATTACGATCAAGGGAACGCCAAAATACAGGCTCTCCATCGTGCTGTTCATCCCACCGTGACTGATGAAAATCTCCGCCCTTGCCAAAATCTCTAGTTGCGGCACACGGGGCTCCGCCAGGAAATTCTCAGGTATGGCCCGCAGCGAAGCGCGGTCGAGCTGGTTTCCCAGAGAGAGGATAACCTGCCGCCGGATATGACCAAAAGCCCTGATGCAGATGTTGTAAAATTCAGCCTGGTTGTTATACATAGTTCCGAGCGAAATATAGAGGCACCGCTTTCCGATCAAGCGCTCGAGCGGAAAAGACTGGCCGTGGTCCCGATCAGAGCGGAACGAGGGGCCGACAAAGACGTAGCGGTTGTCGAAGCTATCTCCACTCGGCTGGAAGGCTCGTGGTAGAAACACGATGACCAGGCCCTCCTCGCCGCGTGCCAGGGACTCGAGGGTGGAGAATGGTAGGTGGTGGGTGCCGCGCCAGTAGGCCAGCTCATCGCTTAGCCCCTCCATAGCGGTTTCGCTTGGCCGCCTCCGCAACTGGGCAATGGGGGCATAGGTGGGCCGCAGGGCAACTCCGGGAATACCCAGAGCATACGCCACCATCCTGGCCCAGATAAACAGGCTGCCGTACACCAGACAATCGGGGCGCTCATCCGCTACATCGGACAGAAGCGGTGGAACCATCTGCCTGCTCGTCTGCAGCATGCGGAACGGCAATCTGGCCAGACGCCGGTTATCCTCCTCCACGCTGGCGATGCGTGGCGCATCCTGCCGGAAGAATGAGGCGTCATACGGGCGAAACTGGGCGCCGATGCTCTCGATGGTCTCGCGGAAGGGTTCAGGCAGGAAATAGAGCACCTCCTCGCCTCGCGCCACCAATTCCGCAACCACCGCCAGGGTGGGATTGACCTGCCCGGAGTTGGGAAAGTTCATGAAGGCATACTTGGCCATCGCTAGCCCCCTACTCAAGTCATATGACCGGCGGTTAGCTATGCTCGTGGCTTGGTGAGACGCCAGGCGACCGGAGTCCCTTGCCGGCTCTCGGGATACTCGGGTAGAGTATCGAAGCGCTCGTTGATGCTGGAGCCATACCGCTCGATATCCGCGCCATAGACATGGATCGAGATGGCTAGCTGCTCTCCGGCGTTGCGGACTCGGTGGATATTCTCCGACGGAGGAACCAGCGCGGAGGTCACGCCACCGGGTGAGATGATCCACTCTCCGGTACGCGCTAGCCAGCGATTGCCCGCCCCATCTTCCCGGAGGCTGTAGCGCTCTTCAAACTCCTCGCCCTCCAGTACGCCGACCACACACCAGCAGATGTGATCATGAATGGGTGTGGCCTGACCAGGCAACCATACCAACGAGACGATGGAGAAGCGCTGGCTTGGCGCGACGGCAATGACATGTGTCCGGTAGTGATCCGCGCAGGATAGCCGTTGCTCCTCGGTGAGGAGGTCGGAGACCTTCAGCAGGTCGGCCAGGTAACTCTCGACCCCCGCCACAATGGTTGGGGTATCACTGCCGGCATCCACCATGGCTTCGACTGCATTGACAAACGCCGCCATGCCGTCCACACCGCGCGTATCGGTTGCCGCAGGCGAGCCGTCGTGGCCAGCACGCAGCGAGCTCGCGAAAGAAGCACTCACGTTCCTACCTCCATGAACATTGACGCCGGTCGGTTCTGAGAGAGCCTTGTTCAACTACCATTGGCTTACCGAGCATGGTACCCGAAAGTGGATTCTCAGTCTAGCGCTTTTCTGCAAAGGATCTGTAAGTTCTGCCCTCTCGATCGAAGCTGGCGATGGGCAGTTTTGTGGCACAATGCATACAGCGGCCGGCGACCATGCTTGGCTAGGTAGAGCTGAACGGAAGCAAGGGAGACACAACGGTATGCCGATGGAGTGCTGCCAGTGCCAGGCAATCGAGTCTCTCTTCAACTTGCGGACCGCCAAGTGGGATCTGAAACGCTACCGGGAGCGGGGACCTGCCAAGACCACGCGCGTCCTGGTGGAGGCCCTACGCCGGGAGGGCGTCACCGGCGAAACGCTCCTGGACATAGGAGGCGGTGTCGGCGCGATTCAGCTGGCGCTCCTCCACGCCGGCGCCTCCTCTGCCACCGATGTTGACGCCTCTGCGGCCTACATCCAGGTAGCTCGCTCGGAGGCCGAGCGGGAGGGCTACGGCGACCGAGTACAGTATGTACACGGCAATTTTCTTGAGGCTGCAGACGAGATCTCACCAGCTGGAATCGTCACCCTCGAACGCGTCATCTGTTGCTTCCCGGACATGCCGGGTATGGTCGAGAGATCCGCCGAGCGGGCCGGTAAGCTCTATGGCCTGATATACCCTCGCGACACCTGGTGGATGCGCTTCGGCGCTATGGTGGGCAATCTCGCTCTGCACCTGCGGCGCCCCGTGTTTCATTTTTATGTGCACCGAACGCCGGCGGTAGAAGAGATAGTACACCGGGCGGGACTGGAGCGTCGCTTCACCCGTAACGTGGGCATCTGGCAGGTGGCGATCTACGCCCGGGCACAGAACGCATAGTACTGCCCATTTGGAGGTTGACGTTCGCCGCCGCTCTGGCTATGATTTTCCCGTGGTATCGGCGGTTCGGTACGGGTGAGAGCGAGCGATTGTCATGAGCGACCAAGCGACGACGTTACCGGCGGAACGGGCAATCTACCGCGACTATGAGCGCAAACGCCGGCTGCGATTGGCCACGACACTGCTGCCGATTTTCGCGGTTATCCAGTTTGGCGTTTTTCTGGTTAGCGCACTGTTGTTGCTGCGCGTCGACTACCCCTCTCCGTATGAGCAGCTATTCATCGCTAACACCGTGCTGGTAGGTATAGACTCGGCACTGCATGTTCTGGGCATCCGCTTCGCGCGGCGAGAGCAGGTAGGGCCCGCTACCCTTTTTGTGGTGATTCCGACCGGGCTCACGATCCTGGTGCCGGCTCTAAGCTATAGCATCGTCAACCAGTTTGCTCCAGTGAGTAATAGCCCGCTGGTCCCCATTTCCCTCAGCGTGGTAACTGCCTCGACCATCCTGGTCGTGCTGGCTGGACTTCTGTTCAACGCGCGCGCGTCTCTCTTGTGGACGACGCTGGTTTTGAACGGCTTCACGATCTATATCATGGCGAACGTTCTGCGCGTCCCCGGTATTGGTATCGCCATGACCAGCGGGGCGCTCCTCTTGATGATCTTTCCGGTCTTCGTGCAGTGGGCTACCGCTGGGATCCTGTATGCCACCAGCGAAACCTATGTGAAGACACTGCAGGAGCTTGGCGATGTGCGCATCGCCTACGAACGCGCCCAACAGCTGGACCAGCTGAAGGACCAGTTCATCGCCCACATCAACCACGAGCTGCGCAACCCGGTCATGGCGCTACTCGGATATGTCGAGCTCCTGCTGTTGACCGATGAAAGTCTCACACCGGCAGAGCGACACAGTTATCTCGAGCGTGCCAAGCGTACCGGCGATCAGCTGGCCGCTCTGGTAACCAGCATTCTAGCGGCCAGGGGACTGGAGCAGGATGGAAATCGCATGCCGCCCGAGGTGGTGGGGCTTCGGGAAGTTCTGGACTCGGCGCTCGACCTTATCGACCCGCGCGATGGGCAGAACGCCGAGCGGAAACTTGAGGTAAACATTCCCGACGGGCTGGCGGTATGGGGTGCGCCGGTGCGAGTACGGCAGATCATGACCAACCTGCTCTCCAACGCCATCAAGTACTCCGCGCCCGGCACGCCCATCGAGGTGACCGCGCGAGTGCAGGGCGACCGCGCGACCCCGAACGAAAACGGTAACGGTAGCGGCAGTCTGGCCCGGCTGGCAACTCGTCGGAGGCCGAGAGGTAAGCCGTCGCCTCCCATGGTGGAGGTCAGCGTACGGGACCATGGACTGGGCATTCCCCCCGAGCAGATCCCGCTACTCTTCAACCGGTTCGTGCGCCTTCCCCGTGACCTGGCCTCCAGTGTTGCCGGTAATGGACTGGGACTTTACCTCTGCCAGGCATACGCCGAAGCCATGGGCGGCGCCATCTCAGTGGAGAGCAGTGGCATTGAGGGCGAGGGCTCGACCTTCCACCTGCATCTCCCGCAGCCCCCAGGTGTCCCAGCACCGGCAGCCGTGGTGGCGAGTACAACAACCGACCCGGAGCAGCAGGTCACCGCGGCTTCGCCGGCCTAAGTTGCCGCGGTATACGCTACCCCTAGTCTCTAGGGGACATCTAGCGCTCTGAACGGTATGTACCAGCTCGAGAGCGACCAGATGACCAGGCCTAGCAGAATCAGGACCGCGCCAAACACCAACCAGCCGTGCCGGCGCGACTGCTCAGCCTGCTGAATGACCACGGCGCAGAGTATGCCGACTGCCAGGCCGCCGGCCAACCCAATGGCCAGCCCCATTGCGCCGGCCATCGGGTCGAAAACCGGCTGAGGCCCAATTATGGCAGGGCCACCGATATCAGAGTGCTGTAGGCCGGTTCCCAGTCCAGCCGCCAGACCGGCGCTCAGCCCTACCACAGAGGCAATCCAGGGTAGCCCTGGTCCGCCCGCCAAGTCGTGAGAGCGATTCGAGCCGCCGGCCAGGCCCCCAACGAGCGCACCACCCATCACGAAGAGTCCGAGGCCGTAGACTATTCCCAGCTCCGCCGGTAGCGGTGCCGGACACCCGACTGGTCGAGAGCAATCGGTAACCCCACCGTAATAGGGCAGCATGAAGGTGAAGACACCGGTCAACCAACCCGCCAACCCGACGAGCAGCGAGACGGCGGCCCCAAGTAGTAGGCCAACTGCCAGACCATTCTGCCGGCGTTGATTAGGTGAGGGGTCCGCGGTAGCAAAGTTTCGCAGGTGGCCGATCAGCAGGCCGGCCAGCGCTCCGGCAAGTCCACCCATAAGGCCAAACACCAGACCTACCTCAGTACCAACCCCTTGGTCGGTTTCGGGACCAAAGCCCGCGGTAGGGCCGAAAATCCAGCGAAACGCCACCAGCCCCAGGAGAAGTCCAGCCGATGCTCCCAGAACCAGCCCCACCGGCAGCCGGGTTACCCGCACCGCCGCGCAGCCGACCAGGATCCCGCAGCCAAGTCCCATAGCCAGCCCCAGAGGCAGGCTGGTCGGAAGCACTAGCCTGCCTACACCTCCGGGCACCAGGGCAAAGCCAGTGCCTCCGACGAGTCCCAGGGCAACGCCCGCTACCAGCCCACCACTGAACCTACTGGCCGAATTGGGTAGGATCAGCCGGTTTGGTGCCTCTTGCGGTCCGCGCTCATTGCCTCCTACCACCAGCCACCGTATGACATCGAAGAGTCCAAAACCCGCATAGAGCAGGCCCAAGAGAACAAGTACCAGTCCGAAGACGATGGAAGCCAGCTGCCCCGCACTCTGGGGAAGGTATCCGAAGGGCCACGGTAAGGGCTGTGCCATCCATTGCAACACCGGCATGTTGATTCTCTTTCCGTCACTCGGCCGGACGATACCACGGGCCGCCAGTCGCTCCGGCACCAGGCGAGCGCTTCAGCATTCACCTGCCGGATAGTGAAGGCGCCGGCACACCTGCGCAAGTCTACCATGTAGACGTAGGTCTCCTCTCCCCGGTTCCCGCCGGAATAGGCGGTGAGACGAGCATGAGGACGGCCAGCGCCCGACCGACTGCGCTCCTAGGGACTTGCGAACCCACCGGAGGTCGTCATCAGTCCCACGAATGGTAGAGCGCATCAAGTGACGAGAGGTGCTCTATGAGCGCAAGTCCCGCCGTTCCGAGCTTTCATGCTCGCACAGAGTTACACGAGAGCCGCACTCCCGCTGTACTTCACCACCTTGTTGCATCATACATCGAAACTGCGGCCCGCTTCTTAACGTTGTCTTTACATCTCCAGTGTACAGTGATGGTGCGCGCATGACGTCGAACTCGTGACTCCGGAGTGAGTAGCGGTGCCTTGTTTTTCTAAAGACGAGGAGGAACTCATGCCTACGTTCGATCCGTCCAATCCTGTTTCCACACTCCAGTTCTTCATCAAAATCGGCACTGTGGCGATCGGCAGTGTTGCCATCATCTACAGCCTCATTTACTTTAGCGGACGCGTCGTAATACTGCGTCGCACCATGCAGTTGTAATCTGTCGCCTGGCCACGTCGCAAGGCTGCCATGCGAGCAGAGGGGTATTCCACAATAGTATGCTGCGACGGCGTATTGCGCATCTTGTGAAGATGTCTGGCCTCTTTCTCTCGATCGAGAGTAGCGGCAGCCGGTTGTTCTCAAAAACGAGGAGGAGCAACATGCCCCCAGTCGATCTGGCCCACGCTTTCACTGCACCGTTCCTGTTTCTCACCACCATCGGCACCGTGATCATCGGCAGCGTAGCCATCGTCTACAGCCTTATCTTCGTGGGCGGTCGCATGCTGGACCGGCCCAAGCTACGCGACCCATTGGCCAGGGACCCGGCGCTGCTCCGCGCCCGTATCCGCGGCCGACTAGGTACTGCTGTGGCTGCCTCCTTTCTGGTCATCGTGCTGGCGGCCCTCGATATATACCTGACCCTGTCGAGTTAATCAAGATGCTTTCAGACTGATCTGGCCCGCCGGCGCAACAAGTCGTCCTGGGTAAGACTGAGCTGGAGGAGACCCTCTATGAGAGAGACTTCGAGAAAGACTTACGTATCCCCGACTAGCCTTGAAGAAGCGGAGTCGACCGGGGAAAAGCGCGACCTCGTCGCCCGCCTGAGTGTCACTTCCGCACTCCTGGCCCTGGTGCTGGTGTTGGGCGAAGTCTGCGGCCTGCTGGCGGTTTCCCTGGGCTTCCACCTGCCGGCCGCCTGGGTATATCCCGCCCAGCATATTGTTCCCCCGCTCGCGGTGGCGATGGGAGCGGCAGCGGTCGGTTTGCATCTGCTCGACACCTGGCACCTCGTGGCACGCCAGCGCGCCTTTGACCCCAAAGAAACCCAGCGGGATCTGGCCATCGACGACCTGGCGGCGCTGCTGGACCGGCTGCAATCGGGCTGTCTGCAGCGACTTCTGCCTTTCAGCCTCCTGGCCAGTCTGGTGGTGCTGCTGGTGGCGTTCTTCTGGGTGGTGCCCACCGCCAACGCTTTCCAGATCATCTCCAACAATGTTCCGCACACGTGTAGGCCGGATGGGACGCTCGCTCCCTTTACGCTGGAGCTGGACAACTCGACCAATACCGTCGCGGTTTCCTGGTCCGCACAACCAGTTGAGCAGCTGCTGGGACAGCCGTGGGCTCAGATCCAGCCCAGTCAGGGCACGGTGAGCCAGGGGCAGCGGGAAGAGGTGAAGGTGAGTGCGAATTCGCCCGTCTGCTATCCACCAGGCACCGCCAGCGCCGCACCGGCTCACACCGACACCGGTGCCGACCTCATCAGTGCACAGGTGCAGGCGGTGACACAGTATCACGTGAGCGTGACCATACTGGGCAACACACGGCGCGTGAGCGTGGTCGCTTTGACAGTGGTAGGCGTGCCGACGCCAACTCCAACGCCTACACCGCAGGGGAGTCCAACGGTGTGCCCCACTCCGCTGCACGCATCGATTCAATCTCCGTCAAACAACAAAGTCTATTACACCAACGAGAACCCAATCCAGTTTACCGGTTCGTACAGCGGCGGATGCGGCGATTCGATTCCCGATAGCGACATGACCTGGCACGCCAATAGTTACATGGTAGGTCACGGCCCTTCGGTCTCCATCGCTCTGGGGCTCGGCGAATTTACCATTGAATTCTCAGTGACGGATCCGGCTGACCAGAAGACGGCGAACGCGCCCGCGGTCCACTTGACCATGGATCAGGCGTCCTCCGGCGCGCCGACGGCCACGGCGACGGCGACAGCCACCGCGACGGCCACGGCCACCGCGACACCGACACCGACACCGAGCCCCGACTTGGTGGTCACACAAAATCAGAACTATAATGACTATTACTGTGAAGCACCATATACGATAGTGCTGAGCAACGCCAACGGTAATGTACCGGTAAATTGGACATTCGTCGGACTGGGGCTCTATTCGAACTGGGCCACGGCGAGTCCTATGTCGGGTACGGTGCAGGCTGGACAGTCCAACGTCGATGTCACAATTTCCCCACAGTTTGGGTTCGAAAATTTCCAATTCACGGCCACGCTGAAGCTGTCTTTTCCGCAGGGCGGATATGAGCCGGATATTTCACTGACATATGAATTACTAGGCGGTTGTACTTAAGGCTCGGCCTCCGAGAAGCTCGTGAGGGGATCGGATGAAGTATCTTGAACACTGATGGTCCGAGCGTTTTGGATGCTGCAGTCCTTCCCGCTAAGACGTTGCTGACATCGTATGGGTGTACCGGCACCTGTCTCGACGCCGTGTTGGGCGCCTGCTCAAAACACATGGAGCGGGGTTAGAGTAACGACACTTCGCTCCAGCCAGTGGGGCTGAATATGTCATTGGTGAATGGTATGTAACTATAACGAACCAAGCATGCCCGGCAGTGCGCCCACGCTCAGCCGATCATCGACAGTCTCAATCACAATCGCGATTTATACAATAGGGGCGAGAAGACCCATCCCGTGAACCGGATGGGTC
>JBKQTH010000475.1:0-21750 GCA_052143275.1 Ktedonobacterales bacterium | reverse complement strand
CCCACCAGGAAGCCAAACAATCCAAGATCAGGTTGAATCAGGCTTGAATCGAAATGTAAAGCCGCCGTGGCCGTGGTGAGGGAAACCCAGGTTAAGGTACCGGCCGCCACTCCGGGCACGCGGCAGGCCATGATAAAGGTGTCGTTGGCGTAGCCAAGATTCATCCAGAAAGCCGAACCGACTCCGAGACATATCCCGCCGACAAGCATAGGAAAGGCCGCCGAGATAGTGGATCGGCGTAGCCTGGGATGGAACAACGGCAACGCGGCCAGCACCATCAGAACCACAATGGCAATGCTCGCCCCCACGGGCAGCGTCTGGTGCTGGCCGCAGACAACTCTCCAGGGAAGAAAGACATCTGCGTCCAGAGCCAGCGCGACAATCAAGAGTGCACGTCCCATACGGTCCTGAGGCAGGCCCGGCCGGTCCAGGTCACCGGCGCGGATACCGGCGGAGGCCAGTTGAGGCTTAGCGCCGATCAGCTGAGAGGATACGGTGGCCTTGCCGGCGTCTAGCGACGTCTCCATGAAGGCTATACTTGAGCGCAGGTCATCCGCTGATCTGCCCAGATCGTGTCCGCAGACCAGGCACGCGGTCCCGCGTGCGGGAGCTTCCGCGCCACAGTGCAGGCAGAACACTCTTGACTCCTCTCGCCGCTACTTAATCGCTAGTTGTCCGTCGTCTCCTCCGGATCATCTCCCTCGGTACCATCGGCAAGACGAATCTCGGTCGCATGTTCCAGCGCCTGCTCGGCCTCGGCGTGCCGACCGGCACGCTCCAGTGCCTGGGCCAATGTCTCATAAGCCACTGCCAAGCTGGGATCGAGCGCAATTGCGTTCTGCGCAGTCTCAATGGCGTCATCCACTCGGCCAACCTCTAGGTAAGTGTCTGCGAGATCATTTGCAATCCCAGCATCCAGCGGGCTACCAGCCAGAGCCTTCTCATAGCATGTAATGGCTTCCTGGTGGCGGCCAAGCGCATCATAAGCCGATGCCTGCTCATAGTACGCCTCGGGCTGGTCAGGAAAACGCTTGAGAAACTCGGAGGCCGTTTGAAGGGCCTCCTCGTTTTTGGCCGCCAGGTTCTGACTTTCGGCTAGTCGAGCGTAAGCATCGATGAGCAATTCTTCATCAGACTCGGTGTGAGCCTCGGCATAGTTGTTCACCAGACTGCGGAAGACTTCAATAGCTTCATCGTAGCGCTCGGCGTCTCGAAGGACTTCACCCAGACTGAAAAGGGCACCTGTCGAATCCGGTTCAAGATCGACAGCACGCCGGTAGGCCTCAACGGATTCATCGTACTTGCCGAGCTCTTCGCGCCAGGTCCCCAGGTGCTCCCAGGCTTCAGCATCGTCCGGCGATAGCTGTACCACTCGTTCCCAGGCTGACGTGGCCTGCTCAGCGTCATTTAACGCTTCATAGACAGCGGCCTGTGTCTCGTAGGTAGTCGGGCTTTCCGGGTCGAGCGCGATCATTTGGTTCACGACATTGATCGCCTCTTGCTCGCGGTGTGCCTCTAAGTAGGCGTCCACTAGGTCCGAATAGCGGCCCAGGTCGCGTGGGTCCTCGTCAAGCCGCTTTTCCAGGTCTGCAACATACTCCGACTGCTCATTAAGTCGCTCGCGTACATCGTGTAAATTGTCAGCCGCCAGCGTATTGTCGGGATTCAGGATCTGGGCCTGACGGTATGCCAGGATAGCATCCTCGAAGAATCCCAGGCTGCGATAGGCATCTCCAACGTTCACAAAGAGTTCGTCGTTACCGTTGTCCTGCTCCAGAGCCCGCTGAAATGTCTCCAGCGCCTCCTCTTCAAAGCCAAGTTCACCATACAGATTTCCCAGGTTGATATAAGCCTCGATGAGGGTCTCATCCAGCTGTATGGCCCGCATATAGGAGACAATCGCGCCCTCCATGTCGTTGAGATTCTGTCTGGCGAGGGCAAGGTCATAGCGGGCGCGGGCGTTACGAGGATCTCTGGCAACCGCCTGCTGGAAAGCACTCTCGGCACGTTCAAAATCACCGGCTTCGGCCGCGGTACGTCCCAGTTCTATATAGGGCGTAGCGCTCTCATTTCTGCCTGATGCGGTAACACCGTTGGCAGCATGTCCGTCCACGCTCAAATTCCCCAATGAGTTTGCGTCCTGTGACATCGCTTTGATTTCTCCTCTGGTCTCTCATTAGAGCGCGGAGAGCGCCTGGCTAAGCTTTTCACTTGCCTCATCTATGTCGGCGGAACTAATGATTAGCGGCGGCACCATCCGAATGGTGGATGGACCTGCATTGGTAATCAGTAAACCGCCCTCTAGTGCCCGGTCCATGATATCCTGGGCACGTGGCTCGGCAAGATCAAAGGCGCGCATCAGTCCCATGCCACGTGTGCCGGTTATGATGCTGTGCTTCTTTGCTAGATCAACAATTCGAGCCTCCAAATAATCGCCCATCTTGACCGCATTGGAGAGCAGATCTGCTTCCATAATCGTCGTTACTGTAGCCACACCAGCCGCACAGGCAATGGGATTGCCCCCAAATGTCGTGCCATGATCGCCCGGCTCGAAAATATCGGCGCGTTCCACTGCCAACATTGCCCCGATGGGCACTCCTCCCGCCAGACCCTTGGCCAACGTGGTGATATCCGGACGAACACCCATATTCTCCCAACTAAAGAATTTACCGGTGCGGCCCATACCTGCTTGCACTTCATCACAGATCAGGATCAGGTTCAGCTCATCACAGAGGGCACGCACTTCTTGTAGATAGGTCGCTGGTGCCGGATATATGCCGCCCTCTCCCTGAACGGCCTCGATGAGGATGGCGGCAGTCTTGTCGCTGACCGCAGCTTTGAGGGCCGGAGCATCGCCGAACGGCACCTGTTTGAAGCCGTCGGGCAACGGCTGCCAGGTATCCTGATACTTCTTCTGGCCGGTTGCGGCCGTAGTGGCTAATGTACGCCCATGAAATGAGCGATCCATACTAATGATCTCATAGGCCCCGCCTCGGTTGAGCCTGCCATACTTGCGGGCAAGCTTGAACGCTCCCTCATTGGCCTCAGCACCGCTATTCGAGAAAAACGAACGCATGCCACCACTAATGTTATAGAGCTGTTCGGCCAACTCCACTTGCCGCTCGTTGATGTAGAGATTAGACACATGGACAAGCTTAGCGGCCTGTTCCTGAATGGCGCGCACAACTGCAGGATGGACATGGCCAAGGACATTGGTAGCAATCCCAGCCACTAGGTCAAGATACACCGTACCGTTTGCATCCCAGACTCGTACACCTTCGCCGCGTTCCATCACCAGGCTACGCTTGAACGTATGCTGATAGTATTTGCTCTCCATTGCCGCCCAATCACGTGCTGCGGGCTGTGAAGAGGCCTGGTTACTCGTCGGGGTACTGGTGGTCATGTGGCTTCTCCTACCTAGTGTACGTGGCGTTCTCATCAATGTAGCCGTGGGTCAAGTCACAGCCCCAGGCGGTCGCGCCAAACTCGCCCAGATGTAGATCAATGTCAATTTCGACGTCGGGTCCCACCATCGCCTGCTTCGCCTCAGACTGGTCATAATCCGCTGCCACTCCACCCACTACGATGAGAACGCCGCCAAGACGAATGTCAAGTTTCTCATGCTGGACCTCTGCCCCGCTAGCTCCAAGTGCAGCAACCAGGCGTCCCCAGTTTGCGTCTCCGCCGGCAACCGCGCATTTCCAGATTGTGGAGTTAGTTATGGCTCTTGCCGCTATGCGCGCATGGGCATCGCTCGACCCGTTGTGGATATGGACAATCATCAGCTTAGTTGCGCCTTCACCATCACGCGCCATCTCGCGTCCGAGATAGCGTGTCACATACCGAAGCGCAGTGACAAATGTATCAGCACCCGGCGCACCCGAGCGAAGTGGTTCGTTGCCCGCCTGCCCATTCGCCAATATGAAAGCTGAGTCGTTGGTGGACATATCTCCATCCACACATACCATGTTAAAAGAGTCGTTGACTGCGTCACGCATGGCCTTCTGTAAGAAGTCTGGATCGACCTCGGCATCGGTCGTCAGATAGCAGAGCATAGTTGCCATATTTGGATAGATCATGCCAACGCCCTTAGTCGAGCCGCCGAGACGCACGATTTTGCCACCCGCCTCGAATTCCACCGCCACCGTCTTGGGACGAGTATCAGTGGTCATGATTCCGCGCGCAAAGTCCGACCCACCGGTCGTGCTTACCCGTATGTTAGTAATGCCGACTTCAACGCGGTCCATGGGCAACGGCCGGCCAATAATACCGGTGGAGGAGACCATTACCAGGTTCGGGTCACTGATAGCCAACTTGCCAGCCGCCAGTTCCGCCATGCGCGTCGCGTCACGATAGCCGCGCTCACCATTGGAGCAATTCGCGTTACCGCTATTAACGACGACAGCCTGCGCACGATAGCCAGTAGCGACCAGATGCTCTTTGCAGACGCGCACGGTGTGGGCGGCGGTCGTACTGGTCGTAAAGGTAGCAGCAGCAGTGCAGGGGGTTGTGGAAACCAGCAGAGCCAGGTCAGGTGCACCGGCATCGGTCTTGATTCCGCACGAAATGCTCCCTGATAGAAATCCCAGTGCCGCGCTAACACCTCCATCCACCAGACGCAATCCGGCATCGAGATCACGCGTCATATAATCAGAGAACTGAGACACGTCGTTATGGCTCCTCGCTACCTCGAAGACATAGGTCAACTACTGTGAATACAATCATCTTGGAATACAATCATCTTGCGTGGGCTACGGTATTGTACACTTCCATGCGAGAGTGCCGCAACCGGGAGACGTATACAACGCAATGGCACCCCTGTCACAATTACTGGTTTTCTGGTGAGGTCGGACTAGTGGCGGAGCATAAGTATGACTGGAGCACTCTGGGCCGTCCTGGTAGCGGCGTTTCTGGCCTCCACCGTCGAGTTTGTCGAGGCCTTTACAATAGTACTGGTCGTTGGAGTTACCATCAACTGGCGTAGCTCATTCGTCGGCACATTGGCCGCAGTTGGTGTATTGGCTTTCCTCGTTGGAATCTTTGGGACAGCATTGGTGGCTCTGGTGCCAATCAATGCATTGCGGCTGGCTGTAGGCCTGCTACTTGTGCTGTTTGGCCTTAAGTGGCTTAAAAAAGCAATTCTACGCTACGCTGGACGAAAGGCATTGCATGATGAAGAGGCGATCTACGAACGGCAACTTTCCGAGATGCGGGAACGCGGCGAACGTCCGAGCACGCGGATCGATCCATTTGGCGTAGCAACCTCGTTCAAGAGCGTTCTACTTGAGGGGCTCGAGGTAGCCTTTATAGTCATTACCTTCGGCTCGCCAGCCGCCCAGAACGCTCAGGGTAAAGGCATTCTTGTGGCTGCGATCGGTGCTGTAGGGGCGTTGCTGCTTGTAGTGACACTGGGAGCTCTGGTTCGGGCGCCACTTCAGCGCGTGCCGGAGAATGCTCTTAAGTTTGTTGTCGGTATCATGCTGACTAGCTTTGGCACATTCTGGGGTGGTGAAGGCATCGGCATAATCTGGTGGCACGAAGACATTTTCCTGCCGATACTAGTGCTCTTTTATCTCGCCGTTAGCGGTATTCTAGTGCTCTGGCTGAGGCCGTCCACACCGTCGGAGCGAGCAGCCACCGCCACACATCGCCACGAGCAGGAGGTAATTGGATGAGCGAGTTCTGGATGCGTATCAGCGGCACGATAATAGCTACCTACAACTTCTTCGTCGGCGATCCCATCATCCTCTTCACAGTTGTGGCCGCATTTATTCTAGGTGACCTGCTGATTCATAAATTTCACACGGCCAATACGATTGTAGCAATCGTCTTTGTCGGCATCATTGTGGCCGGATTGGCCGCAAGCCTTGCACGGGAACTCGCGAGTCGAGAAAAGCCTAAAAGACCTGTAGGAACTCGGTAGGCGCTCGGCAACCGACTACTGCGCGCTCTTGCCCTTGCTGTAATTGCTGAGCACCTCGTCTTTGGTGCGACCGTAGGCCTCGCGTCCCTGTTCTAACGCATCACTGTACCGCTCACGGAGCTGAGCTGATAACTGTTGATAACCTTCGACACCGCGGCGACGCAACTCAATGCTCTGCTCGCTGAGTTGCTCCCGAGTCTCTTCACCAGTCTGTGGGGCGAAGAGAACCGCCAGCACCGCACCGATAATCAATCCGAAGATCAATCCCCAAAGGAATCCGGAGCCTGATGTACCCCTGCTGTTCTTTGCCACTGCCCTACCCCTGTCTTACTGTCTCACTGGCCTTTCTTCGCTCTTTTACTTCAAGAGGACTGCGCCGCACCCAGTACTTGTTGGATACGCTCTAGAAGTGTATCCAGATCAAACGGCTTTTGCAACACCGACACATTGGCATAGCGAGTTGGGTTGCCAGTGATCAGGTTCGATAGCGCTTCGGTCTCCAGTACCGCCGCCGAGTAGACTATCACAGGAATCTCTGCTGTGCTGGTCTCGGCGCGCAGGCCCATGAGTATATCGGTGCCCGAGGCATCGGGAAGCTTGAGATCAAGTATTATTAGGTCCGGCATAACGTCGCGGATACTCTCGACAGCGCCTTCTCCCTGCTGGAGAACCGAGACCCGATAGTTTTCGTCTTCCAGGAGCATACGCATCAGAGTAAGGAAGTTTTGCCGGTCATCAAGAACCAGTATGTGCTTCGTCACGGATTTACCTTTAGCTTGTGGCTCGATGCCGAGACCGTAGCGCCACCGGAGACGGCGAGAGAACGATGAAGGGCACCACCGGTTACGTTCCCGCAAGGCAACTGCGTGCTCGTGGCGGCATACGTGGTGACTTTGCGCAAGTGGTTAGCAGGAAATATACCACCTCGCACTGACTTGCTCACAGTCCACAGTTTCTCCAACCATCATACTCATGAATGACTCTCATCACCTCCCTAGATCTACAACCGTACACGACCTCAGGCCGGTCACATCTGCAGCACAGAGTAGCCCTTTGGGTCATGGGTCACGCCGAATCTCATCCTTGTGTCACCCCTCTGTCATCCCTTTAACTTTGCCGGCAGACTCCGCCGGCGCGACCTGCGATACGTTGCTCCGGGTGGCGCGGCTTCGTAACTCGCGCTCATGTAGACGCCGGTCGCGGGCGCGTTTCAGCGCCAGCGTTTGGCGGTATAAAAAGTAAAGTGGCGCGTTGTAAGGAAGATCATGGGTCTCGAGCGCAAGCGTCGAATAGCCTCCGAACCCCTGTTTGTAAGTAAAGAGGCTATAGAGGTCTTCTTGCGGCTCTAGCACTTCAGCGATAGCCCGGAAGTCGTAGAGCGAACAACCATGCGCTTTAGCCCAGCGGATGGCACTCCACTGCAGGAGGTGGTTGGGCATGCGGTTACGCTCGACGTTGGATGATGCCCCAAACATGTACGTTGTGACCGGGCCACAGCGTAAAGCAATTAGACCAGCTATCGGTCGATCCTGGTATTCCGCCAGAAACAGAATCGCCGCGTCCCGCTCGCCATATAGGCGCAGAATGGCGGCGTAGTGCTCCAGTGGATGGATGAAGAAGCCATCTCGCTTGGCCGTCTCCTCATAGAGACGGTAGAATACGACCACATCCTCCGGCTGCATAGCCTCACGAACTCGTACCTTCTTGCGGGAAGCCAACCCTATGTTGTAACGCCATTTTTCCTTCATGGCTGAAAGTAATTCCTCTTCACTCGGGCGGATGTCCAGGACCCAGGAGCGTCGCGGGTGGGTGGCGAACGGGTTTTTATGGAAACCCAGTTCATGCAGCTCACTCAGCCAATGAATATCGCCATCAGGTACGTTGGGCTCTACTTTGAGCATAAAGGCGCCGCGTCTGCGAGCTTCGTCCGCGGCAGCCGCGCACAGTGCCGCGAGTGCCGGTGAGGCAGGATCAGCGATCACTGGGCCACGAGGCACGTACAGGTAGGGGCGGCGCAGCAACGGCGCCTCTCCGACTAGGACTAGCATCGTTGCCTGAAGTACTCCATCTTGGAGTACACCCAACCGAATGGCGTCACCCCTCGCTCTGTCGCGAAGTTCTCCCCATTCATACGTCTGAGTAACATTCCCGGTAGGATCTGCTTCGACAAATGCGTTCCATTGATCGCGATTGGTGATAACCTCTACCTGCATGGCTCTCTTCCATTGTCTCTTGTCACCTCTTACGCGTTACGCCAGTTCATGAGCCTAAGCGCCGCTAATAGGGCTCGCTTCCTGTCCATCCCGTTTGCGCCGTAGTTCAAACCGGGTGCGTTGCCACTTTTGCTGTTTGCGTCGCAGCGTCACCGCTACATTATAGGGCCAGTAAACTAACGGGCGAAGCACCAGATCCTGTGTAGGCAGCACCCGTCTCTCGAACCCGCCGAATCCTCGCTTAAATTCATATACCCCATAGAGTTCCTCGCCTGGCTTGAGCACATCTGGTATCGTTCGCCAGTCATAATACTCTGCGCCATGCGCCTTAGCCCAGCGCATACACTCCCACTGTAGCAAATAATTAGGACGTAGCTTGCGATGCTCAGTCAGGCCCGATGAGCCGCTATGCAGATTCCAGGACCACTTGCCCAGGACTGCCACAGTAGCGGCAGCAATAGGAATTCCACCTTCTTGTTCCGCGATCAACAAGACCATCTCCGCAGTCCCATACTCTTTGGCCGCTTGAGTAGAGTAGTGCTCCAACATGTCGCGAAATAAGTCTTTGGGATAGACATGGAAACGGTCACGCTCACCAGTTTCCTTGAGAAGGTTATAAAAGGCGTCAAGGTCAGCTCCACTGGAGCCTAGCCGCACTGTGACGCCTTTTCGCCGGCCTGCTCTGATGTTCTGCCGCCAGGTACTCATCATGTTAGCGAGAATGTCGTCTTCAGAGGGTTGTAGATCGGTCACCCAGGCGCCGCGCAGGTAGATGGTATGTGAAGTGGAGCGAAATCCAAGCTTTCTCAATGTCTCTGCCCAGGCGACATCCTCCTGAAGCACGTTCGGCTCGACCCGAATGAGAAAGCCTCCCCGAGCATGCGCCTCTCGCCTGGCAAACGCAATGAGATAGGGGAGAGCGGGCGAATGGGGATCGGCCGAGACTGGGCCGCGTGGAGCGTAGAAGAAGGGAAGAGGAACGCCAGCCGCCTGGCTGCGTACCAGCAGCATAGCCGCCACCAACTCACCATTTTCCAACACGCCGATGCGGAGTGAACCTGCGCTGGCAATCTCGCCGGAGTTTTCGGGCCACTCGTAGGTTTGACAAAGATGTCCAGTGACCGTGCTGGCGACGAAGCGATTCCAGAGGAGTCGGTCCTCGATAAATCTGGCTTCCATAAAGCGTACACGCTAGAGCTGTACCGGTTGGTGCGGTACGCTCACTCCCCTTTCGTCGGTCGTTGAGCAGGTGAACAGTCCCAAGGGCTGCCGTCTCCGTCCCCAATGAGCAGGTTGGAGCGTGCCGCAGTATAACAGAGAGCATACCGTCCGGCAATCAAGGCCGCCATTAGGGCTAGCAAGGCCGCATGAAGTCCACAGAAGTCCCGGTTGCACTGTGACGCTTCTCTAGAGGCGACCAAAGACTACTCCACAAACATCATATGACCGTCCCGGATGGGTCGCGTCGGGAACAGATACCAGCCACTGCCAGTGCTCTGGGGATCCTTGAACCCTAAAGCGCTGCTCCAAGTCCTCTGGGATGGCCAACACGTCAGCCGGCAAGACCGGCAATGAGTCACTCTTACCAGCCGCCGATGGTGTGTGTGGCCCGCTCAGGGGAGAGAGAAGATAGCCGGTAACGTCGCTCGTGAAGAGTCCCACCCCGCTCGGAGCAAGCAGTCTGTCCAGCAATGTTATATGCGCCAGCGCGACGCGCCGCTTGAAGTTTCTCGCAGCTTGACGATAACGAGGATGCGCCTCACGCAGAGCCGCCATTCCGGGGGCGTGAAATGCCAATGTATCTAGCACATCAAGCAACGGCAAGCTAAACAGCTGCGTCAGTACCAGGCTACTTATGACAATAGCAAAGCCCTGACCTCCCTCAAGGGGAGGTATAACCGGTGGATTCGAGACGGCACATCGCTCCAGGCAGCCGGCTGCGGCATCGAGAGGTGCCAGACCCGCTGGACCGGCAAGCTCAATCAGGTCGTCCCATGGCTGACTGCGCAATTCGCTGGCCACTGCCTCGCTGACACCCCCAGTGATATCGGCACCAATAAGCGTGATGCGCTGGTGGAGCGGAGCGGGCAACTCTTGGCATCCACGCCACATACCTGCCTCGTCAACGTCGACCAGCACCACCGACTCGCAAAAACGAACAAGATGCTCGAGCGGTAATTCGGTGCAGGCGCCTGCGCCAAGTACGATAGCCCGCTTTGTGGTGCCTGCCTGGCAACGGGCCAGAGTTCGAGTCAGTAATCCCGACATCGCCTGTAGGTGGCGGGGAGAGTATCTGCGATACCACTTGCGGCGCTCCGCTCCTTGCATCCGCCTATTCTCGACGGTCAGTTGTTCTATGCGCATCTACTCCTCCTGGTAGGCGGGATCGACAATGTCGGAGAACTGCAGTCTCTCACCTCTAGCCTAAGATAGGGATCCAGTTTGTATAATACGCATGAACCGGCAGTTTTTGGTATCACGGCAGGCGGCAAGCGATTTCTTAACTTGACACAGTACTGCGTCTTGTTTATACTCACCCAAGACACCGTCAGGCAGACCAACATTCAGCAGGCAAGCCGCTAATATTGCCTGTCGCTGCTCTAGAGACTGCTTTAACTACTATGGCTACTATGACTGCTATCGCGCATGGTATCAATGGTAAAGGCGAGTGCATTGGGTGCTGAGGAGTGGCTTCACCGTTCAGGCCCGTATCAGGCGAGGGGCGCGGCGTCGTCAACCCCTGGCTCTCACGGAGCGGAGGTACAAGAATGGATTTGAGCGTCGAGGGGAAATCAGAGCGGATTCCACCAGGTTCGCACATACTGCAACTCTACAATAAGGTGAGTGAGATTTCTGGTGTAACGGCACGCCTGATCGAAGTGGGCTTATCCTCTTCGGAAAAGTGCCTCTTTGCTGGATCTCCCTCATCGATCCAGGAAGTGGAACAAGCTCTGGCAAAGACCAATATAGATTGCGCTGCGGCGCAAGAAGCTGGACAGCTTGTCTTCATCTCCGATCGCGACTCTTTACTGGTTAACAAACGATTTGACCCGTATCACTTACTTTCTACTCACCAAACATTCATTGCCCAGGCATTGCGTGAAGGCTGGAAAGCCGTTCGTATCTCAATGGATATGACTTGGCTGACCACCGATATCGCAACACCTGAGCAGGTCCTAAAGTATGAAGCTGCCTCGGACGCAGTCTTTACTTTCCAGAACGCTCCGATAATCGCGCTTATGCACTATGACTACTCTAAATTGCCCGGCGTTCTGGTAGTAGAGATGTTAAAGCTCCATCCAATTGCAGTCGTGGGCAAGTTCATCAAGCGCAACCCCTATTACCTGAATTCTGAGCAGTATCTCTTGAAGATACTACGTGGAAATCGCGATAAAGGGCACGTCGTCGCGGTATAAGTTCGTGGTCCTTTGTCTGCTCACTGTCTCACTCCGATGCCAAGATTACCAGTTGTTCACGCATTCTCCGCCGGCGGAGTAGTGTTTCGCTATTCCCGCCCGGAGAATACACCCCGTGCGCCGCAGGCGATGCTGCTACCGGCCTCCGGTCCCCAGGCAGCCGAAGCCTCCCTGTCAGGTCCACAGGTTATTCTCGTAGGACGGGCGGCTGATGATTTCTGGGTGCTCCCCAAAGGCACGCCCGAACGGGGCGAAACCAATGAACAGGTGGCCCTTCGCGAGGTTAGCGAAGAAACTGGCGTGCAGACTCGCATCGTTGGCCAACTTGGCAGCATTCGCTATGGCTTCTCCCGCCAGGGCAGACGCTATAGCAAGGAAGTCCTCTACTATTTAATGGAAGCCATCGGAGGCGATACTTCCTTACACGACCACGAGTATGACGACGCCCAGTGGTTCGCTCTCGATGCTGCCGCTGAGCACCTCGCGTATGCCAATGAGGCAGACATTCTGAGACGCGCCATGCCAACCATTGTGGCTCGGATCGAGAACCAGACTAGCACGGGGTAGCGGGCTATCGCTGCCGCACATAGGCTCAACAGACAGAGCGCGATTGTTGTACCAAGCCGTATACCAAACGGCTAGTATGCCTTCGATTCTGCATACGCTGAGGCGACTGGGACGTCGCCAACGAGTTCCTGAATCTCGCGCAGTTTCCGCTCAGCCTGTTCGACATTCTCAAGCGCCTGCGCCAGTATCCGCTCTTCGAGGGTAGGAAAAGTCTGCTCGATCTCTGGATCGAGCTTGTTGCCTAACAACTCGAGTGCGCGCACCAGTCGGACGTCCAGGACGGAGGTCATCGCTCTGTCACCTCAACCTTTGTGTGTTGCCCGAAAATTGAACAAGTCTCTCATCACACCTGCAAATAGGTGTGAAATGCGTGCCACTCGCGTACCGCCAGGCGCACCAATCGCGTCGGAAGCCGGCTCATTTGCAGAACCGCGCACTATCAACGGCCTTGTAGCATGGATCGTGCCTGGCGCCGCTCCTCTGGACCCATCGCCTACTTCACATCGATGGTTACAGCCATGCCAGGATGGATAATGCAGACAACTACATACGTTCCCTTGGTAGAAAAGGTTACATCGATTGGTGGGTCACCAGGCATGACCTGGATTCCATACGACACATTTAGCTGCGGCGGGGCTCCGGCCTGCGGAACGCACAGAGAATTCTCTCCTATGCATAGGACATGTACCCCACCACTTTTCTCTGGATCAACAAACTGGACTGATTGGCCGGCCTGGATAATGATTGAACTCTCCATAAACTTGGCCGCTCCCATATCCACTTCGTTACTGGACTGGTAGCCGTTGGAACTGCCACAGGCACCAATCGCGAGTGAGCAAAGCCAGAGAAGGGTCATTGCCAACAACCGCAAACGAGAGAGCGAGACCGTGTGTCGCACACCAAACCCTCCCATGCTGTTACTACGCTAAAGAAAGCGATTTCCTAACAGGCGCAAAAAAAATAGTGCAAATAGGTATCATGCCGGCTCCTGGTCGCGCAGCGGTTGAATGCCGCCGCTATCCTCGCTTTCACCGGCACTCAGATAGCGCGCAAAGAAACTGACAGCGCGCTCGCAGTAGAGAGAACGATCCTGGAAGTAGGCACCACAGTGTGGGGCACCTTCAGCCAGCCAGAGTTCCTTTGGCTGTCGTGCCATGCGGTAGATCTGGACAGCCTGTTCGACGGGTATGGTAGAGTCCGCGGTTCCATGAATCACGAAGAGCGGACGCGGTGCCAGGAGCGCGACATCACGGACGGGCTCAACATCTCGACTGCGGTAGCCGCCTAGGTGAGGGAGAAATTGATCGGCCAACAGAGCAATAGTTTTGCCGGAGAGATGAGTGACCCGCGACACATTGTGAGCCACTACATCACGATGCCGAGCAAAAGGACTATCTGCTAGCACGCACCGGACTTCCTGGCGCTTTATGCTACCCATGATAGCCACGGAGGCACCCATTGAGAACCCAAATATACCTATGCGCGCAGACGGAATACACTCCTCCGCATAGTCGATTGCCGCGCACAAATCCTGCACCTCGCGATAGCCAAGAGTCACATTTGAGCCCACCGCGGCGCCGTGCCCATGAAAGTCAAACAGCATGACGTTAAACCCAGCTCTCCAGAAGATGGTGGCGATACCAATCAGTTCAGATTTGCTGCCGCGATATCCATGGCAGCCAATCACTACCTGATCGGTCTCGGGACGAGTAAGCCACCAACCGGAGAGCCGGTACTCGCCGGTCAGGGAAGGGAAGCTGATCTCTTCGAAATCGGCGCCGGTCTCAAATGGAGTCATGACAAAGTCATCCGTTGGGCCTCTCTTGCGACGTGGCGCCGTTAGCAAATGCGCGACATAGTAAGATAGGCCTAGCGTCCCCAAGAGCGCGCTGCCGGTCACGGCTGCCCCGATAGTAGCCGTCTGCCGCAACCGCCGTTGCACGATTTGTTGCGTTTGGTTTGAGATTCGCATTGCGTTTGGCTCCCCAGTTTGTAAGGCGACCACCGCCCGTTCACCCTGCCACAGTACACATACTCTTCTTACCTGTTAATTGTAGCTCAACAGCGCATAACTCCTTCAAATGCTCCGCAAGAACCCAAACATCGTGCATACGCACCAAACATGCCGCAGGACAGGAATTTCTGTTACAATAGCCCGTAAAGCAGGTCTTTCTTCCAGCACTTCTGGTGTGGTGAGCAGACTCCTCTAAGCAGGTAGGAAGTTGTATGCAAGCGCCATCTAACACATCCGGCACTCCTAAATGGCCGGTGACGACACAAGATATCCGCCGTCTGCTGAATGACAATATTACTCCGAGCCGGGTGCGCCTCCTAGCGATCTCAACGTCAATTGGCATCTTCCTGGTTTATTTCATGGGTACACTGGTTACCGATTCGGGATCGGGCCACGGCTGCGGAGCGTCCTGGCCGCTGTGCCAGGGGAGATTTATTCCGCAGTTCGCCATATCGACCGCAATCGAGTTCAGCCACCGGGTAGTGGTGGCACTGGTGTCGGTTCTTGTCTGCGCGCTGGCGATCGGGATACTATGGCTCTGGCGCTCGCGGCGCGAACTCCTGATACTTGCCTTTGTGATGGTCCCTGCACTGGCTATGGAGGCTGGTCTGGGGGCCGCACTGGTGTTGCTACCCCAATCGGCACTTTTGTTGGCGCTACACTTTGGCTCCTCTACTATACTGGTCATCAGCATTCTACTGGCAACTTTGATCATATTGGAACTGGACGGATGGGATCGGCTGCGTGACCGACCGGTGCCCACAGGGTTTCGTGTGCTGACTTTCACGCTGGTACTCTATACGTATGTCGTCGGCTACCTCGGCGCTTATATGCGGCTGCGCGGCGTGGAGCTAGGCTGTTCGACCTGGCCGCTGTGTAACGGCCAGGTGTTTCCGGGCTTCACTGGAGCGGCAGGTATAGCATTCAGCCACCGCTTCGCGGCAGTATTCCTGATTGCCGGCTCCCTGGCACTTTTCTTCTGGGCAAGACGCATTCGCTTGATGCGTCCCGATCTCTACCGTGGTAGCGTCGTTGTCTTGGTAGCGGTAGCGGCGCAGGCGCTTGCCGGGGCTCTGGTAGTCTTTACCAGGGTAGCTGAAGCCAGCCAGATGCTTCACGCCGGTTTGGTTTCGCTGATTTTTAGCGCGCTCTGCTATGTGGCTCTGCAGACTCTGCCACGCCCAGTAGGGGTACGCAGTCTGGTGGCCAAGCCGGCCAGCACACCGTCTCCGACCGCTAGACCGGCGGTGACCCGTTAAGCCGTTAAGCTCCGTTTGGCTACTGGACAGCAACTACTCCGCGCTCGACCGGGTAACTGCGCGTGCGCGAAACACGCCCGGCGTACAGGACAACTCCAGCGTCGTCCCATCGAAGAGCCAGGCCTGTGGCAGAACCCCCTGTTCCTCGAATTCCAACGGCTGCTGTAGCTGGAATGTCTGATCTTGCACCTGGATAAGAATCGGTACCGAACGGCCCCAAAGACCCGAAGCGAAATTGTAGGCCCAGTGTGCGGAACGATCGGGTGTGATAATCCAGTCCTGGGACCCCGGCACTGGAAAATAAGTAGCTTGCGTGTCGTCCTGAGCGATTGGATCTATGCTGCCAGCAGCTAGTTGGGTCAGCGCCTGAGCTAGCAAGTCTCCGCCGTGAGAGGCAAGCAGCTTCTCTAAGGCTCGCTCGCTTATGCCATCCGGGACTGCCACCGGCTCTTGCGCCAACAGAGGGCCACTGTCAAACCGCTCATCCATCAAATGGACGGTGACGCCGGTCATGAGATCCCCACGTCTGAATGTCCAGAACAGCGGGTCAGGCCCTCGGTTATCGGGTAAAAGTGACGGATGAATATTAACGCTACCGAGACGAGGTATCCGAAGCAGCTGAGCGGGAATACGCTGTGAGAAGCAGGCAACGCAGATGGCATCGGGCCGGCAAGCGGCAATTTCCGCTCGTATTTCAGTACTATGGAGGCTACCGGCCTCCAGAATGGGTATCCCCTGGTCTCGAGCTATCTGCCGAAGGTTTCCGGTAGCGGGCGGCGACAGCTGCGGAAGCAGGCGATTGCGTTTGGTCGAGACCGCAGGAGATCGAGCGGCATGCAGGGGGCCGCCTGTAGGTATACGAGGAATGTGAGGCGTATCCAGCGCCGGCAAGACGATAGCGCTGACCGTATGGCCGCATTCCAGTAAGGTCTCCAGAGGCCGGCATGAGAAAAGACCCATCATGCCAAAATAAACAATATTCAGTTCTTCGTATGGCCTCACCACTCTCACGTGAAGTGCCGCTTTCGTGCGTTGCGCTTTGCTATAATGTCTCTAATGTCTCTATATAGTCGCCATGAGTCTATTGTGATATTGTAGCGTGATATGGCGAGCGGTCAGGAGTATTGACGATGCCAAGAATGGTGCAGTGCGAAAAGCTTGGCCGTGAGTTGCCGGGACTAGAGAAGCCTCCGATTCCAGGCGAGCTGGGGCAACGCATATACGAACACATCTCCGCACAGGCGTGGGATATGTGGCAGGACCAGTCACGCCTGTTGATCAATCACTACGGGCTGAATCTGGCCGATCCCGATGCGCGCCAGGTCCTTCGGCAGCAGATGGAGGAATTTCTCTTTGGGGAGAACGCCCGTATGCCCGAAGGATGGGTCCCCGAAGGGCAGGGTAGCAAAGGTGGCGCGACCCCTGGAGCAAAGGGTGGTGGGGCACCGGCGCGCAAGAAATGAGGACCAATGGCGCTATTCTTTTGATCTCATGCTATGAACTGGGTCACCAGCCGCTGAACCTGGCCTCGCCACTGGCGGCGCTCCAGCAGGCCGGATTTGCTCCCGTCGCCGTCGATTCGTCGGTACAGCCGCTGGATGACGCCTCTATCGGTGCCGCTCGGCTGGTAGCCATCTCGGTGCCTATGCACACCGCGCTCCGGCTAGGTGTTGCCATTGCCGAGCGGGCACGAGAGGTAAATCCAGGTGCGCATATCTGCTTCTATGGACTCTACGCTTCGCTGAATGGCGATTACCTGCTGCGCCGGCAGGCCGACTCGGTCATTGGCGGTGAGTTCGAAGAGGCGCTGGTGGCGCTGGCCACGGCACTTGAAGCTGGCGACGGCACCAGCCGGCGGCTCACGGTGCCGGGTGTGCGTACGATAGACACGCCGGCAGCTCCCGTGCTAAAGCGACTCTCCTTCACGCCACCGGCCCGAGAGCAGTTACCACCAAGCAGGCGCTACGCTCACCTGGTGCATGGTGGCCGGGTCATACCGGCCGGCTATGTTGAAGCAAGCAGAGGATGTTTACATACCTGCCGTCACTGTCCAATAACGCCGGTCTATGGTGGGCGTTTCTTTGTCGTACCAGCCGAGGTCGTGCTGCAAGATATACGTAAGCAGGTTCAGGACGGCGGCGTGCGGCATATCACCTTTGGCGACCCCGATTTCCTGAATGGTCCTGGCCACTCGATGTCTATCGTTCGCCGGCTCCATGAGGAGTTTCCCGAGGTCAGCTTTGACGCTACGATCAAAGTTGAGCATATCCTGGAGCGCCGTAACCTCTTCCCGGAGCTGACCGATTTGGGCTGCGCGTTCGTGGTTTCGGCGGTCGAGTCGCTCAGTCCAGTTGTGCTCTCTCACCTGAAGAAAGGGCATACCCAGTCGGATGTCGTAGAGGCCCTGTCAATACTGGACCAGGCCGGAATCCCCATGCGCCCGACGCTGGTTGCCTTCACACCCTGGACAACGCCCAGTGATTATATGCACGTTCTGGCGTTTGTGGCAGCGAATGACCTGGTCGAACACATCGATCCTATACAGTACAGTATCCGCCTGCTCATTCCGCCCGGGTCTGCGCTGCTTGAAGAACGTGACCAGTACCTTGAGCCGGGCTCACCGGCCTGGTTGGGAGCCTTGGATGACGAGGCCTTTACCTATCACTGGAGGCACCCCGATCCGCGAATGGATTCGCTGCACCGCGAGGTCGCCGCTCTGGTGGAATTAGCCGCCCGCGACAAGTGGGGAAACCGCCTGACGTTTCAAGAGGTATGCGCACTGGCTGAGGTCTACCTGGGAGAGTCCCTGCCACCTCAAAGAGACCAGGCGAGCGCAGGCGCCAGGAGGGTGCGACGCCCGGTTCCCCATCTTAGCGAGCCCTGGTTCTGCTGAGCGGAGCCGACCGCGGACCAGTTGGGTCCCCTCACCCAGAAGCTCTAGCAGAAATGAGCAGTCACGCCGGAGCCTAATTCATGGGCATCGGCGCGAGTTCCGCAACATCATATTCATCCATCGTGTCAGCGGCTTGTTGCTGCATATGGGGTAGGATATGAGTTTCGTAACTTGCAGGTCGCGGAGTACGAGTACCTTTCTCCGCAAGGTACCGTTCTCATAATCGGCGCAGCGTCGATACCCGCCGGCGCCGGCGGGGCACCATACTTTCTGAGCAATCACTCCTTCTGGATGTATTTTGATGGCAGCAACCATGCGGCTTTCGTCTCGTTTTCCCGGTAGACGATAGCCAGGCGCTGCCCGTACTCTCGGTCTCGTGACACGCAGTCATAGTCCATCACCGTTCTCCAAAACTTACCCAAGTGTGGACATGCCACTCTTGGCGTTTAGTTCCTGCTTCCTCGCCGCCAGTTTCACGCGAGGCTTGTGCGCCGCGCCAGAGCCGGCGGCTCGCACCGAGCGTTTTGACTGTCCGAGGAACGAGCCTGCCAGTTGTACTAAATTGAGCGCGGCGTTCAGATCCCGATCCAGCACCAGACCGCACTGCTCACAGTAAAAGGTGCGGGTCGAGAGGGTGAGATCTGGGTCTAGCCAGCCGCACTCACTACACCGCTTGCTGGTGGGCTCCCACCGATCCGCGAGGATCACTCTGGAACCATACCAGCTGGCTTTATAGAGCAATTGCCGCTTGAACTCATAGAACCCCACATCGCCAATGGCTTGCGCCAGACGATGGTTCTTCAGCATCCCGCTGACGCTCAGATCTTCAATGACCAGGACGGACTTGGTTTTCGCCAGCCTGGTGGTGACCTGATGCAGCGTATTGTGCCGCTGGTTCCGTATCTGACGATGCTGTTTGGCGAGCTTGCGGATGGCTTTCGTGCGATTCTTTCCGCCCTTCTGCCTCCGGCTTACCACCCGCTGCAGGCGCTTGAGTTTCTTCAAGCGCCGCTTCAAATGGCGGGGATTGGGAATGACCTCTCCATCGGAGAGAGTAGCCAGGCTCTTGATCCCCAGATCGATCCCCACCACCGGGCCGGTGTTCTGGGGTACCGCCTGCTCCTGCTCCACCTGCAGGCTCACGTACCAGTGCCCTGCCTGCTCACACACCGTGGCCGAGAGGATCTGCACCCCACTGATCGGAAGGTACCCCCGCTCTTTGAGGCGCAGCCGCCCCAAGCGCGGCAGCACGATCGCCTTAGCTGACACCACGATCCGGCCAGTCAGCTGGAAACTGCCCAACCCCTGCTTCTTGGTCTTGAAGCGGGGATACCCCAGCTTCCCTCTCCACTTCCCTTGCTTCTTGAGGGTGCATCGATGGAAGAAGTTGGTAAAGGCGGCATCTAGGTTCCACAGGGCTTCCTGCGGCGCACATTTGGAAACGGTGTACATCCAGGGCACCGCCGTCTTCTTGACAGCGTTGAGCTCGCGGTGCAGCTCGATGGCGGTGGGACTCCTCTTGCTCGCTTTGTAGCGTTCCTGCTTGACCCGCAGTCCCCAGTTATAAGCCCAGCGAGCCGCTCCGGCATGCTGCCGGCAAGCGGTGACTTGCTGATCGTTCAGGTCCAGTTCGGTTTTATAGGCCCGCTGCACCAGCATGCTGGATCATCCTTCCCCGGTGCAATCATCTTCACAGGAGGACATGCTTACTGTCCAGTTGCTAGAACAAGTGTATCATGTCCCGCCGCTGTTGTCAATGAGAACAGATAGGTACAAAAGGGCAGAAAAGTCCGTATTCTGCAGAGCTGAAGTATTACCCCCTTCTCGCACGGTGTGATGTTGCTCACAATGGGCAGCTTTTGCGGCGCCGATCATTGCATTCAAACGTCCAGAGTGCTATGGTAGGACCCGCTCTTAGTGGTTTGTTAGCTGAGAGCAGGTATGGAGGAGAGAGTATGAGGCACGCGCCGGCCAGATACTTTGGGTTTATATGCGCAGTAGCGCTCACACTGGGGATGGTCCTCAGCGGCTGTGGTTCGTCGGCCAACGCCACAGGCGGGCACATCGCGGCGACGAGCACTGCGACGACGGTACCAACGGCGATCCCGTTGCCGACCGCCACGACGGACCCGGCCACGGTCGAATTTGCGGGATGCGCCGTCCCCGACGCTCTGGCGCCCGCCCAACCCCAGTACATCGCCGTGGGTGATCTGAATGTGACGGCTCCTCTGATCCCTCCAGGTCTCGACTACGCCGGCGAGGCGATACCGAACGACGAACCCAGCGCTCCATACCAGATCGCGGCGAGCGCGGTGACCAATTTCCAGCCCGATCCAGCTGTCAATCCACCGCTGTCAACGGGTTACCTGCTCCAAGTCTGCAATCAGTCCAGCGTAGCGCAGACCCTTACCAGTTTCAGCGTCGCCATCGCGAACTTCACTCCCAGCAGCGGTCCGGTCACCGTCTGGCAGAACTGCCAGAATGGTCCCTATGACGCGGCAGTCAAGCAGACCACCGGGGGCTGCGGTGGTGGGATCGGAGGAGTCGATTATGTCGCGGCGACCCTGCCGAGTGACAGCAGTGGCGCCTCCGCACCGGTAACCGGACTGAGCCTGCCGCTGACGATCGCCCCAAACAAGTCGATCACGTTTCTCATCACCATGAACGGGTTGACGAGCCAGGGCACGTACGCACTCACCTTTGACTTGGGCGTTGGGGGCGCGTCGCCGGCGTCACTGGCCCCCAGCGATGGATCGTTCCTCATCGCGCCTTCGGCGATCGTGTGGACGGGAACGGCCTGCCAAACCGCGGCGATGTTGGCGCAAATCCCCGCGGCAACCCAGGACACGTACTACGTCTGTCCGCCGGTGTCTTGACGGGGATGAGTGACCAGATCCGCCCACACCGGATCCTCGGTGATCATACTGTGGCCAACCCCGGTATGATTTCAGCGCGCGGAATCGGCCAGCATAGTGGGTGTCCGCAGTCCCCAGAGCCGGAGGCGGCCAGCAACGTGTCGCCGGCAACTTCGATGTGCAGGCGGCCGGTGAAGCTCTATTCAGAGACCGTCCACAGCGGGTGCTCTGGGGGCACCAGTGGGTCATGTGTGTCGTCAGTGCCCAGTGCCCGCTTCTGGTCGCTGGGCACTGGTCCAGGTGCAGGGGTATCGGCTTCATCCTCCAGCGATGAGGCGGCCAGCGATGAGGCGGCCAGCGATGAGGCGGCCAGCGATGAGGCGGCCAGCGATGAGGCGGCCAGCGGCAGCATAAACCACATGGTCGTGCCCTGGCCGGGCGCACTCTCGACGCCGACCTGGCCACAGTGCCCCTCGATAATCGCCTTGCTAATGTAGAGGCCGATGCCGAAGCCGACCCGCGAGCCACTCTGCACATTCGCTCCCGCCGCCTGGTAGTACCGCTCCCAGATGTGGGGCTGGTCCGCCTGGCGAATGCCCACCCCGTCGTC
>JBKQTH010000474.1:0-27472 GCA_052143275.1 Ktedonobacterales bacterium | reverse complement strand
CCGTGAGAGCAACCAATACCTCACCAGTTGGCAGCACACTGCTGGGAAAACCGTAGGTGGAAACATTGATCCCGCTGGTGTCGCCCAAGTCCGTGACCTCGTGCCAGCTCATTCCTGCATCCGTCGTGCGATAGACGTAGAGGGTCCCCAAGGGTGGGCTCGGCGAATAGATAATCTCGAGAACCCCAGTGGTGGCACTGATAAAGACCGGCAGCTCGGCAACCGATTCCGCTTGGCTACCGGGCACGAATCCAGGCGGAATGGGTGAGGACTGCGCCAACCAGGTGGTGCCGCCATCATGGGTCACGCACAGATCGATCGGACTAGCAGGATGGCCGCCAAAGGGGCAACCGCCCGCAAACCCGGTAGTGGCGTTGGCGAACGAGATGCCCATGGTGCCGGCCACGACGGGAAATGAGCTTACTTGCGCCCACACAGCTCCCCCATCTGTCGTTCGCCAGACATCCATCGAATACTCGCCCGCAGCCGCTCCGTACGGATCAGCCCATAGCCAGCCATGCAGGCTATCGCTGAAGTCGAGCTGTCCCACTTCTGAGGTGGCCACTGTGGAGGATGACCAGTGGGCTCCAGCATCTGTCGTATGCCACAGGGTGGAAGAGGTGCCGTTAAAAGACGCCAGCCAGGTCCATGCTTCGGCGACCGACCTGGCATAGAAAACTATGCTGGACGGGTACTCCATCGTAAGACCAGTAAGACCAGCAGGGGTCACATTGTACCAGGTGCGCCCACCATCCAAAGTATACGCGACGCCCGAAAAACTGCTGGGGTCCGATGTGGATGCGATACTGCCCCATCCTGAGGTAGCCGAGAACATGCTGATTGCCAGGATCCGGGCGGTAACCACCGCTCCGGCAACATGCGTCGGAGTTGTGGTGGCGACGGCAGTGGCAGTAGGCTGTATCGTAGCGTTGGTTTGCCTTCCGCAGCCGGCAAGTGCCGCCAGCGCTGCCATCAGGAGTATAGCGGTGCCGGGACGCAGAGCGCCTTGCCTCGCCTGTGAAGTACCCATTGCTCCACTCCTTCTCGATGACGCCGTCTGGAGGTGACGCGCCACCTCGACCTCTGCAACTGAGCTCACCATGCCGCATACAGGTACAGGCACAGCATATAGGTTGCTCCTCACAAAACAAGTGGCGCATTGCACAAAACTGTGGTCGCTGCGCCATCGCCTTTAGGCCTCCTGCCGCGCGGCGAGAAGCCAGAGCGCGGGCGATGTCCAGTTGAAGCACAGCAGCGTTGGAGATTGCTTGGGGTTGGGATGGAACGCTAGAAGCGAGGCCGCGGCATTGTCCATGTTGATCAGCGGCACGCTGCCGAGCGGAATGCCAAGATAATGTGCCACGATCATCTTGACCAGGTCGGCGTGCGTTACCAGCGCCACCCACTCGCCCACGCCCTCAGCATGACGCCAGCGCTCGGCCGCCCGCACCGCCCGCCGTTGCACGGTGGCGAAGCTCTCCGCACCCTTGGGTGCGTAGGTGGGGTCGGCCATGTAGCGCGCCCACTTGCCCCCCTGCCTGTCCAACTCCTCCCAGTTCTTGCCGCTGTAGGGGCCGTAGTTGGTGTCGAGCAGGTCACGGTCCTGGCCAATCTGCAGGCCGCGCCCGGCGCCTAGGATGTCCGCTGTCTGCATCGTGCGCTCCAGGGGCGAGGCGATGATGGCGGAGAGCGGCAGATCAGCGAGGGCCTCCGCCGTCGCCCGGGCCTCGCGCTGGCCCTCCTCGTTGAGCGGGATGCCCGGCAGCTGGCTGGGAAGCAGATGCTTGACGTTGTAATCCATCTGGCCGTGGCGCACCAGCACAAGCTTGCGCCAGCCGCTATGGTCGTGGTGCGCGAAATCGCGGCCGAAGGACCGCCCCTCGTGGGCCGTGCGCGGCTCGCCTGAGCTGAAGAGTCTCATGGCCGATCCCCTTTCCCAATAGCCCCGCGAACCTGACCATCGCTGCAGGTGTGCGAGCAGTCTCCGTCGAGCGGTTTCCATCTACTCCGAACTCACCGACCGTGATCCCTGCTCGCCTGCTGTGACTGGTGGTGGGGACTCTCTGGCTGGCGGTCGCGGGTTCACGGTCTCTTGCTGTGAGCAGGTCGCCTACAAACGGCCAACCACGACCTTGCATGCCTGCGTCAGCTCAGACTGTGCGGCCGCCGGAACCGACCCAACTCCGGTTTGAGCACACGCGAGGAGAATGCCACCGTCTGCCACCACTACCTCGGCAATATAGTTCAGGCCGGCTGGCGTAGGGATATTGGCGCTAACGTATAGTGCCTGGTCTCCTACCCCACTCACCGGTGTGGTGCCAATGCTCCCGCCGACCGGAACATGGACCTTCGCCAACTGCTGCTGGGCGGCAGTTTTGAGCGATGTACCGGCCGGGAACGGAAGGAAGAACACGGCGAGCACGGCTATGGTTTGCCCCTGAGCCCAGCTGCACGCGCTGAGATGATTAGACGTGTCGTTCTCGAAGATAATGTTCGTCGCGGGGGCCGCCGGCTTCATGGTGCTGTTGACCTCGGCCAGGCTCAGCAGCCCCTGGCAGTAGGCAAGGCTAGTGGTTGGGACCGAGGTAGGTTTTGGTTTAGGCGTCGGTGTAGGTAGGGTGGTGGCCGTCGCGGTTGGTGTGCTGGTCTGGCCGGTGTTCGTCGTCGTGCTTCCGCCAACCGCACATGACGACAGGACGGCCAGTGCGGCCACGAGGGCGGTGGCTACCGGAGCGGACCACCACCTGCGGAATACGGAGTACGGGCGCTGTTCCCACGAGCGCGATGAGAGTGGTGACATCATCGGATCTCCCCCAGAATCAGGCTGCTACACCGACGCCAAAGCCGGCGCGGCGTCTAGAAGCAAGTGTGCCCGGCCCGCGCAGTGCGCACCAGAGAGAATCCGCAGAATCGCTCGCAAGATGAGTCGCAAGAGTTGGAGTGGGTGGTAGAATGGTTGCACGTTCACCGGAGCTGATTTGGCCACGCAGGCCAGGAGGTCACCATGGCCGCGAAGGGCGCCTCCCAGTTTGCCGACCTGTTACGGCGCTTTCGACGGCAGAGCGGTCTGACCCAGGAGGAGCTGGCCGAGCGCGCTGGGATCAGCCCGTCCGCCATCAGTCAGCTCGAGCGCGGGCTCGTAGTGGCGCCGCACAAGGACACGGTCCAGCTGCTTATCACCGCCCTAGAGCTCACGGCCGACGACGCGGCAATCCTCGCTCAGGCGGCGCGCCGCCTCCGCTCCACCACCGTAGATACTGCCCCCACCACTCCAGCTGCGGAGCGTCCTCCCGCCCCGCCTCCTCTGGCCATCCCATCGATGTTCCCAGAGCGACCGCCATCTGCCATGGCCTCGTATCGTCTGGCGCCTCCCCTCACGCTCCTGCTCGGCCGCGAACATGATGAGGCCAACGCCCTCTACGTGCTGGCCCAGGAGCGCGTGCGCCTGCTCACCCTGACCGGCCCGGCCGGCGTGGGCAAGACCCGCCTGGCGCTGCAGGTCGCCGCCACGCTGCGCGAGCAGTACGGCTTCGCGCTGGCGCTCGTGGACCTGGTGGCTGTCCACACTGTGGACCAGGTGCCGCAGGCGATCGCTCAGGCGCTGGGTGTGCGCGAGACGGGCGACCTTTCGCTGCTGGATGCTATGATCGCGATCATCGGCGGCAGGGCCATCTTACTGTTGCTCGACAACTTCGAGCACGTTCTGCCCGCCGCGCCGCTTGTCGGCGCGCTACTCGGCGCCAGCCCACGCGCCAAGGCGCTCGTCACCAGCCGTGCGCCGCTCAACATCCGCGGTGAGCATGAGTTCGCCGTGCCGCCGCTACAGGTGCCCAATCTAGCTGACCTGCCACCACTCGCCGACCTTGAGCGCTACGGCGCAGTAGCCTTGTTCGTCGAGCGGGCGCGCGCCGCCCGGTCCGACTTTGCGCTGCGCACGCCCGAGCGCGCTCGACTCGTCGCGGCGATCTGCGCGCGGCTGGACGGACTGCCGTTGGCCATTGAGCTGGCGGCGGCGCAGGTGCGCCACTTCGCACTGGCGGACCTCGCCACGCGCCTCCAGGGAGCCGCACCGCTGGACCTCTTGGTGGGCGGACCACGTGACCTGGCCGATCACCAGCGGGCGATGCGCTCGACCGTTGCCTGGAGCTACAGCCTGCTGTCCCCGGATGAGCAGCGCGTCTTCCGGGCACTCGGCGTGTTCGCGGGTGGTGCGACAGTGGACGGGGTGCGGTTGGTCGCTGGTCTGGAGGAAGAGCCGGTGGCGGCAAGTCTGCTGTCGCTCGTCAATGCCAGTTTGGCGTTCGGTACTGATCCGCAGGCTGATCAGCCGGAGGAGGCGCGGTATGACCTCTTGGTGATCGTGCGTGCGTTCGCGGTGGAAAAGCTGCGCGAGGCAGGTGAGCTGGAGGCAGCGCGCCGCCGGATGGCTGACTACATTGTCGGATTGGCCGAGCAGTTGAGCCCTACGGCGGCGAATGTACAGACGGCGACATTGAATCGGCTCCTGCGAGAACACGACAACCTGCGTGTGGTGCTCGACTGGCTGCTGGGGAGCGGCGCACTGCTGGTCGGAATGCGTCTGGCTTATCACCTGAGGACATTCTGGGAGTCGCGCGGCCTGGTCGCCGAAGGAGCCGAGTGGCTGCAGCGTCTGGTGGGGCAGGCAGAGCCGCCGAGTACGCCCGAAGAGCTGGGGGTGCAGGTGGACGCGTGGAAGGTGCTCGTGGTCATGTATCACCGGCTGGGCCGTTTCCAACAGGCCGCCGAGGCGGCCGAGCGCGTGCTGACGCTGGCCCGCGAGCAGGACGATGCGGCCAAAGTCGCGCAGGCACTACACTATCTGGCCAATCCGCTGGCGCAGCTGGGCGAGTTCGACCGGGCCGAGGCGATGCTCCTCGAGAGCCTGACGATCAACCGTACGGCGAGGGCCAAGACCGCCGAGATGATCGCCCTGATCAATCTGGGCGAGCTCAGGTCCCTGCAAGGCCGCTATCACGAGGCGCTGGCGATTGAGCAAGAGGCGCTGGCGCTCAGTCGCTCCCTTGCTGAGCAGGAGCCCTCGCTCGGCTTGATCCTGGCAAACCTAGGCGAGACTTATATCCTGCTGGATCGCCCAGCGGAGGCATGGGACATCCTGCTGGAGAGTCAGCGGGTATTCGACGCGCGTGATGATCGGACTGCTCTGGGGCTGTACAACCTGGGACGCGCGGGCTGGCGGTTGGGCGCCTGGAGCGAGGCGCTCGGATACCTCGAACGGGCGACGCAGCTCTCGCGCCGGCAGGATGATATGGCAGCACTGGTCCAGGAGCTGTGCATCGTCGCGGGCATTGCGCTCGGCCGTGGCGACCTCGCCCTCGTCCGGCAGGCGCTGGACGAAGCGAGCGCCGCTCAGGTCCGCGTCGGGGACCAGCGTGTGCGCTGGCGCGTGGTCGAGCGTATCGCTGGCTACGCGTGCCGCCTCGGCACCTGGGAGGTCGCCATCCGCCTCTACGACGCATCAGAGCGGGGCCGCTCGCATATGCACGACCTGGTGGATCCCGCCGAGCGCGAGCTGCGGGCGTGGGATCGTGCCACGGCGCAGGGCGCGCTGGGTCCGGACGCGATCGCCCCGACGGAGCAGATCGACGGCCCGCTCATGCTCCCGCATGCGCTCGAGCTGGCCGGCACCGTGTTCATGGAGACTCGACCGGAGTAGGGTCTCTAGGGGTGGCGCAAGGGCGGGTTTACCGACTGCGCTCGGCGCTACCAATAGCGGCAGCATCGCCTGGTACCGTGCGGGGAGCGGGTCGGCACGGTTGGCCCTGGCGGTGCTCGGCGGGACGGCTGTGCCGACCCAACCGATCGCACAACCAACATAAGTCCTCTGGGGTGAGGCACAACAGCCAAGCACCACAGCATCTGGCGCTATGGCCGACGGGAGAGAGCAGCGACCTGGGACGGAAGGGGTGGCTGCATACGGCAAGCGCTGGACCAAATTTGTATAATAGGTTTAGCCGATAACATGAAGTCAACGCTGCCACCACATGCCTCAGCAGGCTCACTGTCGCTGAAGGCGACAGGATGTAGGACCAGCTGTACAGACGTGTTTTGGGTCGCTAACCACTGGGTAGTTCGTGCAACGCATTGCAGACTTTTCTTGACAGCCAAACTGACAGCCAAGAGGATAAATAACCATACACAATCATAGATCACTGTCGAATCCGCGAAGTGAGAAACCCCGAAATATTCGACATCCATGGATACCAGTGGACAGTGATAAAGTATCTACCAAAAGATTCGTAAACAGCAGGTCGAGGGTTCAAATCCCCCCGCCGGCTCCATCACAAAGTCTGAATTCAAGGGCGTTTCTAATGGTCACCCGTCAAGCGAAGGGTGGCCATTTTCGATTTGTGACAGCCAAGAGAGGCGAACCACCGTCGATGATGAGACCATTCTAGGGCCACAGAAGGTGGGAGACATCGACGTTTATGGACGCCGGCACATATTGGCGGACAGTCGACCCGAGCAGACCAACTGCCTCCTAAACAGCGGGCTCATATATCCAGCGTCTCTTTATGTATGGGTATGAGTGCGGCTCCTGCCTACACCTCGTACGGTCGTTCCGAGGACGCGCAATGGCAGCACGAGTGGGGAAGCCAGTAGTCCTGCAGGAAGTCGTACTTCTCGAAGGTCACTGCCAGCCCCTCAGGCCCACGGTCAGCATAGGCAGCAGCGCAGCGTCACGGGATCGCCCAGGCCCCCAGCGCCACTGGCACGTCGTGCCGTCTTCCGCTGCCAAAACAGGTGCACGAGTGGTGCTGGCGCTGGGGCGGACATCCACTCCCCTATTCTACAGGAGAGCTCGGGTCCAGATCGGCCCAGGCGGGTAACTCGAATATGGTGCCGTTCGAGTTGACGACCCACGCGCTGCCTCCGGGGGCGGCGGCGACGGCGCTGGCAGAATCAAGGTTGGTATCCCACGCGCCGGGTGTCTGGTACCATCTCAACAGGTTTCCGTCCGAGCCGATCGCCCACACGGCGTTGTTTTCGTCGCAGGGGGAATCGCAGAACGCGCCTGCGACCGCTATAGCCTTGGCAGAGCCGGGGGATGATACCGTCACCCAGCCAGGTGTAGACACAATATTGCCTTGCGTGTAATAGGAGATAACGCCGTTCGAGTTGATGTCCCAGGGAGTGCTATCGCCGTAGTCGGCAATGCGGTTGCCTGCACCAGGGAATTGTTGCCAGGCGCTGCCTGTCCAGAACGAGATGTTCCCGTCGGCGCAGCCGACGTAGTTAGGTTGACACCCTGCGCTGGGAATGCCAGCGATTGTCTCGGCTGTCGCCCCACACCCAGCTGATGGACACCCGTTCCGATTGGTCGGGGGGGGCGCGGCGATCATCCATGCGGTGCCATATTGGCCGATCGCCAGGTCCCGCGCGGCTCCGGGAAGCTGGTGCCAGGTATAGCCATCCCATCGCAAGATATTCCCGGCATTGTTGACGACCCAGGGGTTGCCGCTTGGATCGACGGCAATGCGGACCGCCCCACCCGGGATGGCCATCCAGCTCCAGGTAACGGCATTCCAGTAGTAGATATCGTAGCCGCCGGTGACGGGCGTGGTACCGAGCGCCCAGACCGCACCGTCAGCGCCTACGCTGATCGCGGTCGCGGTCCCCGGCAGTTGCTGAAAGGCGGGCACCGTCTCCGTCGGGTCGGTGATGGTGGCCACCTCGAGCCCTAATGACTCCACATACCCCCAGCTCAACTCCGCATAGCCGTTGAAGCCCCACTGCGTTCCCCACTGGTTCTCGATCAGGAGCCCCTTCTGATCGTAGCCATACGCGAAGACGGCGTGCCCTCCCAGGTTGCCAGAGGTGCCGGTAATCAGATCACTCGTAGTGCTGGCGGGCAAATTTTTGAAGTTATTGAACTGTGTGGAGACCTTGATGCCGATGGCGAGGGGATTCTGGGACGCCAGTACCTGCTTGATATAGTTGACGAACGACTGGCCGTCTAAATTTTGGTAGTCTTTGTAGCCGGCGATCCTATAGCGTGCAGCATTGGTGAGGACAGAGTCCGCGACCGGGGCGATGGCAGAGTCCGCGGGCGGGTACAGCACAGTAGGAGTCGCGGGCGGCGGGTACCGCACATTAGGAGTCGTGGGCGGTTGGAAGAAATCGCCCATGGTGTCGAGACCTTCAGTTACCTGAACTTTCAGGTTGTCCTGAAAGTCCGTACCGCCGTTGGGGTCTTTTGGGGCCTGGTCGTAGGTGAAATCGGGCGAGAACCCACTCGGTGGGTAGTACCCGTCCCGCTTGGCGTACCAGCCGCGCAGGTAGTAGGCGGTGGCCCAGGCGGTGCAGGTCCCTTCAGCGCCTTGATCGCCAACCGGGGGGTTGAACTGGTCGAGATCAACGCTCGCGGGCAGGCTGCCGGAGTATATCGTCGTTGGCGGGGAGGGTGCCTGGGTATTCACGACAAAGCCGGTGCCGTGGTGGGCGCTCGCGCCTCCGGCAGTCGCCGTGGCCGTGGCACCGGTCTGCCCCACGCCCGTTGGGCCTGCACCGCTGCTCGCGCTACAGGCGGTCGTCACGGTGAGAACCGCGACGGCGAGTATCGTGAGAGACCCGAGGATCCGCTGTTTCATTGTCCCTGTCCTTTCGCAATTCACTGCTACTGCTCCTCGATGTGCTCATCGTTTGTTTGCTCATCGTGGCGTGCGGCATCCCCGCACGTAGCCGCACGCCAGCACGAAAACAGCATGAAACGGCGGCGCCCAGGTCGTGGCACACGAGGGGAGGGTGCAGCCCGGCTACCGCCGTCGTGTGGGGCATGTGCCCCTCGGATGGGTTACCGGTAGAAGTAGGGGTCGAGGACGCGCACCTCGGTGATCTGATCCACCGGTAGGTTGTTGCGTCTGGCCGCGCGACGTACCGCCTCCGGAGAGGGTGCGTCATAGATGCAGTAGGTCTTCTGCTTGTCCAGGGTCACATACGAGTGGATCCAGGTGACGGTGTCGTCGGCGTTGGTGCTCACGACGTTCAGGCAGGCGCTGGCTCCCTCCTCGGTAATCGGAATCGCGAGCCCTTCAGGGAAAGTCCGTTCTACGAGATAGCGCGGCATGAGGTTGCTCCCTTTCTTCCTTGCCTGGGGTGAGACGCGAGCTCTCAAACGCTCGTGAGCTCGCCTCGTGATGAGTCGTCCAGGCAACACCCACAGCGTACCTGGACGCACTGGCCGGTCGCATCGGGGAACACCCCCTTCTTAGCTCCTGCGCTCCCCTAGATTAGGCACTCCTTACCCCCACATTACCCGCAGATTAGCTGAAGGGTGCTGGCGATGTCTCGGCCTCGTGAGGGGGGATGAGTCGCTGCTCATAGGCCATCCGGACCGCCTCCGCCCGGGAGCGTGCCCCGAGTTTCGCCAGCACCGCCGAGACATGATGCTCCACCGTCTTGGGGGTGGTCGAGAGCCGGTCAGCGATCTCCGGATTGTGGAGTCCTTCGGCCAACAAGCAGAGGATCTCCAGCTGCCGCGGGGTCAGCCCGCGTGGGTTGGCTTGGGTCGCGGGACGTGGGCCACGGGGTAGTCCTTGCGCACCCGAGAGCCGCAGCTGCCGACGGGTCAGCTCCACCGCCGGCCGTGCTCCCAGCTGCTCGAAGATCGCGAGCGCCTGTCGCTGCGCCGGCTCATCGCCGTCCAAGAGCGCCAGCGCCTGTTCATAGGGGCAGCCGAGCTGCTTCCAGGCAGCCGCTGCCCCACGCCAGTGACCTTCTATCTGCAGGGCGAAGGGAGCAGGCGTTCTCTCCGGCACTTCGTTCAGGTCGCCGCCACGCCACAGCCAGATCGCCACTTCACCCCAGTACCACGGGCAGTTCGCCGCGAACGCCGGCGCAAAACCCGCCCCCGCCTCCGCCGCACAGCCTTCGCGGCCTCCCAGCAGCCAGCGCCACTCCGCCCGTGCAGCCGCCACCGGCGAGATATATTGCATTTGGCCGGTGGCCCGCGCCAGGTCGCGCGCCTCATCAAGGGCCGCTTCCCCTCCGGGATCGCCGCGCCGAGCCCGTACCAAACCCAGAGCCAGCAGTGCCGAAAGGCGAGTACTTGGGGGTATATCCGGAACACTCAGAATGGCGGTGGCGTCGTCAGCTGCCAGGGTCCAGTCAGCTTGATCGAGGCGTACCTGTACCCAAATTGCCCGCAACGAATACTCCCAGGCCTGCAGGTCATGGTCGACGCAGTAGATCTACAGGGCTAACGCATGAGAAATTGCTCGAAATAGGTTGAGGAGTTAGAGTACGGTTACCATTCCAAAATGATCGGGGTGACCACCTTGCTCGAACAACTCATCGAGGCCTTTTCCGAGATAGACGACCCCAGATGCGATTACAAAGTAGAGCATAACCTGATCGAGATTCTGATCATGGCCATTTGTGGCGTGATTGCTTGCGCTGAGAGCTGGGAAGACATTGCACTGTATGCCCAGAGTAAGGAAGTGTGGCTAAGAAGCTTTCTAACGTTGAAGCATGGCATTCCCTCCCATGACACCTTTCGTCGGGTGTTCATGCTGATTGATCCTCAACAGTTTGAGCAGTGTTTTCGCCACTGGATCGGGCAAGGGCTGGGAACCGATCAAGTCGGCCATGTGGCTATTGATGGCAAGACGGTCCGGCATTCCTTTGATCGGAAGCGCGAACAATCGCCATTGCACTTGGTGAGTGCGTGGGCTAGTGAACAACGGCTCGTGTTAGGGCAAGTAGCGGTGGACAGCAAATCCAACGAGATCACCGCCATTCCTGCTCTCCTCGCGGGTTTGGCTCTCTCTGGAGGGTTGGTCACTATCGACGCCGCAGGCTGGCTGCCAGAAAGCGATTACTCAGGCGATTCTCGACCAGCACGCTGACTATGTGCTCACCGTGAAAGGGAATCAGAAACGAACACTGCAGGCGGTGGAAACCTGGTTTGAGGAGCATGCCTTTGCCAGCCCGACTTCACTGAAGCCAGTACTGGATACCTTTGACGAACGTCATGGTCGTCTCACCCGGCGACGGGTGTTTTTGCATCCAGCACCAACCGAGCTAAAAGTGCTTGAAGAATGGCCGGGAGTACAAAGCATCCTGGCGGTGGAATCGATTCGTATGGTCAAACCGGATGGAGGAGTGACGGCAGAAAAGCGTTTTTTCCTTTCCAGTTTGTCCGTCGAAGACGAGCGGCAGATAGCAGCAATACGCCAGCACTGGTCGATAGAAATAGTCCAATCGCAAATGACAAAAACGCACCTGCTCAGAACTGGGGGAGGTGGGGATCACATAACGGATTTCCACCTCCCCGTTGGTAACGACGACGCGATCAATCAGCAACTCCACTACCAGCCGTTTTTGTTCAAAGGTCGCCTCGAGTAGGCCCTGTTGCACCCGCTGACAAAATGCTTCGATAGACTGGACCATAGCGGCCAGTTCATCGTGCCGACCTACACTGGCCTCCAACTGGCGGACTTGCTCAGCCAGCGCTTGTACGCGCCGGTCTAGCTCCTGACGTCGCCGCTGATACTCCTCCAGTTGCAGCACATTGGCGAGATAGGCATCGGTCAGTCGTTCCCGCTGCTGTTCTAGACTCACCCGGGCTTTGCGCAGATTCTCACGCCTCGCCTGCAGCGCTTGGGGAAGCCACTGCCCCCCTTGGGCCCGCTGCAGAGCAGCAGCAATCATCTCAGGATGGGTCAGCACTTTGCAGACATCTTGCCACACCAGCTCATCGAGCTGTTCAACAGCGATATAGCGAGCCGGGCACTTCTCATCGCGCCGGGAAATAATAGCCTGGCTTTTCCCATGACAGACATAGTAGGCATACCCTCCTCGGCTGCTGCGGCCCACACACCCTAGACGACACAGACCACAACTGACCAGGGCTCGTAAGAGGTACGGCTGGGCTGAATTGTTGCGACGAGCAAACTGTTGGTTGCGCGCCAGCTTGACCTGGACGCGGTCAAAGGACTCCTGACTCACGATCGGTGGAACCTGCCCAATCGCCACCCATGCTTGCGGAGCAGTGTGGGTGTGTCCGCCCCGATCTCGACCAATCGGCAGCAATGGCGAGTGGCGCTGGCGGGCTGGAGTCGGACGGCTGCGCCCGAGATAGATGGTTCCGGTGTAGATCGGATTGGTGAGGATGCCGCGGATGGTGGCTTGATTCCAGCGCACGTGCCCACTGGGCGTGGGGATCTGCAGCGCACTAAGCTGTTTGGTCACCGCTTTCAGACTGGCTCCCTCGTCCAGATAGCGGGCAAAGAGGTCTGCGACCACCGTCACCTCAACACGCTCCAGGCGGACCCCGTCGGGATCGCGAGGATGCGTGGGATCCACCCGGAAGCCGTAGGGTGGATGGGTCCATGGTAGCAACCCTCCGGCTTGATACTTCTGGAGCCGCCCCCGTCGCATCCGCTCGGCGATTAAGCTCCGTTCATACTCTGCGACCGCTCCACGAATCTGCAGCAGGAGTTGATCGTGCGGATCCTGACTCATGGGCCGGTCCACAAACTCGACCTGGCATCCCCCCTGTTCGAACTCCTCCACGAGCAACATTTGATGGACATAGTTGCGAGCGAGCCGGTCTGGAGCGGTCATGACCACCCGGTCAAAAGCCGCGCATCTCACCTGCTCCCGCAGCCGATCGAGGCCAGGGCGGTGCAAGCTCGCCCCACTATACCCATCATCACGAAAAATACCCTCCTCTTGCCACGGCCATCCCTGCGCCTGGCTCTGTTCATACAAGCGCTGAAGTTGTTGTTCGATGGTTTGGCTGAGCGCTTGACGTTGGGTAGACACCCGTACATACACGGCGACTTTCATCTCTGCCCTCCTGAGGGAAAGGACTCAAGGATGGTTCTCCTCTTGCTACCGCACTCCAGTGGATCAGAGACTGATAGGCTCGATCCCAGCGCACCTGGGCGTCGCTCGTCTCGATGCTGGAGCGTCGAACGGTCCATTGCTGTGGCTTCATGGGTCTCCTCCTGAGGAAAACCCTCCCTTACGTTTTCCTCAGGAGCATATGCTACCCCACCTCTTTCCATGGGGCGCACGGGTACCAGTGTGAGAGGCCTCACCCGGCTCATACAGAATTTGTCATTTGTGATTATGCCATTGAAAACCGTCTGCATTGGGTATTAGATGTCACGTTTCAGGAAGATACGTCCCGAGTCCGAGAACATCATGCTCGTCACAATCTCGCTTTGCTGAGAAAAATCGCCATCAATCTGATCTACCACAGTACGACCACAGGCAGTGTCCGAGGCAGACGAAAACAGGCCGCTTGGGACAATAAATTTATGGCCCAATTGCTCATCTGAGTCTCATGCGTGAGTTCTGGGCTCACCAAGGAGGTAGAGCGCCATATTGTTGGCACGTCGCTCTCGAGCCCGGTGGGGACTGGTCCTCCTCGGCATCCTACTAGTAGGTTTTGCGGTCATGGCCGCTTCCGGGATCTACTATGTTGTCACTCATTGAAACTGTGCGAGAAGGCTCCACACCGCGTTTTTAGTGTAGCGAGCAGCGCCCGAGCCGCGCCAGCGGCGTCTCCATGCGCACCATCATTCTTCATGTCGGCCGCTGCCTCGCGCCAATGTACCATAGCGGTTGAACTGAGCCGTGGACCGTTGGTGAGCAACCTTTGACATTCTCGCTTGCTCGTGGCACTATTCATTCAGACATAGTATGTATTGCGATATACAATCACGCGATAGAGAGACACCCCGGGGAGGGAGGGAGGGAGGTATGCGGAGCAGAGCATCGGACCCGGGGCACTTTTCTGATCCATCGCTGCTGATCCTGGCCAGCCTGATGAGCGGACCCAAGCACGGCTACGCGATGATGCAGGATATCGGGGAGTTTAGCGGCATCCGCCTGGAGCCGGGCACGCTGTACGGAGCGCTGGCCCGCCTGGAGAGACGAGGCTGGATCGAGCCGTTGCCCAGCGAGGATCGCCGCCACCCCTACCGCATCACGGCGGCGGGAGTAGGCGCCTTGCGCGAGCAGATGGCAACGCTGCAGCAGATCGTATCGGTGGGACAGGAGCGCCTGTTCCCGGCCTGACGATGAGAAGAGAGGCTCGTATGAAAGCGGCGATCTGGCTCGTGAAGCTCTACCCCACCGCGTGGCGGAGACGCTATGAAGCGGAGATGCTGGCGGTGCTCGAAGAGCACCATGTTACGGTGCTGACCATCCTGGATCTTCTCTTCGGGGTTATCGCCGCGCGCCTGGACCCGAATTACCGGACCGAGCCGGGGCGAATCGCCTTCGCCACTCCGCGCGCTGCCACCCAGGTCTTCCTGGCTGCCTGCGGCATTTTTCTCCTCTTCACGCAAATGAGCATTGTCATCATCAATGAAGGCGTTGCGCGCCTCTTTCCCAGCAATAACGTGATGTTTCTTGGCCCCATCGGTGACATAACCAGCGATCCAGGTAAAGTAGATATCGACGTTCTTGGCTCCTCGCTATGGTACTACGAGCGGATTACCGCCTATGTGTGCGTCGCTATCACCGCGCTGGTCATCTGTGCTGCGTTGGCGTGGGCGGTCACGACGCGCCGTGTGTGGTTCGTGCTGCTCACCGCCGTCGTGTTTGCCGCACCGGTAGCTGCTGTGATCTGGCTGAGTGGAAGTCTGGAACTTGAGTTGGCTGTCGCTTATACTGCTCCTGCATACCACACTCTCATCGTTACCGAAGTCGGAGAGTTGGAGGCGCTCATGGGAGTGGGGTTTCTCAGCGTCGTTAAAGGCGCGCAGGCCATCGCCTCACACAGGTACAAGAGGTTGGGCGTGATCGCAGGCGTTGATCTGCTCCTCATCTTCGTCAGCATCTATCTGGTGAAGACCCTCTCCCTCTTCACCCCCAGCAGTGCCGGTTACCCTTCACTGCCGGTATTCCCGATCCAGGACACGTCCCAATACTCGTCCCAATACACGTCCGATTTTCTGGGTCTGCTCGCCAGTCTGTGGCCTTTTGCGGCTCTGGGCATGCTGGCGCTGGCGGTGCTCGGGACTGAACTGGGCGCACACCTGTGGCGGCTGGCGCTCGTGGTTGGGGGACTGCTCACTCTGCTCATGCTGGCCACGCTGTTTTTCGCTAGCGTAGGAGCTCTCAGCTCCTTACAATATAATAATGGCCTGTCGATCTACGACCCGTTCTTCCCGTTACCCTGGACCAATGCCATGGGGTTCTCCCCCTGGTCGCTGGGAGTCATCTGGGTCGGGCTGCTACTCGCGGTGCTACTGGCGCTTGCGGCGCTGCGCTCTCTCTTCGTCGCGCTCACTCGTTTCCCCCGCGCTTGGAGCGCAGCCACCAGCGAATCGCCTGCGCAGCAGCTACAGCCGTAGTGGTGTTGACGGGTGCGCGCCTCCTGCACTATACAGTGCTCAAGGATGCTCGGCGCGATCTTGAGATCGCTACTACCACACCTCACCACACTCATGCGTGAACCCTGAGTAGATCAAGCCTTCCTGGAGGTACCTCGCGGCCTTGTCGTACATACGGCTTTTGACCGCACTGTCGGCAAGATTGCCGTAGGCACATGCAGCATCCTCTTCGTAGCCATGCGCGAGCGCAAGCTGCAGGCTGCGCTCCAGCTTAGCGTATCCTTCCGCGTTGCCCTCAGCCAGCTCAACCGTCCCGATATAGTCGAGGGCGGAGCAGATGGTCTCCGCATCATCTAGCAGCTCTGCCATCTCTATGGCGCGTGTGCCATAGAGCACAGTGTTGGCGCTGTCATTCTCCAGCATGCGAAAGCTCGCCAGATGCGCGTAGGCCATGGCGAGCTCCTGGCTCGGGGGGAAGGGCTCCAACAGCTCCACCGCCTCCAGCGCGCAGCGGTCAGCCTCCCCATTGCGACCCAGAAACGAACACGTGCACGCTACCTGGCACAGGTCGCGGGCGACTTTCTCCAGGTTATCCATGCCGCGCCAGATGGAAAGTGCACTGGTCCGTGTCTCGAGTGCTTCTTCCAGCTGACCGGAGAGCGAGCATTCAGTCGCCAACTCGTCAAGTAAGACTGCACGCTGCTCTGCCGGCCACGTGCCGGCATACTGTAGGGCACATCGATAGTGTGCCGCCGCCGCGTGGTGAGCACCCCGGGCGGCGGCTTGCTTGGCCGCCTGCGGAGCGTAGCGCAGCACGAGCACTCCGTCTTCCGCCTGGGTGGCATGGTGGACCAGTCGTGCCAGCGATATGGCTGATGCCTGTTCTTCGCCGCGGTCCACCAGCGCGTGCAACACCCATGCATGCAGCGCCTTCCGCTCGCTGGGCATGAGCGCATCCTCCACTGCCTGGCGCGCCAGCTCATGCCGATACCGGACTGCTCCCTCCTCCAGCCGCAACAGACCCGCCGCCAGGCACTCCTCCAGCGCCACATCGCCCGCGTCTCGGGTGCGCCCACTGCTCTCCTCTGCCTGCATCACCTCCACCACCCACCCTGGGGTGCGGCTGGGCACCACCGCCACCAGCTCCAGGAGCCGCTGGGCCCACGGTGAGCGGCGCACCACCTGAGCCAGCACCGCATCCGACACACTGCCCGCTACCCCTGGCACGTCGCTGGCCAAGGTCTCGATGAGGAAAAACGGGTTCCCGCCGGTAACCGCATACAGCTCTCCAGCAGATCGACCCGTCGGCTGGACCAGAGTTGCCACCGCCTCCTCCGAGAGCGGCGGTAGGTGCAGCCGGGTCACGACGCGAGCCGGGAGATCTCCCAGGACCAAGCGCAAGGGATGGTCCTTGCGGAGCTCATCATCGCGGTAGGTCAGGATCAAGAGCGTTCGGGTGCGGTGGATCCGTCGGGCAAGGAACTTGATGAGGTCCAGCGTGGCCTCATCCGCCCAGTGGATGTCCTCAATGACCACGATGGTGGGTCGAGAGCCAGGCTGGGAGAAGTCCTCCTGGACCGCGGCAAAGAGCGTGGCCCGGTTCGCCGCCTGCTCCAGAAGTGCTCGCAGTAGGCTGCTATCGGTCTGGTACGCAATGTCATAGAGTGGTCCCAGCGGGCGAGGGGTGAACAGCGCCTCACAGGTACCCCACAGGACCCGTGTCGCGGCTGGCTGGCGCTGGAGAAACGCTTCTGCCAGAGAGGTCTTGCCGATGCCGGCCTCGCCGCTGACCAGGGCGATCCGCCCATGCCCTTCTACGACCTGGCAGAGCAGGTCGTCCAACGTGTGCAAGAAAGCGTCGCGCTCGAGCAGTGGCACGTCCATGGAACACCACCCCTTTCTTCCCGTCTCGGGAAAAACGCCCGGCAGGGACCGTACAGGGACCGTTACGTTGGTGTTGTAACGTAAGTCTACACCATTATGCTCCCTAGCGTCATGTGCGGACCTCCGCTGTCGCGCAGCCGGTAGGAGCATCGCGCCCCTGGGGTACGAGCGGAGTTGGCTCTCCGTACAGCCAAACTGACAGCCAAGAGAATAAATAACCATGCACAAAGATACATCCCTGTCGAATTTGCGAAGAGAGAAACCCGGAAATATTCGACATCCATGGATACCAGTGGACAGTGATAGAGTATCTACCAGGAGATTCGTAATCAGTAGGTCACGTCCCCCTAAGGGATGGGCGGCTCACATAACCTCAACGCCGCTGTAGAAGACCTCTGCAAGGTCCTGATCGCTGAAAGCAATGGGCTCCACGGCCACTTGCAGAATGTTGTTTTGAGTGGCATCCCATTGGTGGTTCGCTATACAGGTAGGTTGGTTATCCCTAGAGGAATGCAACGCAGCAGATTGGGGTGTAGCCCATTGAACCGACAGGCATCGAGTGCTTATGCTCAAGTATCAGCGGTCTAGCTGTAATTCTCATTATCCTTGGACGCGATTGGGAGCGCAGGCCCTCCTGTGCCAAACTAAACTACTTCGCGCAGAGGCAGGCCGCTCCAGACGGGATCGTGTCGCTGATCAGAAAATGTCCAAGAGAGACGTGCCCCCGAGCATTCGCTCTAGCGACCGATGTCCTTGCGGACAAAGCGTGCTGCTGCAGCCCACAACGCTACGGCAGCAGCAGCCAGTATGCTCAGCGTATCCCCCACGGGCAATCCACCTACAAGCGGTTTGCCGTAGTAGTAGAGGACGGAGAGCCGCAGGGCTGCCTCCGGCCAGTTCAGAGTCGGCCCAAAAAAGCTGATGCAGAACGAGATCATCAACAGGGCGCTCAAGAGACTCGTGAGCAATGCCGAATGCAGCCAGCCGGCAAGCAGATAGCCAAGAGCCGCCACCAGCAGCCCCATCGGAATCAGACCGAGCGTGGCGGCGACGAGATGACCAGTATCGAGCTTCAGGTCAGCAACTGCCGAGGCCAGCACCGTGACTGCCAAGGTCAGCACACTCATGCCCACGATAGCAATGCTCAGAGAGGCAAAACGCGCCAGCAGCAGCCGCACACGCGGCTGTGGCGTTGCAAGTATCAGTTCCTCCTGCCCTTCCTCTTCGTCTGCCGCCCAGCGATTGGCCTGGGTAATGGCGAAGGCCATCACCAACAACGGTAAAAAGAGGTAGAAGAAGCTCAGCAAGGTGGCGTTGGTGGTCACATCGCCTCCACCGACGTTCCCGAACAGCGTTTTCCAATAGGGGGAACCAGCGAAGATAGAAGCGAGATTGCGCTCAGCTTGCCTGACCTCGAGTGCCATCCATCCGGCGAACCCAGCAATCCCCACCGTCCACCAAAACGCTGGCACGGCGATCACCCGCAGACTGCGCAGAAACAGCGAACGCAGCGACCAGGCATGTTCTGGGAGTGCTTGCCGCGGCTTCACGGATGTGATCCGCATAGGCAGACGCAAAACGCTAGGGATCTCCACCGCCCGGCCAACATCGCGTCGGGCAAACATCACCAAGGCGGCAGCGCTCAACAGTACGGTCAGTCCAAGCAGCACCAGCATCGCGCCCGGATTCGCGCCGTAGCTGGTGATCAGCGGTTTACTCAGATTGTAGTAGTAGACCGGTGACAGGCGCCCAATCCATTCTGTATGTGGGAAGACACGGTGGATCATATCCATGATGACGAACACCAGCAGCAAGCCGCCCGTCACACCTGCCGCCGTCCGGCGCTGCTGTGTGAACTGGGAGATCAGGAGCGCGATGGCACCAAACACACTGGCGATCAGGGCCGCATTCAAGCCCAGAAGCAAGGTCGCTCCCAGGCCAAAGTCCGTATGGATTTGCCTGCCCCCGGCATAGGTCAACAGCCCAATGAGCAGGCCTATGACCAGGAGCGCTGTCCCCAGTGCTGCTAGCTTTTCCAGCGCTACCCGCACGCGCCCGCGTGGATACGCCAGCAGCACATCCAGGGCACCGCTCTCCTCCTCGCCACGCAGCAGGCGACACGACGCCAGCAGCGACCAGATGGCAGGCAGCACCAGGATCAAGCTCAGCCGCCAGTTGGTAATGCCCCCTGGGGTATTGAGGGCGATCGGCTCGGCGTACCAGGCAAAAGCCGGGCCAAGATTGGCAAGTGAGGCTCGCGCCTGCGCCGTCTGCGTCCCAGCATAAGAGATTGTTTCGACATAGGCAAAGACTCCCATGCCCAGTCCCCAGCCCACAATTGCCAGACGAAGATCGCGCAGAGTTTTGAGAAAGACGCTCGTAAACCACATGACGGGCCTCCTTACAGATCCTGCCTCGAAGAGAGCGCTATTGTTAGCTGCACTCCCCGTCAGGTTGGACCATTGGGGAGCTGACCACATTGGGACTGCTGGTGATTACCCCGCCAAGTCCAGGGAAAGTATGATCGGCAGGCAACGGACCCGATTGGGTAAACGTGTAGGTTGCCATCGTTTGTCCAGGACCGACGATGACATTGGCGCTGGGCGTAGCACGCCCGTTGTTCCACGTATAGACAAAGTCAATGGTACCGCCTGGACTCCCCGAGGCAATATGGAACGTCGCGGTATAGGTGACGGTGATCTGTGTTCCACAGGCATCTCCGGCGATGGTGGTCGGACTCACCGCCATAGTGATGCTGGTCACCTGAAAGGCAGCCGTGGCCGTGCCGCAACTGCCGGAGACCTGGACTTGCGGCGAGGTAACTGCGTTGGGACTGCTCACCAGTACTTCGGCTATCCCTGGATAGGTATGGTCGGCCGGAAGAGTACCGGAACTAGAAAATGTGTAGGTCTGCGTCGTCTGCCCCGCGGCGACGGCGACGCTGGCGCTGGTCTGTCCGCGGCCGTTGTTTAGCGTATAGGAGAACTGAATCGTGCCCCCGGCGGTACCGGCCGGAACATGAAAGGTAGCGGTATACGTGAATGCGGCGGAGGTTCCACAAATGGATCCGGCGATGCTGCTTGGACTTACCACAAGATCCACGCTACTGACCTTGAAAGGCACCGTGGTCGGGGCGGTGGTAACCGTCGGGGTCGAAGTAGTGCCGGTGCCGGCCGAAGTCGCGCCACAGCCGCTCAACAAAACAGCAGATCCCAATAGTGTGAAGCCCAGCATTCTGCCGAGAAGGCTCCAGTGCAACCTGCGGGCAGGTTTTCTCCCAGGTTCTGTCTCCCTTGATACCCGAACTCTCTTCATAACCCGTAAACTCCTCTCCTGGTTAGACGACAGATCGGCAGGCGCTGCTCATCGTCTGGTGGGTTAGTACAGCCAGTCGGCGGTTGCAATCGTAGAAACCGAGCTATCTAGTGATGGCACACTACCCAATTCCTCTCACATGGCGCTCGCAGCATCGCCGGCAGTTCCCCACACTCCAGCGTCTGCGAGAGCCATGAGAGCCAGCAGGAGCGCTCGTGCAACACCGCCACACCTCCATATGCGGCGCCGAGCGCTGGGCTTTCCACAAGACATGTTTTCCACCATAGCAAACTTCCTCGTTTACTTATGAATAACACTGTCTTTTTCACCAAGAGTACGATACGATTTGAGGATCACACAGGCCTCTCGGTCTTCCAGTGCTCGCTCACATGTGCATCACAGTGTTACCTTGCAGGATGCGCCGAATGGATTGCCGTACTTATCGTTCCGGCAGCGCTGGTTCTGCTGACAACATCCTTGTTCAGAACATCTTACGAGGTAGCATTCCCTGACCAACCATGCACTGAACTAATGCGGGCATCACAACCCCAGTACGTTGTGACCACCCAAGCCTCAATACGAGAACGTATGCGCTTACAGTGGCTTTTGCATTTTGGCGTGCTACATAACCTCTACCCCAGAGTAGTGCACGTCGGCCAACTCCCTATCGCTGAAAGCAATGGGCTCCAAGGCCAATCGCACGACGTTGTTTTGAGTGGCATCCCACTGATAGTTCGTGCCGCATCGGCGCTTATCTTGACAGCCCAACTGACAGCCAACAGAATAAAAAGCAGTGTACATTGGCACATTATGACAAATTATTCGACAGTCCAAACCCTGAAAAATTCGACATCCATGGATACAAGTGGACACTGATGGAGTATCAACCAAGAGTTTCGTAAACAGCAGGTCGAGGGTTCAAATCCCCCCGCCGGCTCCATCGCAAAGTCTGAATTCAAGGGCATTTGCAAAGGCCACCCTTCTGAGAGAAGAGTGGCCTTTTTTCGATGTAGACAGCCAAGAGGGGCAACCACAGTGGATGACGGGAGACAATTCTAGGGACCACAGAAGGTGGAGACTTCGGCGTTTATGGACGCCAGTACATATTGGCGGACAGTTGACCCAAGCAGATCCACTGCCTCCTAAACAGCGGGTTGAGGATTCGAGTCACTTCGGGCTCACCACCTATGGACTAAGACAATTACTGGCCAGTTGACCCTCACATACCTGTGACTGGGGAGCAGCGCACGGTCCCGGTCCCATAAGAACAAATGCGGGTAGACATTGGGATACACCTCTCTACTACCGGCGTTGATCCCTTCCCACTCCAGAAGCTGCGTGCGGGACCTTTCGGTGGTCGTTTCGCATAGTAGAGAGTGGACAACATACTTCTGCAGAGCGTCCAGAGCACAGCGCCGGAAAGGGGATCCCTGCCGAATGGAGGATCGCGCTCGCTGCGATGCCAGCCATCCCAGAGCATCCCCAGCAGGTGCAGAGGAGACCATCCTCAAACCAGATTTCGTTCCCAATTTGGGCGAAAGTTAGGTTACTAAGAGCCAGGGACCATCCCGAAGCGCCATAATGTTCCATTCGCGGCTGGGACAAACGGGGAGTTGAAAGTACGGGCGAACAGCCAGTCACCACTGGTCTGGCCGAGTCTGGGCGAGCGCGGAGCGGGCCAGCTCGAGCGCTTGTGGGAGCGAGAGGGAGACGCCAGCCTGCTCGGCCAAGGCGAAGGCATCCTGGCCGAGCGCGTCGAGCGCCACGGCGTGATCCCGTGCCCGCAGATCGCTCTCGGCGGGATCGACCAGGTCATGCGTGCGGGAGCGACCCTGCTCCGCCGCGGCATAGAGGCGAACAGTGCTTTCCCCGGCGCCCAGGCGGCAGGCGTAGCCGGCGACACGCTCGACCATGCGCCAGCGCACGCGCTGGTCACCAACACGGGCCTGGGCAGCGCTCGCTTCCTCCATCGCCTGCCGGGCGAGGGCCAGGTTGCCCTGGTCGAGCGCGACACCCGCGATGGCGCATAGCTCCTGGACCAGTGCCGCAAGGTCGTCCTGCCGGCGCGAGAGTTGCGTCGCCCGCTCGAGGTATCCTAGCGCCTCACTCGCGGCGCTCATCCGCCAACACGCGCGTCCCAGGTTATACAGGGCCAGAATACTCGGCTGGTCATACGCCTCGATCACCTGCTGACTCTCCAACAGGAAGCTCCGCGCCTCCGCCGGGCGATCCAGCAGGATGTAGGTCTCGCCCAGGTCGGCCAGGATCAAGCCAAGCGAAGGCTCCTGCTCTGCCAGCGCGCGACTGAATGCCAGCGCCTCCTCCAGAATCGCCAGCGCCTCGTTATATCGGCCCTGGAGGATTCGGAGATCGCCCAGGTTGATCAGGTCGATCAATTCATCGGCCTTATTTCCCTCCGCGCGGTTGATCGCCAGGCTCTCGGCATGCATCGCCTCCGCGCGGTCGAACTCGCCGAGCTGACCCAGCGGATTGGCCAGGTAACGCAGTGCCCGCGCGACTTTGCCCGAATCGCCTTGCTCGCGGGTCAACGCCAGTACGCGCTCGGCCGCCTCGACTGCGAGTTGAAAACGGCCCAGCCGGTGACGCATGACCACGAGCACCTTCCAGGCTTCTAGCTGCTCGTCCTGCTCTTCGGGCGTGCGCGACAACTCCACGCGCGCCAGCAGCCGCTCCAGCCACTCGGCGCCCTCGGCAGCCAGGCCGCGCTGCTCCCAGAACGCTCGCAGGCGGACGGCCAGGCGCAACCCGATCCGCAGCGCGCCGCTCTCCAGCAGCCAGTCGAGCACCGCACGCAGGTTGTCGTGCTCGCGCAGCAGCCGATTTACCTGCGCCGTCTGCACGTTCATAGCGGTGGGCTCCAGCTGCTCGACCAATCCAACGACGTAATCCGCCAGCTGGCGCCGCGCCGCCTCCAGCTCGCCCGCCTCGCGCAGTCGCTCAACCGCGAACGCGCGCACGATCACCAAGAGGTCATACCGCGTTTCGCTGGGCTGATCGCCCGGCGGATCAACCCAGCGCACCAGGCTGGCATCTACGAGTGATGTGAGACTCGCCGCCACCGTCTCCTCACTGTCCATGCACCGATCAGCGACCATCTGCACTCCGTCCGCCGTCGCGCCGCTCGCGAACACGCCTAGCGCACGGAAGACATGCTGCTCGTGCGGGGACAGCAGACCGTAGCTCCAGGCGACGGTCGAGCGCATCGCCCGCTGGTGATCGGCTAGGTCGCGCGGCCCGCCCACCAGCAGATCCAGCGGCGTAGCGCCCTGGAGCCGGGTGGCGAGGTCCTCCAGGGGGAAGTGTCGCACCTGCGCGGCTGCCAGCTCGATGGCCAGCGGCAAACCATCCAGCCGCGCGCAGATCGCCGCAACGTGTCGCCCGCGCTCGGCCGTGCTCAGCGCGAAGTCGGGCCGGACGGCGCGCGCCCGCTCGACGAACAGGGCCACCGCTCCAAATTGCTCCAGATCGGCAATCGGCGGCAACTCTCCGAGATCTGGCACACGGAGCGGCGGCACGGTGAACTCGTGCTCACCGCGGATGTTGAGCGCGGCACGACTGGTGACGAGCGCCTTGGCGCACGGACAGGCGCCGAGCAGCGCCGCGCAGAGCGGGGCCGCGGCCAGCACGTGCTCGAAGTTATCGAGCACCAGGAGGAGGCGCCGGTCGCCGATCGCCGCGATCAGCGCATCCAGTAGTGACAAGTCGCCCGTCTCGCGCACGCCCAGCGCCTGGGCGATCGCCTGCGGCACCTGATCCGCGGCGGGGGCCGCCACCAGGTCCACGAGCGCCAGCTCGAAGCCGCGCTGGTCACGCAGCGCGGCGGCGACTTGCAACGCCAGACGGGTCTTGCCCACCCCCGCCGGACCCGTGAGGGTGAGCAGACGCACGCGCTCCTGCGCGAGCAGGTGGACGACGCCCGCCTCCTCATGCTCGCGGCCGAGCAGGGGCGTGAGGGGAGGCGCAAGACGATACGATGGTATCGCCTGCGACGATGGCTCGACGGACGGGGAGGGTGCGTCGGCAAGCGTGGGGGTGGTGGAACTGGCCGTGGGAAGAGGCGCCGCGAGCGCCTCCGCAGGTGCGATCGGCGTGGTGTCGACGGTCTCTACGGCAATGGAGCGGGCACGACGCGCCGCCTGGTCGAGGATCGCCGCTTCGTCGGGCGCAAGCTCCAGGGCGGTGATGAGCAGGCCCGCGGTCGCCTTCTGCGGCGCGCGAGTGATCCCACGCTCGAGCAGGCTGACCGAGGCCAGGCTCACGCCTGCGCGCTCGGCCAGCTCCTCCTGCGTCAGGCCGCTCCGCCGCCGATAGCGCCGCAACAGCGTGCCAAACTCGCAGGCGCCCTCTGCTGACATGGTGCCCTCCTCTGGCGGACGTGCCCTGCTCCCCCGGTTCCGCTCGACGCCATTCTATCACCAGCCCCCTACTCTTACGCGTACTCTTACGCGTACTCTTACGCACGATTCTACGCATTCTCGCTGGCGCTTGAGGATAAGTGCGGGCATACTGTCACGCAAACGGACGAGGAGCGTGCGCACCGTTCGAGACGGACGTTCGAGACGGACGTTCGAGACTGCGAGGTCCCACCATGAACATGAAGCGTGCCCACACATCGGTGCTGCTGGCCGTGGCCATGGCTATCTGCCTGGTTGTGTCCGCCTGCAGCGTCAGCGGCAGCACGAGTGGGTCCACCAGCACGACCCCGACGAATGGTCCCTCGCCAGTCACTCAGCTCTCCCCCGCTTGGACAGCCGTGCTCGACCAGATCGGTCCCAATGGCGAGATCAGCCTGTCGACCGCGCTGCAGGCCTACACCCTCGTCTTCGGCTCTCTGCCTGGCGTGCAGTCGCCTGCCCCCAGCGGCGGCATCATCCCGTCTGGCACGCTGGCCGTACGCATGATCTTGCAGCACTACTCGGACTTGACCCCCGCTCAGCAGCAGGCCGTGCTCCAACGCCTGGGCTTGACCGCGCCCGCGAGCGCGCAGACGCCCCCGCCACCGACGGCCGGCGCGGCGGTGGCCCAGGCACACCCCGGCGCGCAGACGCTCGCCGCGCCGGTCGTGGCCGTGCTTGGACCCACGCCGGTGCCCACCGACGCGCCAGGCACCGCGGATTACCGCGCAATGGTCAATGAGTTTATCCCAACGTTCAACGCCTTCCTGAAGTATACCCTCACCCTTCCCGTGGTGCTCACCTTCAATGCTGAACCGAAAGACGCAGCCGATACGCTGGTCGTGAACGCGCTCGGGAGCAAAACTGGGCTCCCAGCGCTCTGTCGCATCAACGTGAACCCGGTCGTGAACACGTACACGGTGGATAACCAACGGGTCGTTATCGCGCATGAGCTGATGCATTGCTACCAGGCCGCGATCCTTGGACAGCTCTCCACCTATTACACCGCGCCGCCTTGGCTGATCGAGGGCTCGGCGGAGTGGGCCGGGGAACTCGTCTCCGGGGCCACCGCCGACACGACCTCGGACTGGGGCTTCTGGACCAGGTGGCTGGCCAACCCCGGCACACCGCTCTTCTCACGTTCGTACGACGCGATCGGCTTCTATGCGCTGCTCGATCAGGCGGGCATCTCCCCCTGGTCGGTGCTGCCGGCCATGCTTACCAGCCAGAACAACGGCCTGAACAACTTCACCGCCTATGCGCTGGCAACCAAGCCCGCTCCCCAGGAGGTGCTCGACGAGTGGGCCTCTAGCTACGAGCGGACCCCGCCGCTGGGCCTCGACTGGGACCTCAAAGGCCCCGGTATCATTCCCCCCAGCAGGTATGGGGGACCGAAGATCCAGGCGGTGGCTCTGGCCAACGGCGGGCAAGCCATGGTCAAGACGCCCGCGTACACGGCGCTCGACGACGGCCTGACGTCAACGGCCGACGTCGTCCTGGTGAACATCTCCGGCACCTCGCGGCTGCACGATAGCGGGTCGTTCGAGCGCGTCACTTCGGCCAACGGCAGCTACTGTACCAAGCAGGGCGGATGCGTCTGTCCGCAGGGCAGCCCCAACCAGGGACCGCCGTTGCCGCAGCTGAGCGGGCTGCTGCATCTGGCCGTCACGGGCGGGCAGCATGGCGCTGCTGGCACCGTGTACGGGCTGACGCTGTCACAGTTCTGCGGCAAGACGTTGCCGCCGATCACGCTGGCCTTCTGCCAGCAGCTCATGTCGCTGGCCGAAGCTAACCAGATCATGCAGCCGGCTAAGCTTGCTATCGTGATCCAAGCCCTCCCGCTCCCCGCCGGTGGCGTCCCGTTGACCACTGATGGCTTGTGCAACTACCTGTTCTCATTGTCGCCGTTTGGGCTGGTCGTGCAGATCCGTCTCGGAACCTATAGCGGGCCAAGACCTATACCAGAGCAGGACATCGAGACGTATTTCACGCAGGGCCTGGGTCAGCCCGGGGTGACCGTGATCACGTCCACGGCCGTCAGTGGGGTGGGCGATCAGGCGGGCATCGTGGTCGGGTCCTACACGATCAACGGCACGACTACCTACGGAGCGGCTTTCTGGGTGCTCTACGGGAGCATCGTCTTTGCCTGCGGCGAGATCTATCTCTCCTCCCCCACTGCCACCCAGCAGAGCGAGCTCCAGCAATGCGCCCAACTCGTCGTGAGCCGGCTCGATCCTTGACGCTCGCTGCCGAGCGTCAAGGCTGCACGCCCGGCGTGCAGCCCTTTGCAGACCTGACTTCACATGGTAGACTAGCAGGTATCGAACGGCAGGGGAGCAGCATACCTGTGGAGTGGTGGGCTAGAGTGCGAGCATAGAGTGCAGGATGCAATGTGAGAGCATTGGAGGCGCGCGGACATGCGGAATATCGTGACATAGCGATGAGAAAGAGGGGATCATGGGATGGGACTTTTCAGTCGCTCACAGCCGCACAGAGTAGCGGCTGGTCGCACACTCGGGCGCGCGC
>JBKQTH010000473.1:0-15272 GCA_052143275.1 Ktedonobacterales bacterium | reverse complement strand
CCCCGGCTTTCTGGCCGGGCTACGCCAGATTACTAGTCAATACGGTGCCCTCTTGATCTTTGACGAAGTGATGACCGGCTTCAGGGTGGCCTACGGCGGGGCACAGACTCACTTCGGCGTGAGGCCTGATCTAACTTGTCTCGGAAAGGTGATCGGTGGCGGGCTTCCGGCGGCGGCCTATGGCGGTAGAGCCGATATTATGAAGATGGTGGCGCCATCGGGTCCGGTTTACCAGGCAGGCACGCTTTCAGGCAATCCGCTGGCAATGGCGGCAGGGCTGGCAACTCTACATCTCATCCAACAGCCAGGATTTTTCTCAGGGCTTGAGCAGGTAGCCGCTAAGCTTGCCCAGGGCTTTTTGCAGGCAGCACGGGAAGCGGGAGTGCCAATGCAGGTAGCTAGCGCTGGAAGTATGTGGGGCTTCTTTTTCAATGAAGCTCCAGTGACCAACTATGCAGAGGCCAAGACTTCAGATACTTCCCGCTACGCGCGGTTTTTTCATGCGTTACTGGAGCGTGGTATCTATCTCGCGCCGTCACAGTTTGAGTCTGCGTTTGTCTCGAGCAGCCACAACGCGCGTATTGTGGAAGAGACGCTGGCCGCTGCCGGCGAGGCGCTGCTCGTCGCGTAATAACCTGTGTAAGGAGTTATAGTTTCCATGCGTACCCAACCGGATACTCCGGTATCTTACACGCCTGACGCGCCTTATGACGCCGTACTCGTGGTGTCGTTTGGCGGACCTGAAGGCATGGATGACGTCATGCCGTTTCTGAATAACGTACTGGCCGGCAGAAATGTGCCGGAGAAGCGCAAGGAGGAGGCTGCCCATCACTACGCCCTGTTTGACGGGGTCAGTCCCCTTAACGCGCAGAACCGGCAGCTTATCTCGGCGCTTCGAAGTGAACTGGAGCGCCGTGGCTTGGCGCTGCCGATTTACTGGGGTAATCGCAACTGGCACCCATACCTTGCTGACACCATGCGCCAGATGGCGAACGACGGTGTCAGGCACGCTCTCGCGTTCATCACGTCCGCCTACAGTTCTTACTCAGGTTGCCGCCAGTACCTCGAGAACATCGCCGCGGCGCGCGCCGCCGTCGGACCCTCCGCCCCGACCGTAAGCGTTATGCGCAAATTCTTCAACCACCCTGGGTTTATCGAGCCGACTCGCGAGCAGTTACAAAAGGCGCTTGGCCAGATACCGAACGAGCGGCGCCCCGCTGCCCATGTCGCGTTTACCGCGCACAGTATACCAGTCGCAATGGCCAATGCTAGCGCCTACCAGGCGCAACTCTCCGAGACCTGCCGGCTGGTGGCTGAAGATATATCCAATCCCTGGCACCTGGTCTATCAGAGTCGGAGCGGCTCACCGCACCAGCCATGGTTGGAGCCCGATATCTGCGATCACCTGCGCAGACTCAGCGCCGAAGGCATTCGCGATGTGGTCATCGCGCCGGTTGGTTTTATCTCGGATCATATAGAAGTGCTCTATGACCTCGATACTGAGGCGCGCGCTTGCTCACGTGACCAAGATATCAATATGGTACGGGCTGCCACCGTTGGTACCAATCCCGCGTTTGTGAGTATGATAGGCGAATTGATTGCCGAGCGTATGCGTCCCGAGACACCCAAGCGCTGGCTGGGTGGTATGGGTCCGGGCCATGACAGTTGCCCGGAGGGCTGCTGCCTACCCCAATAGAGGCCTCTAGTTGTAAGGGTTTGATGATGCTGACGACTGAGCCGCAGCGGGTAGCCATTATCGGAGGCGGTATCTCCGGACTATCCGCCGCCTACTATGTAATGCGAACGGCAGAAGCCATGGCTCTAGCGGTACGCGTACTGGTCATTGAGGGTGAGGAGCGGCTGGGAGGCAAGATACGTACCGACCTGGTTGGGGGAGATCACCAGCCGTTTCTCATCGAAGGAGGACCGGATGCGTTCCTCGCGCAGAAACCCAGCGCAACCGACCTGGCGCGAGAGCTTGGCCTGGCCGACCAGTTCATTGGAACTGCTTCGCTGCAGCCGGCGACCAGCATTGTGGTACATGGCCAGCCGCAGCCGTTGCCGGCGGGATTGCGTCTTATCACTCCAACTCGGTTATTGCCTTTTCTTGCCTCACCGGTCATCTCCCCCGGAGGAAAAGCACAGATGCTCCTTGATCTGGTGAAGCCGGCTCGCAAGGTGCAGCGCGATGAAAGTCTGGCGAGCTTTGTACGTGCGCGGCTGGGAACTGAGGCTCTCGACCGGCTTGCCGAACCCTTAATGGCTGGTATCTATAACGCGGATCCGGAGGAGCAGAGCATGCTGGCGACTTTTCCGCAGTTCCGCTCTCTGGAAGCGCAGCATGGAAGTATCATACGCGGTGCTCGTAGGTTGGCTACCGGGTCGGCTAACGCTACTCGGGCCGCCGGTACCAGCAGCAGTGCGTTTCTCACCTTGCGTGGCGGCATGGGGCGGCTGGTGGGGGCGCTGGCAACCCAATTAGATGGCTGTATTTGGACTGGCCGGAGGGTGCTCCGGATTAGACCAGTCTCCAGGCCACGAGCTCGCTATGAGCTCGTGTTGGACGACGGCAACGCGCTCGATGCTGACAGCGTCGTCGTCACCACTCCAGCGTTTGTGGCCGCCGATCTGATTGAATCGTGGCAGCTGGAGCTGGCGACCAACTTGCGACGCATTCCCTATGTTTCCACTGGCACTATCTCGCTCGCTTACCACAAGGAAGATATCCGCAGGCCCTTTGCTGGATTCGGCCTGGTGATTCCGCACGTTGAGCATCGCTTTCTCAATGCCATCACGATCTGCTCTGAGAAATTTATCGACCGGGCTCCTCCTGGCCAGGTCCTTCTGCGATTGTTCTTTGGGGGGTTTCGCAATCAACATCTAGTTGACGAGGCCGATACCACACTGCTGCAACTGGCAGAGAGAGAACTATTCGATCTACTGGGCATTACTGCCCCACCTCGCTTTGCCCGCATCTACCGTTGGCGTAACGCCAGCCCGCAGTATTGTGTAGGTCACCTAGACCTGGTGAAAGAAATCGCGAGCTCATGCCCGTCGGAGTTCAGGCTCTGTGGCTCGGCATATGGTGGGGTAGGAATACCTGATTGTGTGCGTCAGGCTAAAAGCGTGGCGGAGCAGGTCGTACAGGGTTTGCTTAAGGATAGCGTATCGACTGCTTCCTAAGTGAAAGTTTACCGGATGCAAACCGGTTGGTCTTGGAGGAATATTGGTGCAGACATTCATATTGGGCCTTCACGTGGCCATGGTGCCCTTGATCCTTGCGGTAGCTGGCCTTACTCTGGTCTGTGGTATCACCCTGTGGATCATGACCCGCGGTGACGGAGCGCAACCTGCGCAATCTGCGCAACCTGCGGAACCGCGGGCGATGAGTACCGGTCGTGCCGATATCATTCTCAGGCGCATCTTTCGCATCATGCTGATTATTACTGCGGCCCTTGGCGTTTTGCAAGCCGTATTCGGCGCACTTCTTTATACGCAGGGAGAGCGCCCAGCTGACGGCCTGCACTTCGTCTATGGACTGCTTGTACTGGGAGCCATACCGGTGGCTTATGTCTATAGCGACCAAAAGCAGGAGCGCCGAGATACGATTATCATGTGCATTGCGGTGCTAGTTGTGATTGGCGCCGCTGTTCGTGCTCTGATGACCGGCTAGCGCTAGAAGAGGTGTGATGAATATGTCGGGACCAGAATCGGCTCCCTCCTCTGGTCTCTACCAGAGTGCGCATTGGCGGTTAATCGTTGACACGACCAGCTACACCGGCGCCTGGAACATGGCTCTCGACGAGACCATCATGGAAGCTGTCTCGGCGGGCAGCGTTCCCCCCACGCTTCGCTTCTATCAGTGGGAGCCTCCCTGTATCTCGCTGGGCAAGCGCCAACCCCTAACAGGCATTTCGCTAGAGCGCTGCCGGAAGGACGGCGTTGACATTGTACGCCGTGCCACCGGCGGTCTGGCAATACTCCATACGAACGAACTCACTTATAGTCTGGCTGCTGACCCCGAGGATCCTCGTGCGGGGGGAGCTATCTTAGATTCCTACCGCAAGCTCAGCCAGGGCCTGGTTTGCGGCCTTAGCCGGCTGGGTGTCCATGCCAGCATGCATCCGGTCACCCCTGGTGGCTCGCAGAATGCCAGTGCCGCCTGCTTCGAGGCCCCCTCAGCCTATGAACTCACCGCTTCGGGTCGCAAATTGATGGGTAGCGCTCAGACGCGACCCTACGGTAAACTACTTCAACACGGCTCGCTTCCGCTCTCCGGCGATATTGGACGTCTAGCCGATTATCTGGAGCTGCCAGACGACGCCGAGCGTACGGCACTCTCTCTACACTTGCGCCAGCGCGCAACCACACTCGAGGCGGTACTTGGCCGGCCGGTTAGTTTTACGGAGGCGGCTCGGGCGCTGGCACAGGGCTTTGCGGAGGCGCTTAACCTAGATCTCGACGCCGGTACGCCGAGCGCTGGTGAAATAGCAGCAGCTGAGCAGCTGGCCGCTGCCAAAGCGCTGGTTGGGTAGCTGTGATTCGGCAAGATTAGGAAGGGTGAAGGGCGTGATAAACAAGAAACTTCGGGTTGGGCTGGTCTTTGGCGGCCGCTCCGGCGAGCATGAGGTCTCGGTAGCTTCGGCGGCATCGGTCATAGAGGCGCTAGATAAGGATAAGTATGAGGTGGTGCCCATCGGGATTGCCCATGATGGCCGCTGGCTTGCCGGGAGTGACCCTCGCCGTGTGATCATGGGAGCGACGATGGAAGACTCTGGCCAGGATATGTTAGTGACTCCGGTAGTCATCACTGGGGATCCTACCCAAAACGGCCTGGTGCCGGTAGATGCCTTTGCGGAGCGCGGTGGGTCAGCTGCTTCACTAGATATCGTGCTACCGGTGCTTCATGGAACGTATGGAGAGGACGGTACCTTGCAGGGCCTTCTGGAGATGGCTGATTTGCCCTATGCCGGCTGCGGAGTCCTAGGGGCCGCGCTTGGGATGGATAAGGAGAAGGCCAAGATGGTGTTCGTCGCGGCCGGCCTACCAGTAGTAGATTGGCTTACTGTGCGGCGCTACGAGTGGGAGCAGGATCAAGACGCGGTATGTAAGCGGATCGAGGAGCGTTTTTCCTATCCAGTATTTGCCAAGCCGGCCAACATGGGATCGAGTGTAGGAGTCGGCAAAGCGCATGACCGGGATGAACTGGCGGGCACGCTCAGAGCAGCGTTGGAATACGACCGCAAGGCGATAATCGAGCCAGCTGTCAACTGCCGTGAGCTGGAATGCGGAGTACTGGGCAATGACCAGCCCATTGCCAGCACAGTTGGCGAAGTGGTTCCAAGCAACGAGTTCTACGATTATCACGCCAAGTATATAGACAACGCATCGCGTCTCTACATACCCGCCGAGCTTGAGCCCAATACGCTCGAGAGCATCCGGAAGATGGCGATTGCAGCGTTCCTGGCGCTGGATCTCAGCGGGCTGGCCCGTGTAGATTTCTTTATGGACAAGGATTCTGGTGAAGTTTACCTCAACGAGGTCAACACCATGCCGGGCTTTACCGAGATCAGCATGTATCCCAAGCTCTGGGAAGCCAGCGGTATTCCCTACCCAGAGTTGCTGGATCGTCTCATACAGCTGGGCATTGAGCGGCATGCCGACCGGCAGCGTAACCGAACCAGTTTCCTACCGGACGTCGAATGATGGAGTAGAGGGAGGTGAGATTCGAGCGGCAGGAAGCGTACATCTTAATACGAATACTGCCAGAGAGCTAATGCTACCTGCCCGCCCATCGTTGCCGCATGTTGCATCCATGGTGAGTAAATTGGAGAATCGTCAATGCCACGTTCGAGTGTCTCGCCAACCTTGATTACGCGCCTCACCGCTGAGCCTCTCAATCTACCCCTCCACGAGCCATTTACCATCGCTACTGGACGAGTAACCTCGGTGCGAAATGTTCTGGTGCGGGTGGAGCTCTCCGACGGCACGGTAGGCATTGGGGAAGCCGCGCCCTTCGCTCCTAGTGGCGGCGAAACCCAGGAGACGACGCTGGCGGCAATCGAGGGAATGATTCCGCTGGTTGAGGGCCAGGAAGCTGCGCACTGGCGTCCTCTGGCCGATCGTCTCGTTGCCAGCTTTGAGCATCAAGGGGCGGCGCGAACTGGGGTAGAGATGGCGGTGCTGGATGCCTTGACGCGCTCCTGGCGTATTCCACTTTACCAGTTTTTTGGTGGAGCACAGACGCGCATAGAGACGGACATCACCATCCCAATTGAAGCACCTGAGCATATGGCGCGGCTCGCCGGGCGCTATGCCGATCAGGGCGCGGCGGTAATCAAACTCAAAGTCGGCCAGGAGCTTGACGATGACATAGACCGCGTGCTTGCCGTTGCTGAGGGCGCACCCGATTGTGATCTCATCCTGGATGGTAACCAAGGATTTACTCCAAGCGAGGCGCTGGAGCTGCTCACTACCCTGGCCGGCGAGGATGTGCATCCAATCCTTCTCGAACAGCCGGTCCACCGGCATGATCTTGAGGGACTTCGCTTTGTCACTGAGCATGCCGGCATACCAGTTGCCGCTGATGAAAGCGTGCATACCGACGCCGACGCTCTCAGGATCATACGCATGGGGGCCGCCAGCGTCGTGAACATCAAGATCATGAAGTACGGCATAGTTGAAGCACTGAAAGTCGCCGCCGTCTGCCGTGCCGCGCATATCGGCCTAATGGTGGGAGCCATGATGGAGTCTCGAGTCTCGATAGCCACCTCAGCGCATCTGGTAGCCGGCCTTGGGGGATTCCGGTATATAGATTTAGATACTCCTATGCTACTAGCCGAAGACCCTTTTAGTGGCGGCTACCTCCAAGACGGCATGACCTACATTCTTGAGCAAGCGGGAAGCGGTCATGGGGTGGTGGCCAACAGCCGCCGGATGGGAACGGACGAGCTCCTGGCTGCGCCGTGAAGGCCGGTAAAGACCAGCTTCGTCGTTCACTTTGGATAAGAGACGAAAATCGTCTTTATCTCGCTAAACTCCTCGACTGCTTTATGACCAAGCTCACGGTGACCATTGCCACTCTGTTTGGTCCCTCCGAAGGGCAGATGAGGCTCGGCGCCGGTTGTTCCGGCGTTGACGTAGACGAGACCGGCGTTGATGTCGCGCATAGCCCGGTACACGGTGCGCACGTTCTCGGTGAAGATGGCGCAGGAGAGGCCATATATGGTGGAATTGGCGGCAGCAATTGCCTCCTCATACGAGGCAACGGGAATGATTGACACCACTGGGCCGAAGATCTCTTCCTGGGCAATGCGCATCTCCCGCCGAACATCGGTAAAGATCGTCGGCGCATAAAATGCCCCGTCGGCCAGCTTGCCCTCGAGTAGCGGATGCCCGCCGTAGAATAGAGTTGCGCCCTCAGCCTGACCAATCTCAGTGTACGCGTGCACCGCCTCGACACGCCCGTGGTTGACGAGCGGTCCCATGTCGGTCTCCGGCAATAGCCCATCTCCTATACGCAGGTGCTCCGCCATCTTCTTCAGTCGCTCGGCAAAGGCTCCGGCTACTTTCTCGTGTACAATAACACGGCTAGTTGCAGTACACCGCTGTCCGGTGGTGCCGAAACCAGCCCAGGAGACCGCGGCTACTGCCTGGTCCAGATTGGCGTCATCCATCACGATGACCGCGTTCTTACCGCCCAGCTCCAGGCTACAACGACGCAGGTCTCGACCACACAGCTCAGAGACACGTTTACCCACCTCAGTAGAGCCAGTGAGTGAAATCATCGACACCCTTGCATCGGTTACTAGAGCATCGCCAAGAGCGGCACCAGGGCCAGTCACCAAGTTCAGCACTCCGGCGGGAACCCCAGCTTCGATCAGTGCCTCTACCAGCGACACTGCTGTGAGTGGCGTGTCACTGGCCGGCTTGAGCACGACCGTGTTACCGGCCAGTAACGCCGGAAACGTCTTCCAGGCAGGGATCGCCATGGGGAAGTTCCAGGGAGTAATTATTCCCACCACCCCCAGTGGCTGGCGAAGCGTCTGGCACATCTTGTCAGGCATGGTGGACGGCACGACCTCACCTTCTGGGCGCCATCCCTCGCCCGCCACGAACTTCGCGAAATCAATCGCCGTCTGAAGGTCTCCCTGTGCCTCCTTCAGTGGCTTACCCATCTCCTGTGTCAACTGGCGCGCGATGCGGTCACGGTCCCGTTCGAGAATCAGTGCGGCCTTAAGGATGATACCGCCGCGGGTTGGAGCCGGTAGCTCTCTCCACCGGGGAAATGCGGCTAAAGCGGCGGCGATGGCTGCGTCAAGATCGGCGGCGCTCGAGCGCTGGAACCGTCCTACTAAGTGACTGCGGTGCGCCGGGTTGAAGTTGTCGAACGTGTGACCTGAGACCGATGGCGTCCACTCGCCGCCAATATAGTTGAGGTAGGTCTCTGGTTGAGTCGCTACCGGCGTTGCCATGGACATATACTTTTTGACTCTCCTTTGAGTTTCTTATCCACACTGGACATTCTGCCGCTCCTCCCCGCCAGGCGAAGCATTCTCCTCGAAGCCATGACGGTAGGGTTGGTGTTACGCTGGATAGGGCGGCCTGGAGTTGAATATAGCCCATTCAGGAGAGTATAGCACGCCTGGGGAGTCGTGCCTGGCGTGCAAAAATGCGTGAACCGTGATGCCGAGAGCCAAATCTGGTACCGCGCTCCAGATAGTCCTCGTGCGTCGCCTACTACAAGCGCCTACTACAAGCGCCTACTACATAAGGTCGCGCCGGCTGCTCCCTATGAAAGTCTCCGGGGAAATGAACGCCATAAACATGAGAAACAACCAGGCTAGAACGGCTACGAGCCCAACGATGAAGCCCAGCACTCCGAACCCGATTCCCAGTACTAGACCCAGTATCGGTATGGCGCCGAGAATGCCTCCCAGCACGCTGATGATCACAAATAAGACAGTTAATGTGCCAAAAACGACTATCGATTGGTAGGCATGACGCCGGACGGCAGCGTTGCGTCGCTCGATAATAAGGAAGATCACGCCGGTGATCCATCCAAGGAGGTAGCAAAGTGGGCGTTCAAACCTTTCGTCGATGCCTAGCACTGTGGCAGTCGAGTAAGAACTCCGCTGGTTATACATAGGGAAAACTCCTTCTGGCTCTTGTCGTCCACTTAACTCTACGCCCAACCTTCGGTATGGGTTGCACATGCTGGGAATATACCAGCTGCTGGGAATATACCAGCAACCACGGCGCCTGAATGTGCTATCATGCGTTGGCGGGGGGTAAATCTACCGTTACCCGGACAGAGAGGCACGTGATTAGGAGCGTGACGATGGATAGCCTACTCAGGCGTGAGGTGTTGTCGCAGCGAGTCTGCTCGATTAAGCCATCGGGTATTCGAAAGTTCTTTGATATTGCGGCGACAATGGAAGATGTGATCTCGCTTGGGGTGGGGGAACCCGATTTTGTCACCCCTGAACATATTCGCCAGGCTGGTATCCGCTCCATTAGCGCGGGCGAAACCCACTACACTTCGAACTATGGAACCCGGGAGCTACGTGATGCAATTGCGGCTCTGCTCTTCCGACGTTATGGCTTAACCTATGATCCGGCCAGTGAGATACTGGTTACGGTTGGGGTGAGCGAAGGCATCGATGCGGCCATGCGTGCTCTGCTGGATCCCGGAGACGAGGTTATCGTGTCTGATCCAGGATATGTCGCCTACGAAGCTGACATCATTCTTGCTGGGGGAAGAGTGGTGCCGGTCGCCACCTCGGTTGAGTCCCAATTTGCGGTGCAGGCGAGCGCCATTGAGTCGGCGGTGACGCCGCGTACCAAGGTCATATTGCTCGGCAATCCCAACAATCCAACCGGCTCCGTCATACCGGCCTGTGAGCTGGAGAAGATCAGTGAGTTGGCAGTTAAGCACGATCTGATTGTTCTAAGTGATGAAGTGTATAGCCGGCTGGTCTATGATTCCGAGCATGTAAGCATCGCGTCTCTTCCAGGCATGCGAGAGCGGACTATCTTGGTGGATGGATTCTCCAAGGCCTACGCGATGACCGGCTGGCGTATCGGGTATGTTGCCGGTCCCACCTATATCCTGGAGGCGATGCTCAAGATCCACCAGTATGCTATCATGTGCGCGCCTACCATGAGCCAGGCGGCTGCTTTGGAGGCCTTGCAGCACGGCGAGGAGGACGTACTTGAGATGGTAGCCAGCTACAACGAGCGGCGCCAGCTTATGGTAGCCGGCCTAAATGCGCAGGGTCTTATCTGCAACCAGCCGGGGGGAGCTTTCTATGCCTTCCCTTCGATTGCCTGTACTGGACTCAGTTCGGATGAATTTGCCGAAAGGTTGCTCATCGAGGAGCGTGTCGCTGTTGTGCCTGGCAACGCTTTTGGCAGCGCCGGAGAAGGCTATATTCGGTGCACCTATTGCACTGCCAAAGGAAAAATCGAAGAAGCCATACTGCGCATGGGACGGTTCGTGGAGAGATACAGTCGAGCTGGCCGCCCGGTGCGCCGGACTAGTCGCCGAAAATAAGAGAAATAAGAGAATAAACGGCTTGAACAACATTATGCATTACTTACGAGGATTCATATGGCAACCGCCCCTACGCCGCTTACATCGGTAGAGTATGAGGCCGTCATTGGTCTCGAGGTTCACTCTCAACTAGTAACAGAGAGCAAGATGTTCTGCCGCTGCCAGGCAAACTACGCCAGTGCCGAGCCGAATACTCACTGTTGTCCAATTTGCATGGGATATCCAGGTGTTCTGCCGGTAATCAATGAGCAGGCCATCGACTATATCATCATGACGGCTCTGGCCCTGCATTGTGAGATTTCCGAATTCAGTAAATTTGACCGGAAGAACTATGGTTACCCTGACCTGCCGAAGGGGTACCAGATCTCTCAATATGATATGCCTATCAGTCGCAATGGCTACATTCTTATTGATGTGTCAGGCCAAAGCCGGAAAATCGGTATCACGCGCGTACATATGGAAGAGGATACTGGCCGGCTGATCCACCGTGAAGGTAGGGTCAATTACACGCTTGTAGATCTCAATCGCGCCGGTGTGCCGCTCATGGAGATCGTTAGCGAGCCGGATATTCGCAGCGCCGAAGAGGCTCGCCTCTACATGGAAAAGCTCTATACCATCCTGATGTATCTGGGAGTGAGTTCAGGTAAAATGGAAGATGGTGCCCTGCGCTGCGACGCCAATGTCTCTATTCGTGAACGAGGTGCGACTGGGTTTGGCGTCAAGACCGAGATCAAGAACATGAACTCCTTCCGTTCGGTTGAACGGGCAATCAGTTACGAGATCGGCCGCCACATCGAGGTAACTCGCAGTGGCGGAACTATTCATCAGGAGACTCGCGGCTGGGACGAGGATCGTGGAATCACGGTCTCACAACGCCGGAAAGAGTATGCCGATGATTATCGCTACTTTCCCGAGCCTGACCTTCCTCCGTTGGTTGTCAGCCGAGAGTGGGTTGCTCGCATTCGCGCCATGATGCCTGAGCTTCCCCATGCCCGCAGCGAGCGGCTGGCTACACAGTATGGATTGACTGCACGTGATGCTGATCAGTTGACTGCCGAGAAGCCACTGGCCGACTATTATGAGGCAGTGTTGGCAGCCGGCACTCCGCCTGATGTGCTTCTCCGAGCCAAAGCGGCGGCCAACTGGGTCCTGGGAGAGCTGCGCCGGTTGCTCAATGCCGAAAACCTGGACATTTCACAGAGCCGGGTGTCTCCAGAGGGGCTTGCCCAGCTGCTTGACCTTATCGATGACGGCAAAATCAGCGGCAAACAGGGCAAGGAGGTCTTGGAGAAGGCATTCCAATCGGGCGATATGCCGGCTGTGGTGGTAGAGCACCAAGGTATTGCCCAGTTGAGCGACAGTAGTGAGCTCGAGCATATCGTTGCCGAAGTAATATCCGACAATGCCAAAGCGGTGGATGATTATCGTGCCGGTAAGTCGGCTTCGATACAATTCCTGGTGGGTCAGGTAATGAAACGCACTAAGGGCCGGGCTAAGCCGGATACGGTAAGTCAGTTATTGATGGGCAAACTTGGGCAACCGTGAGCAACCGCGATCGGATTCCGGACCCAGGTTATTGATACAGTGTCGTATCTGTAGCCCAGGACCCGGCGACGTGCCGGGTCTCGCAAGTTGAAAGTACCAAGGGAGGTCAAGCATGCCAAAGGGGGAAAGTGGGAGTGACTCTGAACGGCCGAATCCGTTTTCAGTCGCGAAAGCCCAGTTTGAAGTTGCAGCCGAAAGGTTGAACCTCAGTGAAGATATGCGAGCGATTCTGCGCCAGACCAAGCGCGAATTGACCGTGAATTTCCCAGTTCGGATGGATGACGGAAGTATCCGCATGTACACCGGGTATCGAGTGCAGCACAATATTAATCGCGGCCCGGCCAAAGGAGGCATCCGCTACGATGCGGGGGTTACCCTTGACGAGGTGCGAGCTCTGGCGATGTGGATGACCTGGAAATGTGCTGTAGTAGATATTCCCTTTGGAGGCGCCAAAGGGGGGGTCACCGTTGATCCCAAGCAGCTGAGCCAGTCGGAGCTTGAGCGATTGACACGGCGCTATGCGACTGAAATCGAGTTGCTGATCGGCCCAAGCAGCGACATTCCGGCGCCGGATATTAATACCAATTCCCAAACCATGGCATGGATCATGGATACCTATTCCATGCACCGTGGCTACTCCGTTCCGGCGGTTGTTACCGGCAAACCGCTGGCGATCGGCGGCAGCGAGGGGCGTAACGAGGCAACGGCTACCGGTGTCGTCGCTGTCTTGAAAATGGCTGCCGAGGACATGAAACTGCCCATGCGCGATGCGCGTGTCTCAATTCAGGGTTTTGGAAATGCTGGCGCTATCGCTGCTGAGCTGTTGGCCGAGGAAGAACATGCTCGCGTCGTTGCCGTTAGCGACCGGCGAGGGGGGATATATAACGAAAGCGGTCTGGATATCCCCGAGCTTTTGCGTCACAAGAAGGCGACGGGATCGGTCGTGGGCTTCTCTGGAACCCAGTTCATGAGTTCGTCGGATGTACTGGAAGTTCCCTGCGATATGCTCATTCCGGCAGCTACCGAGGGACAGATTACCGTGGACAATGCCAAGCGCATCCAGGCGCGTTTGATCGCCGAAGCGGCCAACGGTCCAACCACTCCAGAGGCTGACCATATCTTCTTCGAGCGCGGTATTCGGGTGATTCCTGACATATTGGCCAATGCTGCCGGCGTCACCGTCAGTTACTTTGAGTGGGTACAGGACCTGCAGAGCTTCTTCTGGACCCAAAAAGAGATCAGTGCCAAGCTTTCTCATGTCATGGAGCGGGCCTACACTGAGGTTTCGCGTCTCGCCAACGACCAGAAGTGTGACATGCGCACCGCCGCCCACATGGTTGCCATCAGACGGGTAGCGGATGCAACCCAGTTGCGTGGTATTTACCCATAGCCGGAGCCGGGTGAGTAAGAGACCAAGAAACCAAGAGTTCAAACAGTTCAGGGTGACCAGTTGCTCTAGGAAACCTTAGCGGCAACCGGTCACTCAGCTGTTTTGCTTGCTGATTTGGCCGGTGCTATGACTATTGGGCGGTTCCAGAGGAGGTATCATGACCAAAGGTAAGCATCAAACTCATCAGGATGCAGCGGTCGCGAAATCAGCTGCACTGGGCGAAGCCATGATTGCCGCAGCGGTGCCGGAATCACCGGTTCGGAGTGAGCGCACAGTCGCCGATGTCGATGTGGGACTGCTGAAACGGCTGAGTGAGACACCAGGAGTTTCGGGCCGGGAGGAGCGCATCCGACAGATTGTCGTCAGCGAGCTGCAGCCTTTAGTAGATGAGCTAAACGTTGACGCGCTTGGCAATGTTACCGCTATCAAGAAGGGTTCTAGTGATTTACGGGTGATGTTGGCCGCTCACATGGATGAAATCGGCTTTATGGTGCGCCATATAGATGAGCACGGCTTCTTACGGCTGCAGCCGCTAGGCGGTTTCGACCCGCGGGTACTGGTAGCTCAACGTGTTCTGGTTCACCCCGCTGAGGGTGATTCGTTACGTGGCGTCCTGACTCCTGGCACCAAGCCGATTCATCTGCTGGCGGATGAAAAACCGGGCACCCCCAAGCTCGAAGAATTCTATGTGGATCTTGGGCTGCCGGCGGAACAGGTACGTGAGCGAGTCTCAATTGGCGATTCAGTCACCCTGGACCGAACTTTTGAGGTGCTTGGAGAGAATGTGATTGGCAAGGCTCTGGATGACCGCGCCGGTGTTTTTACCATGATCGAGACGTTGCGGCGCCTGGGCAAGCACAAAATCAATGTGGTAGCAGTGGCGACAGTACAAGAGGAGGTCGGGTTGCGCGGCGCTACGACGGCTGCCTTTGCCGTACAGCCGGATATTGCTATTGCCCTGGACACGACGCTGGCCGTTGACACACCAGGCTCGCTTCCTCAGGATGTGATTACCCGCATCGGTGAAGGGGTGGCAATAAAAGTCTTTGACTCGTCATTTATTCCTAACTACAGGCTGGTGCGGCATCTGCGCGCGGTTGCTGACAAGCACGATATACCCTATCAGCTGGAGGTGTTGCCTCGGGGTGGAACCGATGCCGGTGCCATGCAGCGATCGCGATCCGGCGCTGCCGCGATCACGCTCTCCATACCTTCACGCTATGTGCATACGGTGAATGAAATGGTGAGTCGGCGTGATCTAGATGCGGCCGCAACTCTACTGGCACGCTACCTCGAGGTGGCTCATACCGGCTCCTACGAGCTGATATGACAATCCGGCTCGAGATTTGCTACAATGGCGCTGTTGAGTTGCACGAAACCGTCAGGCTCTTTTGGCCTCTCTAGCCGATGGTTTCATGCAGTACTTTGAAATTCACCCAGGGTCACCTTAGGGCGCCAACTGGAGTCAACAACGTGGCGCAGCAGGTGTGCCGGTTTGCACTTGGGCGGCCGGCGACAAAGGAGGATTGTGCAATGGCGACAGAGCGTAAGGGACGTGGTCGAGGCTTCGCTTCAATGGATCCGACTAAGCAACGTGAAATTGCGAGCAAAGGCGGTAGGGCCGCTCATACGCAGGGAACCGCCCATGAGTGGAGCAGTGAGGAGGCGCGACAGGCTGGGCGAAAAGGTGGAGCAGCAAGCCGCCAGCGTATTGATCTTAAATGAGATTATCCAGATAGTCAGGTAGAGTGACGCTCCGGAGCGTCACTCTACCTGACTATC
>JBKQTH010000472.1:0-17789 GCA_052143275.1 Ktedonobacterales bacterium | reverse complement strand
TGAACAACCCGTGGTACCACCTAGCTTGGCAGCCAGCCACAAAGAGATAACCGGCTACCCTCTCAAATAGGAGACACAGAAAAAAGCCGTGCGGCGCCTGGTTGCACCAACGCCGGCGTTCGATGCTCCGCCCATGGTAACGGAGGGCTACCGGCAGAGACTACTGGCCGGCACACGCCAAGGGCGCCAACGTGCTGGCGTTCATCCTGCGTCGCGATTTCGGCTAACGGATCGGTCGCCGAACCTGAGGGCGGCTTCGAAACGGAGTTAGACGCCAGGCTCGCACTCTCCCCGGCTCGCTGCGCTCCACCCCGAATCTACTAGTCCCTGACGACGAGGCTATGAATACATTGTACTCAGTGTAGTATATGAGGCGGTCTCTACTCACGTCAAGACCAGCCGTAGACCAGCCGTAGATACTTGGCTACCACAGGCAAAGGCGACACAGCTCATCCGGAAGTAGCAAACCAGGTCTTCCAGAAGCCGGCTCACCAACCGCGGACAGTAATCGCGAGCCAGAGCAGGAATGAGCCCACGAGCATCGACATCGCCACCACCAGCCCTATCCATAGTGCCGCCAGGAGGTCTACCAACGGGACCAGCACACTCCAATTAGGCGGCCAGAGCTTGAGGGGCATCTGAGTTGCCCCATGGTAGAGGAGCACCATGACCAGCAATCCCGCCCACGCCAGAGCCACTAGCAAGAGTCCGGAGATACCGCGAAGTGGACGTATCCAGTGCATCCAACCGGAGCCGAGCTGGGGTGACAGGGAGGGCTCAGGTGGTGCAGAACCCTCCTTATCGAGCATCTCGAGTCCCGTCTCGCGCTGATTCAGTCGTAGCGCCGGTACCGGATGGGATATGGCCAAAGGGTTGTCCGGTTGATAGACTTCCTCGGCGGTCTCGTCACTCATCCATTCCCTCATCTATGCATAACCGCATGGCACAGCTAAATTATACAACAACAAGGTAACTGTGATGCGCTCAATCTGTCCTCATTCATAGAGCTGCTTCCCGGTGCGGACAATTCGCTGGCGACCAGTTCCAAGCGTCCACGAGCCGAAGTCACCGCTCTCAAGCCGTCGAAGAGCGAGAATAGCGGCACCCATCTCTGGTGGATGAAGTGGAGCGCAAAACACCGGATGTGGTACCTGCTGCTGGACAAAGCGCCGAAAAGGTTCCACGACCCAACGATCGGCGCGAAAGACACTTCCAACCGATGCTATCAGGAATTCTTCCTCCTCCATCCGTAAAGCATAAGCGACGGCGAGGGCCTGCTCCGCTAGATCCTTCCCCGCCTGCGCCAGGATGGAGCGGGACGCGCCGTCTCCGGCATCGGCTGCTTGGGCAACGGCTTGAGCAAAAACGGCGATTTCCATCTTGCCGAACGGGCCGGAATCGACCAGTCTTCGCATCTCCTCCGCAGTATCTACGCCATAAGTTGCTTTGAGCGCGTCAGTCAGCAAGGTTGGGGCGGCGCGCCCATCAAAAGACTTCATTGCCAGCCGAATGCCGTTGCGACCAATATCGTAGCCGCTTCCCGCATCTCCCAGAATGTAATCCCAGCCGTCGGTCCGGCGAAGCTGGCCATGCTGATTCATCCCAAGCGCGGTCGACCCTGTGCCGGCAATAACTACGATACCTGGTTGCATCTGTGTTGCGCCTGCCCAGGCTCCTAATACGTCATTTTCCAGCACGGCTACGCCCGTGTAACCCAGCAGATTGAGCGCCTGGTTGGGCACCGCCAAGTCAAGATCGGTATCAAAGCCAGCCAGGCAAAGGCCGACTCCTACGACAGCTTCGAGCGGCAGGCGCGCGTATTCCAGCGACTCGGCAATTACGTCGGCCAGGTTCGCGCTTGCCGTCTCCCAACCGACTGAACGCGCATTTGTCGAGCCAGTTATGCAGCGAGCCATGACCTGTAAGTCCTCACCCACCACTGCAGCAGTGGTTTTCGTGCCACCGCCGTCTACCCCGACCACATAGCGCATACTATCGCTCGCTCCCTTTATCGCAGTTGGACCGCACTACCCCGAATGTCCAAAGGCTTCGTCGACCGCAGCCGAGATCTCGGGAAATCCAGGTTGAAAGTTAGAGGGCAGAGACCTGCCCGGTTGATCTGGTTTTGATAGCCAGAGAAGATACTCATGGTTGCCGTCCCGTCCAGTAATGGGCGAGACGGCAAGCCCACCTGCCACCAGCAGGCCCTGGCGCGCTATAAATTCCAATACATCGCCAAGCACCCGGCGGTGAACAGCTGGATCCGTGATGACTCCGCTACCACGGCTTGCTTCTCTCCGGCCAGCCTCGAACTGCGGCTTTACCAGGCAAACGATCCAGCCGGCTGGTGACAGCAGCGCCGCTACCGGAGCCAGGACAAGTCGCAACGAAATAAATGATACATCAATTACCGCACAGGCGGGAGACTCTGGGAGGAAATCGAGGTAGCGAATGTTGGTGCGGTCCATTACTACTACTCGTGGATCGGTTCGAAGCTCCCAGGCCAGCTGTCCATGCCCTACATCCACCGCATAGACGCGGCTGGCACCTCGCCGTAACAAGACGTCGGTGAACCCTCCGGTTGAGGCGCCCACGTCCAGACAGAGACGGCCGGAAGGATCGAGCAAGAATGTGTCGAGAGCCTTCTCCAGCTTTAACCCCCCACGGCTAACGTAACGCAACTCCTCGGGCTTGGCCGCGAGCGTACACGCTGCGCTGCGTGGTATCATCGTTCCGCTCTTTGCTACGGGGCGTCCATTGACAAGCACCTGGCGAGCCATAATGAGTGCGCGCGCTCGTTCACGACTGGGAGCCAGCCCGCGTTCGACCAGCAACGTGTCTAAGCGCTCTCGCGCCGGTTTGGCATACTTTTGATCCGGATTCGGGTCTAGATTCGGCTCCAACTGCGCTGGCGGCAGCACCTTCTGCCCATTTAGGCGACTATCCATACCTCCGACTCTCTTCTATCGGCTCTTAGTAATTCGATGGACTTTGCTATACTGTATCAGTGTATGCTCTGCTTGACCTGCCACGTCTCATTATGCGCACGGCACTGCAACCCTGGGCCAGGTCGAGAGGCCGGTCCGGCGAGCGGGTGCCGGCGCTCAGGTGTCCCTAGCAGGCCAAGCAGAAAGGCTAGGGAACAGAAATGGCGCTTAGAGATCAGAGGAACGACACACCAGGTACCGAGCCACATGCAGGGCCGGTCGTCCTGATTGTCAGTCCTCACGCCGGGCAAACCCACCGTGACCCGGCGCCGCACGAACTGCTGCAGTCCGCCGGTATTACAGTTGGCCGCCAGTTGGACGTGCGTGATCTTAGTCCGGAAGATCCGCAGGGCCATAACTGGCGAAAGGATGGCTACACCGCCGCGGTCGCCGCCGGCGGGGATGGAACCATTGGCAGCGTAGCCACCCAGCTTGCCGGAAGCGACCTGCCTCTCGGTATATTACCGATGGGAACTTCGAATGATGTCGCGCGTGCGCTTGGAGTTCCCCTGGATCTGCCCCTAGCTGCTCGGACACTTGGTTATGGAGTCACAACCGAGGTGGACACAGGCCAGGCACGCTTGCTTGGAAGCAAGCGGGGATCCAACCCATGGGTCTGCTTTGTCCACGCGGCAACGCTTGGCCTCAACGCCGAGTTTGCGCGGCTGGCCACCGATGTGACCTGGCGCCAGCAGTGGGGCAACCTGACCTATGCGACCGCCGCATTGGAAGCGGTGCTTCACATGCCGTCAGTATCTGTCAAGATAGAGTTCTCCGGCCTCCCCAGACGCAATGCGCCAGAACCCGGTAAACCAGTAGGCTTCGTCGCTTCGCATATCATGCAAGCAGACGTGATGCAGCTTGCCATAGTGAATACCCCCATTTTTGGCGGACCCATGAACCTGCAACTGCCACTGAGCCATCCACGTGACCAACTGCTGGATTTTGTCATTATCGAGACCCTGGGTCCATCACGCATGCTGGAGGTGATACAACGCCTGGTGAGCATGCTCGAACTCAAGAATCCAGGTGGGCACCGCCCTCTAGACGACGAGCCAGAGCAGAGCGACCGGGACGAGCCGGCCATGTCCGGTCTTATCCTACCCGGTGTGTGGCAGATCCAGGCGCACTCCGCCTCTATCGAAACTGAGCTGCCGGCAGATGTTACCCTGGATGGAGAACTGGGCTTGCAGACACCCATCGAGATTCGAGTAGCCCCGGATCCCCTGCGCGTGCTGCTGCCCCAAGGGCGCACGACAGTCTCTAATTGAGACCTCTCCCGGGTACATCGGCGGCTCATAATCGCCTGGACGTGCGATAATCAACGTAGACCATTTAGACAGCTCGCAGCCGTGAACCAGGGAGAGGGAGAAGGTATTCGTGAGTGCCAAAGAAGACCTGGAGGGCGTGGGTAGGGCCTCCGACCTCACACAGTCATACTGTGAAACGATATATAACATGGATATGGAAGGCGAGGTAGTGATTGGAGCCCGCCTGGCAGAAAAATTTAGGGTAGCGCCTCCTACGGTTACCGAGACGCTGAAGCGGATGGTGCGCGACGGCTACGTTCACATGGATAGCCGGCGCCAGGTGACGCTGACACCGCAGGGCGTGGCACTGGCGGAGACCGTGCTCCGACGCCACCGGCTCACCGAGCGCTTTCTGGTGGATATGCTAGGCATGCAATGGCATGAAGTTCATGAAGAGGCGTGCCGCCTCGAGCACCACATCTCCGGCGCCGTCGAGGGGCGAGTGGTAGGAGCGCTGGGCAGCCCAACCACCTGCCCGCATGGCAATCCCATACCCGGGCTTGTTCCTAGCGCTCGCACCTATCTCAAAGACCAGGGCGCGATTCGCCTGCTCTCCGCCGAGGTTGGGCATCCCATGCGAATACTATGCGTCTCTGAGGTGGTGGAGGATGAAGAGGAGGTAATCTTGTATCTGCATGACCGGAACCTTACTCCCGGGACTGTGCTTTCTCTAGCCGAGCAACCGCACTACCTAGAGCACCAGGCGGCCGCGTCTGAATCTATGGTTCGGCTTATAGTCGAGTCCAAAGAGGTAGTGGTAGCCGCTCGGGTTGCCTATGCTCTCTGGGTGGTTCCGGCGGCTGTCCTCGCCGGTTAGTAGGCTGCGGCATCCTGATAGACTGACGGCTTTAGCACGCCAATATAGGGTAAATTGCGATACTTCTGCGCATAGTCGAGTCCATAGCCAACGACGAAGCGGTCCGGTATGTAGAAGCCGGTATACCGAGGCTCGACGCTTTGGTCACGTGATTTCTGTTTATCAAGTAGTGTACAGATAGCCAGGCTGGCTGGGTTGCGGCGCTTGAGGTTTTCTGTAAGGTATCCGAGTGTAAGACCAGTATCGAGGATGTCTTCGACGATCAAGATGTGCTTGCCCGCGACTGGCTCGTCAAGGTCTTTGATAATACGCACCACTCCGGTAGATTCAGTGCTATTGCCGTAACTGGTGGTCGCCATGAAGTCCAGCTCAAGCGGCATGTCGAGGTGGCGTGCGAGATCCGCCATGAAGATGACGGCACCCCGCAGAATACCCAGCAGTATGAGGTCCCGGCCACGATATTCCTCCGTTATGATCCGTCCCAGTTCAGCAACACGAGCCTGCAGTGCGGTCTCTGAGATGAGGACTTCCTCGATGTCGTCATGAATGTTGGCCGAAACCTCCATTGAAGCTCACCCTTCTCTCCGTTCATAACGGCTCCATGCGTATGACCAGTGCACTCTTCGTCTGTCTGGTCATACGCACCCGGTCGTCTAGGCGTAGACCGGCGACCCAGACCAAATGCGCAAGATTTTCGACGAGCGGAATCTGGTGACGTAGATCACGTGGGATTCCGGCATCAATAAAGTAGTCATGTAGCTTCTTTTCATTCTGCATTCCCAGTGGACGGAAACGGTCGCCCCTACGCCACGTGCGTACCAGAAGATGGCTGCCGGTGACTCCGGCATCGAGATACACCTCTGTCTCAACCGGATAGATGCTTCCAGCCTCGGGGCGGGTAGACCCGAGAATCAGGTTATCCAGCGCAGCGGGTGGCAGATCTTCGAGTGACGCGTGAAGACGCCAGCCCAGAGCCGGCAGGGCACACTCTCCCGGTACCGGTAGCAGTACCTCATAAGCGAGATGATCAACATGTGGGCGGTGAGCCGCTGGAGGCTCCTTCCGCAGCTCCAGCGTTGTACGGCTGCGTTCCGCTACTAGGTTTGCCGGAAGGCAAAGTTGCGCGCCGGCATGACCGGAGGTAAGTAGCTGCTCGATCTGAAAGACATGCTTGGCCTCGAGCCACTGACCCGGTTTGCCCGAAGACAGATACTGCGCGGCGCGACGAATGGCCATACGTGCAAGCGCCGGAGCTAGTTCGCGTAACGCCGATAGGTTGAACACAACTGAACTGGTGCCCTGCTCAAGGCAAACCTTGCTATAGATTCGATCGGTTTCCTGGCTGAGGTAGGCTTCATCGCCGGCAAGCAGCTCGGCATTGCGCAGCAAGGTCTGGCGCAGGTTAGGATTGTAGCGCTCTAGATAGGGGAGCAGTTCGTGGCGGATACGATTGCGATGAAAGCGAATTTCGTCATTAGTTTCGTCCTGACGGGGTGTCCAGCCGCGATCCCGGCAATAGGCCAGGGTATCCGAATGGCCGATACACAGGAGCGGCCGGGCAATATCATCGCTAACTGCGGACATGCCCGAGAGGCCCCGAAGACCACTCCCGCGCAACCAGTGCATCACCAAGGTCTCAACCTGGTCATCAGCAGTATGACCGACGCAGATGCGCTGGGCCTCCACTCTGGCGGCAACACGGCGTAGAAAAGCATAACGGGCACGGCGAGCGGCATCTTCGATGGAAAGATGATCGGCGCGTGAGCGCGCGGCGACGTCGCCGCGGTCAGCAAAAAAGGGAATACCAAGGGAAGCCGCCAGCCCCGCTACCGCCTGGGCATCCGCTCTGCCGGCCATCCCCCGCAGCCCGTGATCGAGGTGCGCAACTCCCAGCCACGCGGGGGCTAGCCGGTGACCGGAACTCTGGAGATCCAGCAGAAGACCAAGCAGGCAAAGCGAATCCGCTCCTCCCGAGACAGCTACCAGCAGCCGTGATCCCGCCGGCCACGGCGCTTCTTTCTCGATGTACGCGAAGACTAACGACGCAATGCCAGATTTTGCCTTGATCGACTCTGCTCCATACGCTAGCCCACCAGCCTCTTCACCGTGAGAACGATGTGGTGGGCACTGATACCCGCCGCTTCTAACAACTCGGCAGCCGTGCCCGATCCAGGCATCCGGTGTACCGCCAGCTTGGTAATCTCCGGCAACTCGCCGGCGGCCTCGTGCTGTGCCGTAGCAGAGAACGCCTCCAGCACGGCGTCTCCAAGACCACCCTCCACCCAATGATCCTCGACTACGATAATTTGCCCGTCGGTCTCGACAGCGGCCAAGCGCAGGCCGTCTACGTCGATGGGCTTTACCGAATAGGCGTCGATGACGCGTATGTGGATGCCCTCGGCTCGCAACTGCTCGTACGCCTTGAGAGCCTCGTGAACGGTGATACCAGCGGCCACCACGGTAGCGCGATCCTGTTCGGACCGGCGCAGCACCTTGCTGCCTCCGATGGGGAAGTTTTCGCTCTCGCCGTAGAGTACCGGCGTCTTTTCCCGAGTGGTGCGCAGATAAGATATACCGTTATGATCGGCCATAGCCAGTACCAGGCGGCCAGTCTGGTTGGGATCGCTAGGATATAGCACTACGCTGCCGTGCACCGCACGCATCATGGCAAGGTCCTCCAGCGCCATCTGAGAAGGGCCGTCTTCGCCAATCGATACGCCGGCATGTGAACCACAGAGCTTGATATTAGCGCGCGAGATAGCGGCCATGCGGATAAAGTCATAGGCGCGTGAGAAGAATGCGGCAAAGGTCGAAGCAAAGGGCTGGTAACCTCGCACACTCAGGCCGACGGCGGAGCCGACCATTTGCTCCTCGGCGATGTACTGCTCAAAGTAACGATCAGGGTGGGCCCTGATAAAGATCTCGGTATAGGTTGAGTTGCTTACTTCACCATCGACGGCGACGATGTCGGCACGGGCATCGCCCAGGGCTTTGAGCGCCTCGCCGTAGGCGCTTCGGGTCGCAGCCTCGCTACCTGGTTCATAGACTGGAAGCCTGACCGGCTGTGGCTTGGGACGCGTAGGGAGCGCGCCAGGCTCCGGTCTCGCCACATATACTGTTATTTGTCGGACTCCACCGAGCTCCGCAATGGCGCGCTCTGCCATGTCGGCAGGTAAAGCCTTGCCATGCCAGCCATTCTGGTTCTCTACCTCGCTAAACCCCTTTCCCTTCACGGTCCTGGCAATGATGAGGCTTGGCCCATCCTGATGTTCAGCCTCGGTATACGCCGCCTGAATCTCGTCCAGGTTATGGCCGTCGATTTCAATTGGGTGCCAGTCAAAGGCGCGGGCGCGCGCGGCATAGGCTGCGCTGTTCCAGCCCAACATGGTTTCGCCACGCTGACCCAGCCGGTTCATGTCCAGTATGCCGATGAGATTCGCTAGCTTATAGTGGCCCCCGAGTTCCAGCGCCTCATAGATCGAGCCCTCCGACATCTCGCTGTCGCCGAGCAGTACCCAAACTCTATACGGCAACTTGTCCAGGTACTTGCCCGCAAGCCCAATCCCGACACCAATAGGCAGACCCTGCCCAAGCGAGCCGGTTGCCACATCTACATAGGGGAGCAACGGCACTGGATGCCCTTCAAGCAAGCTGCCAAACTTGCGGAGCGATAGCAGCTCCTGGTCAGAGATGGCGCCTGCTGCTTTGTACATAGAGTAGAGCAGTGGAGCGGCATGACCTTTGGAGAAGATGAGATGGTCATTTCTAGGGTTCTTGGGTTCCTGAAAGTCATAATGAAGGTGTTCGTAGAGCAGGACCGCCATCAGATCCGCGGCCGACATAGATGAAGTCGGGTGTCCGGAGCCGGCCGCGGTCGTGGCGCGTATGCTATCTACTCGAAGCTGTTGCGCTAACTCATGCCATTGTTCCTTGGTCGCCATTGATACATACCCCCAATATGCTGTCTACCGGTCTTACGATACATAACCAGCCTTACCAGCGGATGTCTAGTTTGGCTTTTTTGACTTACTTTGCTTTCTGGTCATGGCCTTCGCCTTCGGCACGAAGCATGCGCCCAACGATAGTCGGTAAATCAGCCGATAACCTGGAGTTGGAGAGTATCCGAGTTGCTCCGGCTCTACGCGCCGCCTCCTGGGTAGCCAGATCCACATGGGGACCAAAGGCAATACAGCGGATATAGGCCCGGTTTGCCGCGGCAATGCCACTGGCCCAGTCGATACCCTGAGCCGCGGTGTTGACCAGCGCTACACACGGCGGTGGGTCAGCAGTCAACGCCTGGATAAAGTCTTCCAGACGACGTAGCGTTCGAGTCTGGACGCCGATGTGGCGCAGACTATCGGTCACTTTTACCGAGAAGAACAAGTCATTGTCGAGCAGTAACGCGCTTTGCACCCGGCTCTCGCTCCTTTGCCAGTTTGCCAAAGTGTCCCCCTCCTCACGCGTGAGAAAGAGCCTACCATCCCCTCAGTCGTCCGAACGCTCGTAGATGGGATGCTTGAACTGGTCGGCTAATTCCTGATTTATCACCCTAATGTTGCGCCACTGCTCCGGCGAAAAGACGTGATAGCCGCCACGACAGTAGGGTTTATCGCACCTTCGCTCATGGCCGGTAGCAAAGATCAGGTTATCCCCCTCGACGGTAACCCAGATGTGCTTGCGCGAGTAACCATCTCCCCACTTGAGCAACACACCCTGTTGGTACTCGTCGAAGCGACCCAGGCCATAGAGATAGTCTCGATTGAAGCGCTGTAGAATATCTAGAACATGACTCTCCTCTACCACACGCGCCACCGCCGGTGCCATCTCGGTGGTTGCCTGCTCGTCCAAATCTTCGGCGGGAATCGTGAGCTGTCTCGATGACCCCTGCGCTTCAAGAATCATCTCGGTGATGTTCTGAGCCTCCTCATCGCTCAGCGAATGCGGCTGACCCAGGATATGCGCCTTACGCTGCTGACGATCAGATGTGTTGCTGCTCATGCTATCCTCTGGTTCTTCATAAGAGCGACAAAACCGCGACTGGTGGGCACCCTTCCACGGATGGACGCACGAGTTACGGCACCAGCTTTCCACTACCTGAAAGTCTACCACCCGGGCGCTTGCGTCGCCAACGGCCGGCAACCACAGGCAGGCTAGCGGTCAGGCGTCGGGTTATCACCCCACAGTTCGGTGAGGCCGTTCTGCAAGGCGATCCCCAAGAGAGGATGCGACCTATAAGGAGCAAAAGCCAGTGCCGTAATTGGCGTCGCCATCTGCCATTGTTGCAGGTGGCGCCCTAGCTCGGCGTCAAACAGGTCAAGTCGAGGACCCGAGGCTACAGCCAGATACCGCCCATCTGGCGAAAAATCCATCTCGGCATCCTCGCCAATAGCGCTGCTCGGACGAATGGCGATGGTCTGGCGCCGCGGAGGAGCGGCACCCAGCGAGAACAGTCGCAGCTCTCGTTCCTGAAAGCGCGAGCAAGCCAGGCTCAGGTCAGGGGTCACCGCCAGGGGAAACTGGAGATATTCCGCCGGCTGCTCAATCTGTTTGAAGCAATATGGAGCACTGCCGCCACGAGCGCTACGGTGATCTAGCTCCCAGAGCCGGAAGATGCGTGCATGGGGTAGCCGTTCCACTCTTCCGGTAGAGATAGTAAGCAGCAGACGGCCGTCACCGGAGAGAATGCGCTGTTGCACTCGCCACTGCATTCCGGCGGCTCCGTAACCTCGCTTGCTCGGCCGCACTTCAGGGCAGTGGGCAGGCACCGCCCAGGCCGGGTCGACCGGGCCTTCAAGTGGGCGGTTTAATATCTCACTGCCCAATCTTCCTTCGACTGCCCAGCGGAATGGGTCCTCTTCCGAAAGCGTAAGTGGTGCGTCGGGAAGAGCCAGACGCACCCAGGAAGGGGTATCAAACAGAGCGGCATCCATCGCACCGCTTGGACCATACGCCCCAATGTGCCACAAGCTCTGGCCGGTAGTGACGCTCCAAACCCGAATTCCCAGCTGGAAGCCCCACGCAATCACCAGCGTTCCACTGGGCGAGAGACGTAGATCCTGCAAGATACCATCGGCCGTGTTGAAGCTGAAGGCATTCAGGAGGCGTGGCAGTCTGGTGTCCCATACCTCGACACTGCCGTCCAGTAGCCCAACCCCCACAAAAGCGCCGCCAGGGGTAAAGGAGAGAGCGGCGGCCGGAATCGTATCAGTGGGTGGTAGGCTGCGCAACTTCAGCAACGGGCCGCTGCTATGGCTGAGTGTGCCGGCATGTGTCACGGCCTCTTCGGCGCTAGGCGCCGGACGCGCGCCGGGAGCAGATACCGATGGGGCCCGGCGCGCGTCATAGGCCTGGCGCAGCTCGGGATCAGTGAGGGTATGATAGGCAGCGTTGAGCTGCTGCATCTGCGCCAGGCTGCCAGTTCCGGCTACATCGGGATGATACCGGCGCGCCAGACGGCGAAATGCCAAGCGAATGGCGGCAAGATCGGCACTATCGGCTATCTGGAGCAGGGCATAGTAATCCGGTTCGTCTGCCATGGCGTCTCACACTCTCCTACTGTGCTACATCCTGCCTCTATTGGAAGGAGTCGTTTTCCTGTCGCATATACTCAAATGGTGTACGACAAGAACGGCAGTAATGTTGCTCAGTAGAGAGTTGCGATCCAAAGCTGGACAGCATTTCGGTATCGCGACTGCGGCAGAAAGGGCACAGGACCGCTCGACTTGAGAGACGGTACCGAACCCCGTCCCAGTCCTCCCAGGGCAGTGCCATAGACAACTCCCAGCTCTCACCAGCCTGGCGTATCGGCAGAGCTAGGTGCCCAGCTGCTATGGTTGGAGCCACAACGGCGAGAAATCGTGAGCGCAGTACCGAAGGTGTAGCATCGAGTACACCACTGGCAAAGAGTGTCTCGTCATCTTCAGGACCAAACCAGCAGAGCGTTTCCGGCCAGACACGCCGAAGTGAGCGCTCGCAGGCAGTCCGCATTGCCCCACCCTGGCTTGCCAGCCGGTGTACCCAGGCACGGCCATGCATGGCATGAGTGCGCTCCTCTTGCAGCACCTTGCGAGACCGAGCTGCCAGCGGTTCGTAACTGGAGGTCACTGCGGCGGCAAAAACGGTGGTTAGCGCGCCATCGACCAGGAAATTGGCGGCGACAAAATCTTCCCAGGCGCGAAAAGGCTCGTCCAGGCAGGACATACTGGCGAAGACGGTGCGCGATTCTGGTTCGTTCTCTATGCCAGCCTCTGGCTCGAGTGCCCGCAGCAGTGGATATAATGCGCGCGCGTGTCCCAGTTCACCTTGCGCCATTGCCGCGGATGCTACCGCCGATTCCAGAGTCGGAGCGCCGCTGCACCACTCGGCATAATAGCGGCCCAGAAAGTATTTGTTGTCGGCCAGGCGGGCAATGAGATGGGCGATCTCAGTTTTGTCAGTTTGGGTCGCTGGAGGAAGTGAGACGTTCTGCATACTGGTGATCGGCTCCTATGCTACTCGGAAGAAGTGAGTCAGGACGCGATGACTGTCACTGTGGTATCCCGAGGCACTAGCACCATTTCGATCCAGGCAAATTCGTCATAGATGCTCTCGGCGTAGACTTTTGCCAGCTCGACATCGTCGGCTTCGACGGTACCTACCTGGCGCAATGGCTCGTTATAGACTTGCCGCGCCAGCACTAGCCAGACGCGATCCGACAGGATATGCGGCCTCGGACGACTCCGGCTACGAGGAGCCTTATCCGCCGCTTGCGCCGTGGCTCTCTTGCTCATAGGGAAACTCCACAGATCAGCAGCGCCTCGCGCCCTTCGCTGGTCAGTCGGTCTTTGGTCCACACCGGCTCCCACACCACTTCAATATCTACCGAGTCGATGCCGGCCATGGCAAGCAGACGTGAACGTATATCATCCTGGATCATCTCCATTGCCGGGCAGCCCATCATCGTGTAGGTCAACTGGATACCGACCTGCGAGCCTTCACGCTGAATGCCGACGACAAGCCCCATGTCTACCAGAGAGATGGCTAGCTCGGGGTCCTCAACTTCGCGAAGCGCATCCCAGAGTTCGTCTCGTGGATAGGCCGCCGCGCCAGCCTCGGATGTCCCCGATGGAACCCTTACCTGATCCGGATAGGAGGCAGAGCCACCCACCGGAGAGTCAGCGTGAGTCATATGAGTCATATACGTCATGATCAGGCGACCTCTAAGAGCTTCATCAGACCGCGATTCCCGCGCTGCACGTACTCAACAAACTCGGCATTCATGGGGCCACGCCTCTTCCAGCGCACCATGACCTCGTCCCAGTCAATGGCGCCTTCTTCCAGTAGCCAGCGTTTCTCCACTTCGTCAAATGCCGCTGGGAATGGACAATCCACCTCCCATCGCTTGGCCGCTTCGTCGAAGTGAGCCGGTACCAGAAATCCAAGCTCCTGGCAGAGTGGTACCGCCGTGCTCATCCAGGTTTGCCTAAGCTCGTCGTTGCTCTTTCCCTTGAATCCAAAGCCAAGTTGTTCAGTATGCCGTTTCAGGTCGTCAGGTAGGCCAAACCATTCCACAGTCAGCAGGAACATCCAATCTATAGCCTGTTGCAAGCGCTCGTGTTCGGCGGGCTCTGGCGAGAGCTTGCGCATCCATTGTTCACCATGTCGCAGGTGAAACGTCTCCTCTTTGTCCACTTTGACCAGTGCCCGCTTCCAGGGACCAAAGGTCGTGCTACTGTGTATATCCCCAAGCAGCGTGTAGCCGGCGCGGTCGTAGAAAGCATTGGCAACTATCAGCTCGTAAAAGCTATCCAGCGGTACGTCGAAGGCGTAGGGGTACTTCCACTTGACCGGGTCGCGACGATAGATGAGCTCTTCGGTATCAACGCCTAGGTCACGGAGCAGGCGGTACGCTATATGAGCATGCCCAAGCTCATCCTGAATGATCGCGATGGCTGAGCCGAAGGTGTTTAAATTGGGTGCATATCGCGCCGCGTGGAAGTAGGCCGGTGCGCTGATGAGTTCGGTATCAGCGGAGACGGTGAGGATACGTTTGATGCCTTCCAGATACGTTGGGCTCATATGCTCGACTGACTCGATCAACCGCTGCTCGTGGATGCGCTCCAATACCGCGGCGTCAGTCATAGATGCGCTCATCACGTGCTCCTCTCGCCGTTGAGACTGGGATTTGTGCCTTGTTCATATCTCCATTTGGACATATTGGACATAGGCATTGTAGCGAGATTATCGGTGAGGTGTCAAGCGCATTTCAAGCGCCGGCTTCTGGTGGCGAACCGGGTTTGGCTCCGGATTTAGCTTGAGCTATGGTAGAATTGAGTAGTGTACGCAAATATCGTTGGAGATTAGCGCGATCGGCGGCGCCTGAAGTGCTCAAGGTAACGCTCTACAGTAAAGCTGGTTGCCACCTCTGCGATGAGGCGCGCGCCTATCTGGAGGAGCTGGCATCCACCCATGAGGTGGCCATTGACGAAGTAGATATAAGGCGAGATTCTCTGCTCTTCGAGCGTTACCGCTATCGTATTCCAGTGATCGTCGTGAATGGCACTGAGCGGCTTGAAGGACGAATCGAAGCGCCAGATGTTTACGCACTGGCCGCCTCTTTGCACGGTGCGGAGGATGAACCGGAGTAGGAGCAGGCTGTACGCCTAGCCCGCCAGCGCGCTCGTCCTGCCAGGGTAGCGCTCTAGTAGCCATAGGACGAGGGCGCTGGCCGCGATACCAAGCGCGCCGGCCAGCAGCACCCAGGCCGGATTAAGCCACTTGAACCCTTCCAGATGCGAGCCCGCGGTAGTTAGGCTGACGATATAGAGCACTAGCGAGAACACCATGAGGCCGGCAACGGCTCCCATGAAGATGCTCAAGCCGGGGTTCATTCCGGCCGGCAGGATACGGCCCTGTGCCTGGCGAAACGCACCAAAGCCCACGACACCCAGGATGACCAGTACCAGCCCAGAAACGATCCATCCTCCGACCACGGGGATTAGGTATATGCCGAAGAGGAGAAGAAGAACCACGGCCAGCAAGAGACCGATCCAAGCATACTGAGCGCTCTGTCCGAAGAAGCCCATCAGCACCATATTGATTCCGGCAATTACCGGCGCGAGAAATTTGAGGCGTGGATTCTGTGCCTGCGCCTCCCGAAAGATGGCGTACGATTGCCGCAGTTTGCGCTGCTTGAAATATATGCGCCCACGCAGTATCTCAATTTGCGGCCCCACCATAAGAGCATTCTGCCGAGCGACGTCATCCAGAGACACCAGCGCATTGTCATATTGTTTTAGATCCACATAGGCATTCGCCTTAATTAGTTCCGCCTGAGTCAGCGTGCGGTCATTGCGCAACGCCGCATCGCTCGACTGAATGGCTCCCTGCGGGTCGCGGTTCTGATACGAAATCATGGCGCGCATCAGGTGAGCAGAGGCCAGCCGCGGCTCCAACTCGATGGCTCGGTCCACTTCAGCCTTTGCATTGGCCGTATCCTTCTTGGCAGCGTACACCTCGGCCAGCTGCACATGAGTCCGGGCCGACTTAGGCTGCAACTGAACTGCACGTGCCGCTGCCCGCTCAGCATCAGGCGAGATGCGACCCATGAGATTGTTCTTCTGAAGCAATGCGGAGGCCAGGACCATCTGAGCATCGACATTGGTGGACTGCTGACTCGTGGCGCGGCGCGCCTCGACAATGGCGTCATCAATCTGCCGTTGCTGGAGCAGAGCCTGAGCGAGTATCACACGGGCACTCACATTGCCCGGATCCTTTTCCAGTTGCTTGCGAGCAATTCGTTCTGCTTCATCGGGCCGCCCGCTGCCGAGAGCAAACTTGGCTTTACCAAGCGCACCGCCGGGAATCATCCCCATACCGCCCTGGCCACGATTGGTCATACGATTCATAGTTCCTCGTTCATCCTTTTTTGCGTCTCCAGCAAAACGCAGTACCGCGAATAGGAGTAAGTGAAGTTCGAGAGAGAGAGTACTACTCTAGAATTCTAAAGAGCAGCTATAGAACAGCTGTGAGCACGCAGGCAATAGACCGCGACATAATATAGTCTATATAAGTATCGATAAATGTCGACGAGATCATTATACTACTTGCGCCAACAGTTCACTGCGCGGCCTAGGCGGCAATTCCATGACGTAGCGGCAGAGTTCCAACATTTGGCCAGATGGCTACAGAACAATTGTTCATAAGTCGCCCATTTTGGTGGATAAGTGGGTGGGAATGTGGAAAATCTGTTCCACAAGCGGCCGGGTACAGTAGATATGCGCGGTGCTGAACAGGCCGCTGCAACGGGCTAATTTAGAGAAAGGGGATAAGGCTGTTCTAGGCCTGAAATTCTATGGAAATTGAACGCAAACTCCAGGCAATGGGATTGGTTTTGCCAAAAGCGTTTAACGCACCTCTGGGGGTAAAACTGCCATTCGTTCAGGTTCGCCGCTACGGTAATCGCGCACACCTGTCAGGGCACGGACCATTGAGCCCAGATGGCAGTCTGCGATCCCCCCTTGGTAAGGTGGGGGCGCAAGTCTCGCTTGACGAAGCCTATCAGGCGGCACGTGCCACCGCGCTCGCAGTGCTGGGAAGCCTCGAGCGTGAGCTGGGAGACCTGGACAGAGTCGCGGCCTGGCTACGGGTGTTTGGTATGGTAAATGTCGCGCCCGGTTTTACCCAGACTCCAGCAGTGATCAATGGCTTCTCTGATTTGATTCTTGAGCTCTATGGGCCAGAGATTGGCCAGCATGCGCGCTCGGCCATTGGCGTGGCCGAACTTCCCTTTGGAATGCCGGTGGAGATAGAAGCCGAGATCGCCTTGACCGATTGAAATGTAGCGGCAGTTGGGCGGAGTCTCTCCGGCTACACACGGCGCCGATTTTTGCTGAGAGCCTTGCGGGAGAATCCAAATGTGAGGCCCTCGCTTTCGGCAAACGCCTGGAAGATAGCGTAAAATTGTGCGCGGTCGCGGTTACTTATTACCGCGACCGCATCGGCTGCCTCGACAGAGTAGGGATAGCCATTGCCGACGATGACCTCACCACGTACGACATCGAGCACCTCGTCGAGCAGTCCGGCCTCCAACACCCAGCGAGGAAACTCCAAACGAGCGGGCTGTCGGTCAAGTGACGCCTGGAAGTAGACAAAGGCCACATCCCCTTGTTGTTCCAGGTAACCCATCCGATGGAGATCGTCGCGTGCCGAGATAAACGCTGGACTCCGGTCTCCCCAGTCCAGGCTGCCAAACCAGAGCAATGCATCATGGATTCCCGCGGTCTCGGAGAGAAGGTCTTCCTGCAGCGCTCCAAGCATAGTCACAATGTCACGTGCGTAGCTGGTATCGATATAGCCGATGAGTGGTACCCGGCATTCCAATGAAGCAGCAAGCAACTGGCGAGCTGCGGCGACATACCGGTCACGATACGGCAGCGGCATCTTAAGGGCAAAGGAGACGATGAGACTACCATCATAGAAAGCGACTATTCTTCTTCTGTCTGAGGTCCCACTCTGCTCCGCCGATAGACTGGCGTGATAGCGCATGCGCGAGATCAAGGTCTTCGCCTCGAGCTCAAAACGGCGTAGATGTACGATCTGGGTAGAGTAACCAAGCGCCTCGCGGCTGCGAGCATCGATATCGGGCACAGCGGTAAGCAGATCGTCCGGTGAAAGCAGCTCGGTAACGACGTCTTT
>JBKQTH010000471.1:0-8902 GCA_052143275.1 Ktedonobacterales bacterium | reverse complement strand
GCTCAGCCCACCATCCAGGAGCGGTGCCTGCGGGATTGGCCAGCGGAGTAACCGACGCTATGACCCATGCCTGCTTGATATTATGCTCGGGCATCTCAATGCCCCGATCGGCAAAGAAGGCGCGCAGCTTCTCCTCATAGGCAGTGTCTATGGTCGGCGTCTCACCCAGCACGGCAGCAATAGCTTCGCGCGAAAGGTCATCCTCGGTAGGACCTAGGCCACCAGTCATGATGACAATGTCTGAACGCTCACGCGCACGTGCCAGGGTCTCGGTAAGCCTATCCAGGTTATCACCCACCTGTGAGACAAAGTACAGATCGATGCCCAGGGTGCCCAGTTGCTGTGCCAGATACGTCGCATTGGTATCGGTGATCTGCCCCAGCAACAGCTCGGTACCGATGGATAGGATTTCCGCCCTCATAGCTCATACCCCAACAGCTCTATACTTAACCGATGCCTTACCTGCCGAATTGTACCACTCCCCGCTGCTCCATAACGATACCCAGCTGAAGGCGAGGCCAAGCTGAGTAGCCCCTGTCAAGCCTCTTTTGGGCTACTCAGCTTGTATATCAGTCATACCTGTTATGCCGAGTTGGCACAACATCTTGTGGAATTGTGATAATTGATGCGAATTCTACAATATGTAGTGATTTTGGCCTTGAAAAAACTATATATAGAGGGTATGCTTACGGATGCGGGTTGAACCGCGAGAGGCCAGGCGCGAAAAACTACCGACCCCGATCAGAAAAAGGAAGAGCCGTGAGAGAGAAACAAGGCACTACCGGCGATAAAGATGCCACTCTGCCGGCAGAGCGCAAGCATGGCAATTGGTCTGAGGCAGCGGTGCGCGTGTTGCGTGAGCGCTATCTGCTACGCGACGCCGACGGCAAGACTATAGAGACACCTGATGAACTCTGCTGGCGTGTGGCTACGTCGGTGGCCGCCGCCGAAAGCGGGTGGCAGGAGAAGACGGGCGTCACGCCGGAGGAGATGGCGGAGAAGTTCTATGATGTCATGGTCGAGCGCCAGTTCCTGCCCAATTCGCCTACGCTTATGAACGCGGGCAAAGGCAACAACCTGCAGCTCTCGGCCTGCTACGTAGTACCGGTCGAGGATAGCCTGAGCGGCATATTCGACGCGGTCAAACACGCTGCGCTGATCCATCAGTCGGGGGGCGGATGCATCGCCGGCGATGCCCACGTATTTACTACGTTCTGCGGAGTCGAGGCAATCGCCACGCTCTATGATCGGGTACGCTCGACGACCAGCAAAGCCGAAGAGATTCGCGGCGACCACGCCGTCATCGACGTACGCGATTTGGGCATCGAGACGATGGCGCTCGACCCTGAGCATGGCGCTTATGAGCGCGCCCGGGTGACGCATCTGTGGCGCTATGAAGTGCCTCTGACCGACCAGGTCCGGGTACGTGGCGCCAACGGCCTGCAAGTCACCACGAGCCGGTGGCACCCCTTCATGGTCTTTGATGGGACTGGCCTCACCGAGCGCCGCGCGGACGAGCTGCGTATCGGCGATATTCTGCCCACCCCGAATAGCTCGGTGCGCCTCCAGTGGCCCCACTCTGAATATCGGGACGTGGCCGGCGTACGCCTGGACGAAGAGGTCGCGTGGCTCCTGGGCTTCTATCTCGGCGATGGCTCGCTCGGCTGGGCCAAGGTCCCAGAGAGTGAGCCGCGACAGGAGAAGCTCCGCTGGCGCCTCTTCGACGGACGAACCGCCTCTCTGGAGCGTGCGCGCGACATTCTGGCGCGGCGATTCGATGTCCATCTGACCGTGCAACAGGACAGTCGCGGCCTCTACTGCCTTGCCACGACTGATAGCAACTTCATCGCAGGGTTCCGCAAACTGCTGTCGATAGAACCAGGCCCCAAGCTCGACCTGCCCTTCCCAGAGATGGTCGCCAAGTCACCCCTATCAGTGGTAGGCGCGTTCCTGGCAGGACTGGTGGACTCGGACGGCTACGTGGATAGCGCACGCGACCGGGTTACCTTCACCACGCAGGCGCGACAACTCAGCGCGACAGTGCACACACTCTGCAGCTTGCTCGGCCTGTCACCCAGCATCCGCACACGCCAGCCGCAGGGTAAAGGGCGCTCGGTGGTCTACGAGGTTAAGCTGGCCTCGGAGCCGCTCGTCGGCGATCTCCGGGCGCTGATCGGGCCCTATCTCAACGATCCTCTCAAAGTCGAGCGACTGGCCGAAACACGCGGCAGCCACAAGCACTCCACCGCGACGCGTCTTCCCATACCATTCTCCGCGATAGAGGACCTCCTGCAGAGCATCGGGATCACGACTGGCCGCACGCCGATCCACCGTCAGCCGCTGCTCATTGGGGAGACCGAGATCTGGCTGCATCGCTGGAAGGAAGGGCAGGGAGTCAACGCCGAAAAGCTGATGCAAGTGGTCGCTAGCCTCCGCCCGCTGGTGGACGCACGCTACCAGGCACGCCTGGATGTGCTGGAGCACCTGGCGCAGGGCGCAACGACCGTTGCAGCGGTCGAAGCCCCTGAAACTAGCATTCCTTTCTACGATTTCACGGTAACCGACCACAGTACCTACCTGGCCGGCACCAACGGCCTCACCGCTATCCACAACACCGGCTTCTCTTTCTCGCGCCTGCGGCCTGCCGGAAGCATGGTCGCCTCTACTCATGGCGTCGCCTCCGGCCCGGTCAGCTTCATGCGGATATTCGATCAAGCAACCGAAGCGGTGAAACAGGGCGGCTGCGTCGTTCCTGAGACCCGTGTCTCCACCGCAACTGGACTGGTGCAGATTGGAACCTTAGGCCCTGCCACAGCAGAGGCCAAGAGCTGGCACCCGCTCCAGCAGCCGCTTACCGTCTGTACCGATGAAGGCAGCCGCAAGGCAGAGGAGTTTTACCATAATGGGTGGTCAGCCGTCCGCCAGGTACGCACGAGGCACGGCTACCATTTCACCGGCACGCCGCAGCATCGGGTCCGGGTCATCGACGAGACCGGCGCCTACGTGTGGAGGCACCTGAGTGACCTACAGGTTGGCGAGTGGGTGGCTCTGCAGAAGAACACTTATCCCGACAGCACCGACTACCGTTTCGCACCTTCCGACCGCGTTCCCCATTTCAACGCCAAGCAAATCAAAATACCGGACCGGCCAACCGCCGAGCTCGGCGAGTTCATTGGCTATCTCATTGGCGACGGCTGTATCAACTACTACAACAGTGGTGGCGGTACTGGCCGTGTCATCCTGACGATCGCCGATGCCGAACCTGAGGTGGCATCCCGGTTGCTCTACCTGGCAAATGAGCTCTTTGGGGTGACAGCGACAGCCCGGAAGAAGCCGAATGACGCCAGCACCAACTACTTCTTCACTTCAACCGAGCTGGCGGCCTGGCTCAAGCATATCGGCGTGACGAAGCCTTCCACCCTGGATGTGCGGGTTCCTGAGGCGGTCTTCGCGGCGGGCGCCGAGCTGGCTCGTGGTTTTCTGCGCGGCCTCTTCACCGCCGACGGAACCATCACCAAGGACGGATATGCGCAGCTCTACAGTATTTCTCGTGCGCTGGTCGAAGATGTCCAGCAACTTCTGCTGGCCCTTGGTATTCCCAGCAGCATAACCGTCAACGAGCGGCGCGAGACGTCTCTAGGTAAGAATCCGGTCTACAAGTTGCGGCCCATAACCCGTGCCGGGATGCGCGAGTTTGCCGAGCAGATAGGATTTATGGCCGCGGCCAAGAACGACCGCCTCGACGCCGGTCTCGACAAGGCCTGGGAGTTCAACGACGTCATTCCTAACCAGCAACGGGTAGTCGAAGCACTCTATGATGGGCCGGGTCGCGGCAGCGGCCCTGACCGTGGTTCCCGGGGAGCTGACCGCGAGCTCTACCACGACATTGCGCACTACCTGCCCAACGTTGCAGCCCCTCGCCACTTGACCCGGTCGCGACTGCGGGAGCTGGCGGAGAAGCACGAGGCAGTTCGCAACAGTGCACTGGCAGTATTCCTCACCAACGACCAGTTTTATGACCAGGTAGTCTCCGTTGCAGATGATGAAGCGGTGACGGTAGACCTCTCCGTCGAAGAGAACCATACCTACATCGCCAATGGCTTCGTCAGCCACAACACCCGTCGCGGTGCTAACATGGGAATATTGCGGGTTGATCACCCCGACGTACTGCAATTCATCGATTGCAAGCGCGACGGCTCGGTGACCAACTTCAATATCTCGGTAGCCATCACGGATGAGTTCATGCGAGCTCTCGAGGCTGACAGCGATTACAGCCTCGTGGACCCTCACACCGGCAAGGTGGTGGAGCAGCTGCGCGCCCGAGATGTCATGGAAGCTATCGTCTCCGCCGCATGGGCAACCGGAGACCCCGGTCTGGTCTTCCTCGACCGCGCCAACCGGTCGACCGCCAACCCGACGCCGGAGATCGAGCCGCTAGAAGCAACAAATCCATGCGGAGAGCAATATCTTGGTCCCTACGATGCCTGCAATCTTGGCTCCATCAACTTGGGCGTCTTTGTGCATGGCGGTGAGATCGACTGGACCGAGCTGGAGCGAGTGACCCGGGTGACCACACGGTTCCTGGACGACGTGATCGAGATCAATCCCTTCCCGCTACCCGAGGTGTATGCCAAGGTGCATGCCAACCGGAGGATCGGGCTGGGCGTCATGGGCTGGGCGGAGATGCTCTTCGAGCTGGGGCTACCCTATGATAGCGACGAAGCCGTTGCTCTGGGTGAACGAGTCATGTGCCAGATACGGGAGTGGGCCAGCGATGAATCTCACGAGATGGCGGAGGAGCGTGGAGCGTTTCCCAACTTCCCTCGGAGCATCTATAAAGACGGTCCCGAACTCCGCAATTCTACCTGCACCACGGTGGCTCCGACCGGATCTATAAGCATACTGGCGGATTGCTCATCCGGCATCGAGCCCATCTTTGCCCTGGCGTTCCAGCATCGGGTCAAGCAGCCCGACGGCACTTATCGGGTGCTTGACTTCGTGAATCCGTTCTTCCAGCGGGCGCTGGAGAATAGCGACATACCGGACAAAGAGGGCGTGCTGGAATACGTCAGAAAGCATGGCACATTGCATGGGCACGCGGACCAGGAGCACCCAGCGCTCAAGCCCTATGTTACCGCGCACGAAATCGCGCCCGATTGGCATATCCGCATGCAGGCCAGCTTTCAAAAAGGCGTGGACAACAGTATCAGCAAGTGCCTTGCGGGAGGAACGCTGATTCCAACCTCGCGAGGCCTCATGGCGATTGAAGATTTCTCGAGTGTGGAGGAGCCGGATACCTTTATGGCAATTGCCGATCAAGGCATTACCGTTGGCGGACACCGGGTGCTCTCCCACTATTACGCCGGCGAGAAGGCCGCAACGCGCATCCGATTGGACAATGGTTCTGAGCTGGTAGGATCAACCGAAAGCCATCGTGTATATACTCCGGATGGATGGAAGCGGATGGCTGATCTGCGAGTAGGGGATCTCGTCACAGGTCGTTTTGAGGAAGCTCACGGTCCCGGTGGTGCTACTCTGCCGGTCTGCGACACCTTTCGCACCAATGCCAAACCAGTCACTTTCCCTGAAGATATGACTCCTCAGTTGGCTCAATTCCTGGGAATGCTGGCAGCTGACGGCCATATGACACTCCTCACGGGAGCAGTGGGGCTCACCAGTGCAGACGAAGAAGTGATCGGTGAATTCAAGCTGCTTGCCCAGCAACTGTTTGGCCTCACTCTGCGTCATACCATTGAAAAGCGCAACGGCAACGTACAGTATCTGACCCTGAATTCACGAGCGCTGTGCCGTTGGGTACGAGAGCTCATCGGTGAAGGTGCCTACACGAAGCATGTGCCGGCTCAGGTGCTGGCCGGTAGCGAGGAAGAAAAACTGGCGTTCCTGCGCGGCATCTCGCTGGACGGCTACTATTATCCGCAGTACGGCTTGTACGTATACAGCGGTATGTCAAAGCAGCTCGCCTATGGTGTGGCCGAAATGTGCCGCAGTTTCGGCCTGCCACTGGTCCGTGTTCACACCGGCCTGGTCGCCAGCACCGGTAATATTGCCTACAAGGTGTTGGTAAGCAATGAATTGCAAGAGCGCATTATGTGCATTGAGCGCCACAAGAATCGTGAAGCTCACTATGCGACATATCAGGTATTGGTAGACCAGGAATTGGTGTCTCGGACCAAGCTTCCCACCAGCCACCCATACTACGGAGCACTTTCATCGATCAAACAGCGGCAACCTCGGAACTGCGACAACCGCACCGCCGAGCGCTTAGGCTGGTCAAGCGAAACACCAGTATTCCGTGTAACTGCGGTTGAGGACGCCGGCATACTTTCGCTGTACGACATCGAGGTCGAAGACGCTCACGAGTACGTAGTGAATGGGATCGTATCGCACAATACCATTAACCTACCGAACAGCGCGACGTACGAAGACGTGCGTGAAGCCTATATGCTGGCCTGGAACCTGGGCTGTCTGGGCATTACCATCTTCCGGGACGGCAGTAAGGGAGAGCAAGTGCTGAATGTGGGAGTGAAGGAACCTGAGCAGCAGAAGAAAGTCGACGCCGAGCTGGGGCAGCAGGCGGAGCTGGCGGAGCCGGTGTCGCCTCATGGGGCCATTGCCGAGCCAGTCGCGCCACTTCAGCCGGTGCCGCCCCGTCGAGCCGCACCGTCGGCGCCACTGCCGCAACCACCGCAGCAGCCCGGCGCCTATCCGGGCGGCATCAAGCCTCGACCTGAGGTCATGTCGGGCTATACTCGCCAGGTGCGCGCGCCGGAAGGTACAGTCAATATCACCCTCAATAGCGATGCCGACGGGCTTTTTGAGGTCTTTGTCAATGTCGGCAAGGCCGGCTCGGATATCTCGGCCCTGGCTGAGGCGCTTGGCCGGCTGATCTCTCGCTTCTTGCAGATAGACAGTCCGCTGACGCAGGACCAACGGGCAGCTGAAGTTGGTCGCCAGCTCAGTGCCATAGGGGGCAGCACCTCGATTGGTTTTGGACCCAACCGGGTTCGCTCGCTGCCGGATGCGGTGGCGCGCGCCCTGTATCTCTACCTGAACAGCCGGAGCCAATCAGGATTGGGTGACGAACGGACCCAGTTATCCTCCTCCGAAGAGGAAGTGGAGACCACCGTGGATAGCGAGGCCCAAGGTTCGTGGGGAGGAGTGGGCAGCTTCGGCAACAATGGCAACAACAATAGTAGTAGTGGTCCGACCAGCAGGCGTGGATTCAGCCCGGCAACCCGTGCGCTCTTTACCGTTACCGGAAACCTGTGCCCGCAGTGCGGCAACAATACACTATATATGGAGGAAGGCTGTAAGAAGTGTGTGAGCTGCGGCTATAGCGAGTGTTGAAGGTGGTTTAACTCCAGTGTGACTCAGATACCGCTCACACTGGCTTACATTCTGCGCACATGGGCGAATGTGTATGCACGGGTGTGCATACACATCTCTACGTTATTGCTACTGATTCTTTTTTGAACGAGAGAGCGTCTGGCTGGACCCGTCGGTCTTCGGCTGCGAGGATCGGGATGGGTACGGGCGGGACATCCTAGAGCGGGCGCCAGTCCACTGTGACGCCGGTGGCTTGCGGGTGGTGGTCGGCGCGACATTTCCACTCGAACGTGCGGCGGAGGCGCAGCGCGAGCGGGGTACGTCATGGGCAGGGCAGCTCTTCAGGTCGGTTAGGGGAGTGGGCCGCACAGCGCCGTGTCCGCGGCGAGGCCTAGCGGCGGTGCGCGCAACTTCTTGGAAAAGGAAAAGGACATGGCACGAGTTTTTATAACTGGTTCCAGCGACGGCTTAGGCCTTATGACGGCCGAAGAGTTGGTCACCCAGCGGCATGAGGTGGTACTGCACGCGCGCAACGAACGGCGAGCTTCCCAGGTCTCGAAAGCGCTGCCGCAAGCCAGCGCCGTAGTTACCGGCGACCTCGCCGACATCTCCGAGACGAAACAACTTGCCGAGCAGGCGAATGCGCTGGGCGCATTCGACGCCGTCATTCACAACGCTGGCGTCGGCTACCGCGAGGGACGCAAGATCACGCGTGATGGCGTGGAGCATATCTTCGCCATCAATGTCCTGGCCCCCTACGTCCTGACAGCGCTTATCTCCCGGCCCGAACGGTTGGTGTATCTCAGCTCGGGCATGCATCGCGGCGGCGATCCGGCGGATCTCGACGATGCGCGGTGGGAAACGCGACTCTGGAATGGGGAGCAGGCATACTCGGACTCTAAGCTGTTCGACGCCATGCTCTCGGCGGCCGTCGCCCGTCTCTGGCCGAACGTCCGCTCGAATGCCGTCGAGCCCGGCTGGGTGGCGACTAAGATGGGCGGCCCCGGCGCGCCGGATGATCTATCGCAGGGTGCGGCCACGCAGGTCTGGCTTGCAGTCAGCAACGACCCAGCCGCACAGGTTTCGGGCGGATATTTCTATCACAAGCAGCCCCGCGAGCCGTACCCTGCCGTCCACGATGTCGCGCTGCAGGACAAGCTCCTGACAGTTTGCCGCACGTTGAGCGGCGTCGTGTTGCCCGCGTAGAAGCGCGCTCGCCGGTGTAATGCTAAATTCGGGATAGGGACGGGCTGAACTGGCTCGCCGCCGCTCCCGTGGGCTCACCCGCAGAGTTACAGTCGATTGCCGGATCCCGCCTGTTCGTGTCTACGTCCTCGTCATACCGCAACTCCGGTAATGGCCCGCCTGGAGCGCATGAGCACGAAACGCACTCGCCGTATCAATCACTACCTGCACACGGCCAGTAACGCCATCATTGACCTGCTGATCGCGAGAGCGGCATCGGCACGCTGGTCACAGGCAAAAACCGGCTGTGGAAGCAGGCAGTGGAACTGGGGCGCGTCAACAATCAGCACTTTGTCCAGATACCACACGC
>JBKQTH010000470.1:0-6587 GCA_052143275.1 Ktedonobacterales bacterium | reverse complement strand
GGTCGGCATGCCAGAGGCCGCCCACGGCACGGGCACGCTATCGGCATTCAGAGTCAGCAATCCTGGAAACAGAAGAGATATTGGGACAGCCGAATAGAAATCCACCGAGAGTGCCGGATCCAACGTTGCGACATCGCTGCAGTTGCAGTTGAGAGGATAGTTGAAGATCTGCTGGGAATACGGAAGAGCGCTGCCAGTAGATGAGCTGCCTCCACAGCCAGCTACCAGCAGCGCCATCGTCGCAAGCAGTACGAGCGCTCCCGACAGAGAAAGCTTGTGTACACTTGGGAAACCTCTGGGCATAAATTGCTCTCCTTTTTGGAGTAATGTCGGAGACGGTCATGTTCAGGGATAAATAGTAGAGAAGACAAAGGCTGAAAGGTCAGCCTTTGTCTTGGCTCAGCCTGCCTTCGACGGTGTGGAGATCCCAATGAAGAGTAAGATGGTAGTATGTCATGCGAACCACACTGCAACCTTACGTATTGGGAGGGTCATCAACGCCGAGCGTTGGACCGAAGACAACACCGAACACGGGCTTCTTTCTGGGGTTGCCTTCCTGCTACACAAAGGTGTTCACAGTACCTTCCCCTGGGCCTGACCCTACGGGACGCCAGCTGGAAATCTGGCACCCCTGCTGGGGACGCGCGGGAGTACTCCCCCGAGTCAGATCGGATTTCGCCCCGGCACGCCCAGAGAGATAGGGGCGGACCAGGGTAAACTGACTTACTCCTGCGCCGGTCAAGCACCGGAAGAAGAATCGATCCCAGGCTGAGCCACTTGCTGGGTTGGCCGATCAAGAATCGGATGAAGCAGCAGATAACTCCTACCGGCACCAGGATACCTGGAGGTGTGTTACATCTCCGTGACAAGATTGTTAGCTGATAGCTTTAATATGTCTGCTTGCAAAGCTACTGCGGGAGGATGAGAGTCGAGTAGCCAAGCAGAAGAAGGTAGCCCATAGCGCCCGCGGGCAGCCGTTGCGGCACGATGTCTCGCCCGACATAGCCGCTTGCCCCCAATCGCCAGAATCACGTGTTGCCTACTTGTCTTCTTCTGCTGGTGAATGAGACACGGTGCTTCATGGGGGTGAGAGTGCCCGGGTACGGGGTGTTCCCCTGTGATGAGCTGATGATGCCATGCTTTGTGACTGGCATGAGGGCGTCGAACTGGTTGTCTTCGCCTACAGTGAAGTTGCGCCAAAGTACTGCGGGGATGGTGCTCGTGGCGGCAAGGTCAGCTCCTGCTCACCCACTTCCAGGCAGATGCGCGCAGACCGCTGCTCCGGCGGTAGCAATCTCGCCATCGAACTCGGCAAGGACTCCACTGACCCCAATGGCTCCGATCACCTGATGCTCGACCTGCAACACGAGCCCTCCTGCCAGCGGCAGCAGCCCAGGGATGCCCACCACCGCAAGAGTGCTCGGCATTTGGAGTCCTGTTGGCAAGTGGGTTGATCGCTGCTGCAGGGTGAGGACGCACTGGGCCTTGGCCAAAGCCACATCACTTCTGGAGGGAGGAACCCGATCCATGCGCTGGAAATAGACTAATTCCCCCTCGGCATCGAGAAGGACAATGGCCGCTTGTGCCCCGCGTTCCAGGGCACGTTGTTCCGCTGCTGCCGCAACGGCTCTGGCAGTTGCCAGTGGAAGGACGGGCATACCCGGGCGGATTATCATCGTGTAACCTCGGCTGATCTCGGGTTCAGTAGGATATGTTACACCGCAGGTTCTCGTGGCTCAACCCGATTCCGCCTGGTTCAGTGCCGATCATCCTCGACCCGGTCCACAGACACGGATCCCAATGGCTCAGCCTGGGAGAAACTATACGAGAGAAAGTACATCACCCGGGTTACAACGGTGTAATAAAAGCGTTACAGCTGAAGACGCCCACCAGGTGCAGCTTTGGCACGCTCCAGAAATTGGTCGCTGAAATCGGTGGCAACGATATCTGCCCCTAACCGAGCCAGCTTTCGAGCGAAGACGCCATTACCAGACGCAATCTCTAGAGTGAGTTGCCCAGGATGTAGCTCCAGCAGGCGCCCGGCGGCAGGATTCACCAGTGGGCCCTGGGTCCGATTGCCCTCTTCGCCCTGAACGCTACCATACCGCTGCGTTCTGCTTCCAGGCGTCGGGTGCAGCCCTATTCAAAGCTGGCCAATCGTCCGCAGGTGGTTTAATTGTCATTCTCGAGTTCCTTTGCTCAGGTCTGCACATTTACGCACCCGAGCGCCGGTCAGTCCCCAAACAAAGTCAGGATCCCGAGTTGAGACGCCTACTGCGATGACCGACAAGAACTGGGTGGTGCCACTGGACTCCTACCCCCCCCGCAAGGATACCCACACGAGTGTTACAGCCTGGTGACAAAGTCGTAAGCTGGGAGCACACTGCACGTCAGGAACAGACGAACTCTTGCTGTGCACCTCCTGTGAGTGCGGCAATACCTTGGGTCAGAGGCAGCCATACTCACGAGCCAGAGCTTCACTGTTGGGACTTCCAGCAGTACGCGCCGCCGCAATTAGCGCCGCCGCGGCAAAGGGAATGCGCCGAAACTCCAGCACCATGCGCTCACTGCTCACCTCCAACACCGCATACTCAGCTCTAGGATCCAGCCATACCTCTGCTTCGGCGTGCTCCTGTTGGTACTGATCATAGACGACACCAACACTTCCAGGATTGAAATAGAATGTCTCACCCAACCGCCGAATATGTTGCAGGTGCGTATGCCCTCCGGTCAGAATCGCCGGCGCGTAAGCACCACAAAGGCTTACAAACTCGTCATAGAGGATCTCGGGCAGCAGGAGATCATCGAAGGAGGTTGGCGAGCCATGAAACCCTAGCAAGGTCTTGCCGTCAGGCAGCGGAAGCGTCACCGTAGACGCAAAACCGGCGATGAACTGGCGATCAGCGGAAGACAGCCGCGCTAGGCTCCACTGGCGCATGGTCTCCTGTGCAGGGGAGACAGATCCGTTGCCGGTTGCTTGGCCGGTCAACAGCCAGGCATCGGCATTCCCCATGACGACTGGACAGGCGAGCGCGCGCAGCAGCGCTACCACCTCAGCAGGCTGCGGGCCACCTTGAATAGCGTCCCCCAAACATACTACCTGATCAGCGGGAGAGCGCCGCAAGTCCGAGAGCACCGCTTCCAGCGCGATAGCATTGCCATGAATATCGGAGAGAATGGCGAGTCGCATAAAGTAGAGCCGCTCCTTTCTACATAAAGCAGATTACGTGGATATGGGCTGTCCATCAGAACATGACCGTATCTGCTGTCGTCCGCCATATCACCGGATCCTCGCACCGGACGACCGCTCCCCCGGCTAGTGTGACATGATCGAGACCTTGGGCCAGTCGACATCCTCCATGATGAGCAGCTCGTTCAGCCCAAAGCCGTGCACCCATGAGCGCAAGCGCCACGCAGTCTTCACCTGGGCATAGGGAATCCAGGGGACCTGGTCCACAACGTCCTGCTCGATGGTCTGATACTCCTCCATCCGCCGACCTGGATCTTGATCGCCATCCGCCTGCGTCATGAGCTGATCGAGGTGCGGATCGTCAACATACGAGATATTGTTGGGCGATGTGCTATAGAACTGGAGGGAGAGCCAGTCCTCTGGATCGGCATAGTCGGCAATCCAGCCAATCTGCCAGATCTGTGCGGGGTTAGTAGCGGGTGGCGCCGGAAAGAGGTCCCCTTCCAGTGCGTTCAAGTCCGCATAGCGCTTGATCTGCACGTTCAGATGCAGCACCTGACTCCAGGTCTGGGTAGCGATGGTGGCGATCTCGTTCTGGGTCGCGTCAGTGATGACCCCCGCCGACAGATAGATTGGAGATGAATTCGTCCCATCGTCGATGTAGGGGCAATACGTGGGCAGGATGCCCGTGACGTTGGCCTGGCAGGTGTTTTGGGCTTGTTGCAGCAGCTGGATCGCTTTCTGCTGGTTGCCGGTTACTGACTGTGTGCCATCCGGACCCGTCAGCAGTGGGTCGTAGCCCGGCATACCTTGCGGCACGACATGGTTGGTGGGAATAGCGCCACCACCATAGACGCGGTCTACCAACAGTTGCTTATTCAGCGCAAGGTCAAAGGCCTGGCGAACCTGGAGGTTGTTGAAGGGAGCCTCGTTGAAGTTCAGGCCGAAGTACCTGGTGTTGAGACTGGGTACCTCGTGGAAGTCGCTCTGCCCCACCGCAAAGACTTGCTCATCTCCTGGGACATCGGTGTAATCGTAGAGACCCTGCTTGTCGTAGTTGGTGTACTCAGTATCTTGACTGTCTAGAAACGGCCGGTCCACCTCGGTCAGGGTCAACTGGGTGTTCCAGGCGCGCTCCCAGTAGGGGTTGGGGATCAGCTTCAGATCCGTGCCAGGTGTATAGGATTTCACCATGAAGGGACCGGAGCAGCCACCTTCGTTCAGATGGTCTACCCAGGTGCCGCCTTGGTACTTGGAGATGAGCGACTGCTCCACGGGATAGGAGACCGGATCGGAGAGAGCCTCCAGAAAATAGGCGGCCGGGTGCGCCAAGCGAATAATGAGCGTGCGCGTATCAACCACCTCCAACCCTTTACCTGGCCCGATGAGGTCCATGCCAACTGATTGGCTCCCGCTGAGAGCGGGATTGCCTTTGTCTTGCGCACCAAGAATGTCGCTCAGATAGCTGGATCCCAGGGCAAAGCAGCTAGAATTGTGGTCGTAGCCGTACGTGGCTGCATCATCGATATCGCAGACGCCATAGTTATTGGCTAACGTCCGGTCAAGGCTGTAGGCAAAATCATTGGCCGTCAGCGGTCTGCCGTCGCTGAAGAAGAGATTGGGACGCAGATGGAAGGTGTAGATGGTGCCGGTTGAGTCGATCGTCCAACTGCTCGCCGCATCGGGGATGACAGTAAGCGTGGCGCTATCGAGCGTGACCAGCCCAGAGTAAAGCATCGCGACGGTGGAAACATCGATGTAGTTGGCCACTACAGCAGGGTCGAAGACCGCCACGTGGGCAGAGGGGTTTTGCACCGCAGTCGCGTTGATATAGGCCCAGGTGAACGTCTGGTTCGGCGCCAACGTAGGCGTCGCATTCCCGCCGGCGCCACAGGCTGTCAGGACCAGCGCCAGCAACCCCATGAGCGCCGATACCGTGCGCCACGTTCTCGACGTGGTCCGGACGCGAGTTAAAGGCCCCTGGCTATTCTTGCCGCGATGATCCATTAAAGAGCGCTCCTCGATCCCGATGTGTGTGATGAAAATAGGGACAGAGACCATGTGTGGTTGAGTATTCTTGTTGTGGTGGCTATCCTCCTGGACCAAGAAAGAACGCGCCCGTCACAGGTTCTGGAATAGCCAACCCATTTGAAGAGAGTGCGCGAGCCAGCCATCGCTGATCACTGCCCACCGTAGCGCAGGGCGAGAACGCCACCAGCCTGCAGAGGGAAGTGACTGCCGCGCCGGTGCCTGAGGGCTAGAGCATGATGTGATGACCAGTCAGCACTCCACTTTCGCGATGGTACCTACCGGGGTGTTACAGAACGGTTAACACAGAGTGCAGTCAGCCGACGGTGCGATCAGCTGCTCCGGTACGGCTCCGCCCACGAGACACGTAGGGGCCACGTGAGGTCGTGGCGCGTCTGGCTCGCTAGGAAGTTATGGCCACTGTGCGCATCTCCGCCATTGTTGGAGGTGATGAATAGTTGCAGAGAATATCCCCATTTGTGCCCATGTGTATCCGTCTGTTCTCCTTGACTGCAGCAGCAGGATATGATACACTTGTTCTAGCAACCAAGAAGTGAAAGTATGCCTCCTCGGCAAGACTGCCCGGGAGCGTCGGAGAGATGCGGGATGCGGGTGCAGCGGGCGTACAAAACGGAACTGGCTCTGAACGACCGGCAGGTCACGTCCTGCCGCCAGCATGCCGGTGCCGCGCGCTGGGCCTACAACTGGGGGCTCCGGGTCAAGCAAGAACGCTATAAAGCGAGCAAGAGGAGCCCCACCGCCATCGAGCTGCACCGCGAGCTCAATGCTCTCAAGAAGACGGCTGTCCCCTGGATGTATACGGTCTCCAAGTGTGCGCCGCAGGAGGCCCTGTGGAACCTGGATGCGGCCTTTACCAACTTCTTCCGGCGGTATGCCCTCAAGAAGCAGGGGAAGTGGACAGGGAAGCTCGGGTATCCCCGCTTCAAGACCAAGAAGAAAGGGTTGGGCAGTTTCCGCCTCACCGGACGGATCGTGGTGTCGGCTGAGGCGATTGTGTTGCCGCGCTTGGGGCGGCTGCGGCTCAAGGAGCGGGGGTATCTGCCCACCTCAGGGGTGCAGATCCTCTCGGCCACGGTGAGCGAGCAGGCTGGGCACTGGTATGTGAGTCTGCAGGTGGAGCAGGAGCAGGCAGTACCAGCGAACGCTGGCCCGGTGGTGGGGATTGATCTGGGTGGGCATCAGACACCTAGCCACCCTCTCGGATGGAGAGGTCATCTCCAACCCACGCCACCTGAAGCGGCGCCTCAAGAAACTCAAGCGGTGGCAGCGGGTGGTGAGTCGCCGGAAGAAAGGTGGGAAGAACCGCACGAAAGCCGTCCGCAAGCTGGCGAAGGTGCATCGCCGGATT
>JBKQTH010000469.1:0-36938 GCA_052143275.1 Ktedonobacterales bacterium | reverse complement strand
CTGTGCTAGGCCGAGCCCCTTGTTGCTCGTCGTCCTGCTCTATGAGCTCCATCTGCCCGCCCCTTTCTCACCTCTGAGGCAAGCATATCGCGCCGACTGGCTCATTCGCTAAGTGTTACTGTAGGGGTCGTTCTTGTGACAGGAATTACTCTTCTATAAGAAGGATGGAACAAAATCATCAGAAGAAGATATGGTCGAGTTACGATTGTCACGGCGATGCCTCCTACAGATTCCCGCGTTGGACAGACTTGCCATAAACTAGATACATCCCGGTAAACTTGCGTTTCTGGCTTTCCTGAACGGCGCATGACATGTGCGAGATGCCGACCAGCTCTTGACATACACTCTCTTTTCTGTTATATCTAGATATATCGTAGACATATCTGAAATAGGAGAACGCAACAATGGAGACACAAGCCGTATCCTGGCCATCGGAATTTACTGCCATGCACGATCTTTCGCGGTACCTAATGCGCATGTCACAAGGCCGTGAGGAACGTTCACGGCACGAGCGCCATGAGGAGAGTGAATCTTCTCGACACCGTACCGAGCGTAGCGGACGGAGAGAGCGGGGAGGGAGGGAAAGACATCGCGTGGGTCGTGGCGACGTGTATGCCGCAACGCTGCTACTGCTGGATGAGCAAGCCTTGCATGGCTACCAGATTATCCAGTTGATTGAGGAGCGGAGCGGAGGTAATTGGCGCCCAAGCGCCGGTTCGGTCTATCCTGCCCTTCAATTGCTTGAAGATCAGGGGTACATCCAGGGCGAGCAGCAGGAAAGCCGCCGGGTCTTTCATCTTACCGAATCCGGGCGAGCCTACATCAGGGAACACCGGACCGAACTCGTCGCCGCCCGTGATGCGGTGACGGCGCGCATGGACTCGGGAGATGCGGAGCTGCTTGACGTGTTCAATCAAGTGGAAACGGCCTTCAAACAGGTCGTCCACGTGGGGACCGCAGTACAGCTGGCGGCAGCCAGAGAGCTGCTGGTCAATGCCCGTCGGCAGTTATATCGCATTCTTGCCGATGATGAGGAGCAGCAGCCGCTCTAGCCAGATGCCATAGGTAGCCTGCATGGCCAGGCACATCAGCGCTTCTCAAGAGACAGGAGAGGAATTCAGGACCGAGTGGACCATCGACTCGCTGGTTTGTACGCGAGCAGCAACGCCGAAGCGTGCTGGAAACAGCTGTTTGGCAAGAGTCCTTGTGCGCGGGAAAGCCTCCGTCACACTTCACCGCTGAAAGAGGATGACGATGACAGAGAGTAGCGAAACAGAGCTGCGCGCCAATGCGGACTTGCGCGCCAGCATCGACTGTGAGTTAAGCAGACGCTATGCCCCTGAAGATGCCGTATTGCGCCACGCTCTCGAGCGGGCAGACCGTGAAGGGCTGCCTGCTATCCAGATCTCGCCGCTGCAAGGGAAACTTTTGCAGGTGCTGGCATTGGCCTGTGGCGCGCGCAAGATCCTGGAGATCGGTGGCGTTGGGCGGCTATTCCGGCACATGGCTCGCACGAGCGCTGCCAGTCGATGGGAAGCTGATTACGCTGGAGGTCAATCCCAAGCACGCCGCCGCCGTGCAGGCCACGTTTGCCGAGGCAGGTGTGGCCGACCGTGCCGAAGTCCGCGTGGGCGACGCCATCACGATGCTGCCACAGCTCACGAGGGAGGCGCCGTTCGATCTGATCTTTATCGACGCTGATAAGGGCAACTATCCAGCGTATCTCGATTGGGCGCTCAAGCTCAGCCGTGTGGGTACGATCATTGTCGCCGATAACGTCATCCGCATGGGGCGTGCCTTCCAATCGCCTCCACCTGACGCCGCCAGCGCCGGCGTTGCGGAGTATAATGCCAAGGCGACGAGCGACGAGCGACTGGTCTCCGTCGCCTTCCCAATGGATGACGATGGCACCGATGGCTATGCCATTTCGGTAGTGTGCGCAACCGGCGTTTGACGCGTCACTCCCGCTTTAGCCCTTAAAGCGGGAGTTGAGAGATGCTCCTGCTGCTTTTCCAATTCTCTGAGCGCACAAGAGGGTGCATGAGACGTTTCTAGACCCGCGGAGTTGCAAGCATGCCTCAGCAAGCATGATGCTTTGCTCATCGACTTGCGTGCACCCTACTACTCCGTCAGCTTTCAGGCGACGGTTAGGTGAGCCGGATCGTGCTTTGCGGGTCGAACAGCTGTATGCGACTCGTATCAACCGCCAGGGCGAGGGGCTGGCCAACCCGCACCGCTGCCTGCGCTGGGACACGTGCCGTCGAGCCCCGCGTCACCGCGGTATCCGTTACCATAGCTCCCGGCATGCGCACATAGACGAGTTGCTCGTTGCCCAGTTGCTCCACCACATCGACCTCCCCTACTAGGCTCGCTGTCGTGGCCTCGGGAACCAGGCTGAGCGCTTCGGGGCGGATCCCCACGATGATGGACTGCCCATCCTGCCCAGCTCTGCCGTTTGCGACTGCGGCGGCGAGGGCGTCTGAAAGGGGCAAGGCCCGGGCCTGGGCGCCCTCGCCGATCACCACGCTGGCCCGGCTGGAGGAGCTGGACGCCCCGTCGAGTGGCCCACCGAGATGAGCCTTGAAGAAGTTCATGGAGGGCGAGCCGATGAAACTGGCCACAAACAGATTTGCAGGGGCGTCATAGACCTCGTTGGGACTGCCGATTTGCTGGATAATCCCCCCGTTCAACACCGCGATGCGATCGCCCAGAGTCATGGCCTCGACCTGATCATGAGTCACATAGATGGTGGTGGTCGGCACCTGCTGATGCAAGCGGGCGATGTCCGCGCGGGTCTGCACGCGGAGCTTGGCATCCAGGTTAGAGAGGGGCTCGTCCATCAGAAAGACCTGCGGCTCACGCACCAAGGCGCGTCCCAAAGCTACCCGTTGGCGCTGTCCCCCGGAGAGCTGCTTAGGCTTGCGTTGCAAGTACTCGCCGATGCCCAGCATGCGGGCGGCGCTGTTGACCCGGGTGCGGATCTCCTCTTTGGCGAAATGGCGCAGCTTGAGAGAGAAGGCCAAATTGTCGTAGACGCTCATGTGGGGATAGAGAGCATAATTTTGGAAGACCATGGCGATGTCGCGGTCCTTGGGGGCGATGTCGTTGACCCGCCTGGCACCAATGTAGAGGTCGCCGGCTGAAACCTCCTCCAGTCCAGCAACCATCCGCAGCACGGTAGACTTGCCGCAGCCGGATGGACCCACCAGCACCAAGAATTCGTGGTCGCGGACGTGCAAATTCAAGTCAGAGATGACGTTGGTTTGCTCAGTATATCGCTTATAGATGTGCTCAAAGCGGACGTCTGCCATTGCAGCGCCTCCATCCCTTTTACGTACTCACTTGGTTCCCCGGTTCACGTGCGAATTCTTCCGCGTACACGAGGTCGACAACCACCAGTCCGCGTGTGCCTGAACTCTAGTCAAGCCGCCCACTTTTGGGTTGCAATCAATACTAGCATGGTACGATTACCTCGTCAAACCGTGATTTCGTAGGTATTGATGTTCAGTAGTTTCGTGAACTCACCAATGAACCTCCCCATCGCCGGGTCAAGACGCAGGCGGGCGTCGAGAGCTCCCAGGCAGATGTCCCAGGTCCTCCAGGGCGAGAGGGGCAGGCTTCTTCGAGCAGTGCCGGATACTCCTCGCCGTAGCGGACACGCCATGCTCGGGGGTAGAACTGGAGCAGGACCCGGTAGCCATACTTCCTAGGCTGGCCAACCTCCTTAGTCCCAGCGCCGTCACCTGCGCTAAGTTAGCAAGCTGTGCACGCAGCGCCTCAGCGCCAGCCGCCGTTAAGCGATAGGGGCGACGACGCTCCTCAGCGGCCAAAGGCTCAATCCAACGGCTCGCCCTGCGACGATACTACGAACTTGCACATTTTGCACAAGAAGCGCAAGATGCACAAGTGGTTTTGCATTGTGGAGTAATCGCCAATTCGCGGAGGCACTGCTTGCTATGAGCACTGAACCACCCGACCTGCCACCGGCGGCGCCGTCTACGGTACCCCCATCTGGTCGCGCAGTAGGATGGCAGTTTCTAAGATGGCTCAAGGATAGCCCAAGTACGCCAGGGCGAAGAGAAGCAAGTGCGGTGCTTGGCGGCATCTGTATTGTGTTTCTCGTGGCCATGACTGGTGTGCCTCGTCTGGATACCCCGATGCGCGTTGCCTTGATTTCCTTTGTAGTCGCCATTCCTTTTCTGCTCGAGGAAATCTTCTGGAACAGCATAAAGACGCCTCTCATATTCCATGGCTCGCGTTTTACCGTCTTCGTGCCGAGAGCCATGAGTGCAGCTGCATTCTGGATGTCGGCCGTAGGCTACGCCGCTGCCACAGTAGGATTTGTTGCCATTGTCTGGCATCTGTGGCCGCTTGCCGTGATTGTGCTCATTGGCGTCTTCGTCCTGGCCCAGCTCACGGTCACTGCGCTGGCAATCACGATTCTCGTTCGCCGTATATTCAGGCTGCCGCGCTTCATAAGATCCCAACGCGAGCGAGCCCGGCAGCGATTGCTGAAGAGCATGCTACCGCCGACGCGGCCACGGCGGTGATTGGCGGCCGATTGCTCACGGTGTCTCTGCGAGGAATTCTCGCATCAGCCGGGTCACCTCAGCAGGATGGCGAAGCTGGACGAAGTGGCTCGAGTTAGGAATGATACTGAGTTTGAGCCCTTCGACGTACTCCTTCGACCACTCGGCCAGTCGCGTATCGAGAGCGAAGTCAGGATCGCCCCAGATCAGGGTCGTTGGGACACTAATCGCCTGCCCCCGCTGCAACAGCAACGGGAAGCTCCGGGGTAGCGCCCGGTAATAGCCGAGCATCGCCGGGATCGCGCCAGGCTGCGACCAGGCCTCGCGGTAGCGTGCGGCGTCGGCCTCGCGGAATGCCGGTAGCCCTCCCTGCAACGCTCCGAGCAAGGGCCTGTAGTGGTTAAGCGCACAAAACCGTTCCGGAATGGCGGGTAGTTGAAAGAAGCCGATATACCAGCTCTTGAGCAACTGCGGCAGGTAAAACTGCGCCTGGGCGCGGCGAACCGCCTGCGGGTGTGGCAGGTTGCACACGATTAGCCGCGACACGACCTCCTGGTGCATCATCGCAATCGCCCAGGCGATCATCCCTCCCCAATCGTGCCCGACCACGACCGCCTGCTGCTCGCCGAGGACGTGGATTAGATTGACAATGTCGGACGAGACGGTGAATACGTCGTAGGGTGGGGTTTTGTCGGTCAGATTATAGCCGCGCATGTCGGGCGCCACGACGCGGTAGCCAGCTGCGACCAATGGTCTGATCTGGAATCGCCACGAATACCAGAATTCCGGGAAACCGTGGAGCAGGACAATCAGCGGCTGGCCAGCATCACCTTCGATGGCCGCGTGCATTCGCAAGCTGCCGATCTGGAGGAAGTCCTGGTGGAAAGCCTCAGGGGGAAGAGCGGCCGTGAGTTCGTCAGGTCCAGCTTCAGGATTCAAAACAGTCCCCTCCTTGCTTACGGAGCGCAACTTGAGCACGACCACAGCCATGACGAGCAGGTCACCCACCTAACCTGGCAACTTGCCGCACCGGCTCTGCCGCTTGGAAAGGCGCGCCGCATCTCGTCATCCGGCAGCGCCGATCGTACACGTGAGATCAGGCACAGCAACCAGCAACTGCGCAGACGCGTCGCTGATTCAGAGGTCGAAGGTATAGCTCTCCCCGGACCTGATCTCCCGGACCTGATCTCCGACACCCAATTTCACCGACCGGTTCAGGCTGTCAACCTCGGCGCCGGCCCGCAGACGGCCGTCCTCGAGGGTGATCTTGATCAGTAGCCCTCTGAAGCGCATGGGTAGGCTCAGACCGTGCAGGCGGTCTATAGGCTTGGGGTTGAAGTAGAGAACGCCATCGCGAATAACCTCGCCCAAATAGCTACGCTGAACGAGATCCAGCGTCCCGGACATTACGCCCATGTGGATGCCCTCGGCGGTGGTGCCGCCCTGCACGTCGTTCACGTCGCTCTGTAATGCCACCATGTACCGCTCCCAGGAGGTCGCCAGGTCGATCTCGGAGAAAACCCCGGCATCCGCTACGAAGCTCAGAGTCGACCCGTGCGAGGTTCGGCCATCGTAGTACGCGACGGTCTTGCGCAGAGTCTCACTCGTGTACGAGTAGCCCAGGCGCTCGAAGATCTGCTTCAGCTCATCCTGGCGGAACAGATAAAACAGCAGCACGGCGTCCGTCTGCTTCGATATCTTGTAGCGGTCGGGCTTCATTCCCTCCGCTCGCAGAATGCGGTCGAGCCTCTGGATGTTGCCGTACCTCCGGCGGTAGGCATCCCAGTCTAGCTCCTCTAGCTCCGCCCAACCGTCGAACTGGCTAATGACTCCATCTTCGAGGAAGGGGACATACATCTTGCGACTCATCTCCTTCCAGGTCTCGATCTCCTGGTCGGTGAGGTCAATCCGGTCGCAGAGCCACCGCCTCCGCCGCTCTGCGAGCATGTCGGGCAGCCTACTCGCAATGTCCGCGATCCACGCCACCATCACATTGGTATAAGCGTTGTTGCGTAGACCGGGCTCATCGGAGTCGGGGTATTTTTCGTGAAATTCGTCCGGGCCCATGACGCCGTGGATCTCGTAGCGATCACTCTGCGGGTTGAAGTGAGCGATGCTAGACCAGAAACGGGCGATCTCCATCATCATCTCGGCGCCGGGCCCGAGCAGGAAGTCGGCATCTCCGGTGGACTGGATGTAGTGCCAGACGTTGTAGAAGATGGCCGCATTCACGTGCCTCTGATTTCGGCTCAAGTCCGGTTCCCACAAGCCAGAGCGAGGGTTGAGGTGGACTACCTGGGTCTCTTCCTTGCCGTCGCTGCCACTCTGCCAGGGGTACATTGCGCCTCGGTATCCGGCGTCGCGAGCCAGCGCACGTGCCTCGTCAAGCCGGCGGTACCGGTACATGAGGAGGCCGCGCGTGATCTTCGGCAGCCGGAAGTTCAGGAAGGGATAGAGGTAGAGCTCGTCCCAGAAGATGTGGCCGCGATAGGCTTCTCCGTTGAGGCCGCGGGCGGGAACGCCGGCATCCAGGTCGGCCGTGTGGGGAGAACAGGTCTGCAGGACATGGGAGGCATGGAAGCGCAGTAGGAACTGGACCCGGTCGTCGCTGGGCACCCGGATGTCGCAGTCGTCCCACAGCTCGTCCCACGCACACTGATGATGGTCGAAGGCCTCGTCGAAAGTGCCGAATCGCCCAAGCGCCTTCTCGGCATTGGCCAGTGGCTCGCTGATCGCATGGTCGAGAGAGGTGTAGAACGAGATCAGCTTCTCTACACGGACTGGTCGTCCTTGCTTAAGGTCGAATCGCAGCGTCTGTTGGGCGTAGTCCTCCATCTGAAAGTGTTCGCGTTCGGCCTCCAGCTCACCCGACTCGCCGTATACGCGCGTCCTTGCAGCCTCTGCCACGTAGATGTGGGACTGACGCATCTGCGAAATCAGGGAGACGGTGTCCGGGCACGGAGTCCGGCTTGCCACCGGATGCAGGTGGTGGCCCTCGAGCTCCCGGTAGCGGGCGACGCCCTGGTTCATGACGCGCGCGTCCAGCGCCGTGATGACCTCTACCGGGCCAGACCAGTTCTCGGCCGCGATGGTCCACTCCAGGGCCGCCCAGTGCATGTCGGCCATGCTGACGAAGCGCCTGCTTGAGAGCGTCGTCTCGCGACCGCCCGAGTCGCGGAACCGAAGCCTGCGCTTCACCGTCGCGTAGCGGAAGTCCACCTCGTGCCGGTAACTCAGAAGCTTGACGTTCTTCAGGTTGATCGGCTCGTCGTCTCCGATCCGGAGCTTGAGCACGAGCCAGTTGGGAAGGTTGACCAGATCCTCGTTGAGCACCGGGCGGCTGCCCATGATAGTCGTCTCCCGGTTGTGGCAGCCATGTGCGTAGGTGCCCGGATAGTGCACGTCGTCCACCTCGGCCCACTCGGCGCTGCCACGCGTGCAGAAATAGCCGTTGCCGGTCGAGGTCAGCACCTCCCGCAGCCTCTCCTGCTCAGGCTCGAAGGAGTCATAGGCGAGCGTCCAATCCGGAGGATTGGGCCTGGGTCGCTCTCCGGGCTGCATTGGCTTCCCCTGTGCGGAGTAGACTGCGGCGTACCTGCTGAGGAAATCCTCTACCTCCCCAATCGTGTTCAGCACAAACTCTGCGGCGGTGGTGCGGCCGAGGGTTTCAGGGTCGCCGGCGCTACCCACGAAGATGCCGATGCCGCGCCCCGCCAGGACTCGGAAGGCGTCCTCGTCAGTGATGTCGTCGCCCAGATAGACTGGGACCACGTCGTCTCGGTCAAGGTCCAGGACCTTGAGCAGGTAGAGCACTGCCTTGCCCTTGTCCCAGTCCAGCTTGGGCTGGATCTCAATGACCATCTTGCCCGGCGTAGCCTTGAGCTCCTCCCGGTGCTTGCAGAGGACGGCATCAACGATCTCCTTGACGTGGAGTCGCAGTTCTTTCGGTACCAGTCGGAAGTGAACCGCCACCGAACTCTTCTTAGGCTCGAGTAGGACTCCCGGTATATTGGCCAAGTCGCCGCGAAGCTCTGCCTCCACCTCTTGCAGCAGGCCCTCGAATGATGCGCCGTCTTCAGGCTGTATGGAGCCTGTGGTTGGGCTCCAGATGTCGAAACCATGGTCGCCAGCCACGATCAGGTTGTCGATACCCATGAGCTTCTGCACGACCGTGCGGTCGCGGCCACTGACCACTACCACACGGACTAGTTCGGCCAGCCTCTGCACCGCCTCACGCATGCTATCGGAGATCACGGCGTCCTCAGGCCGGTCACGGATCGGAGTCAGGGTTCCGTCGTAGTCGAGAAATACGGCCGGCTGCTTGCCGGCGAGGCGCTGGCTTAGCGCCTCGCCCTCGTCGAGCGCGTTCGGTAGATCGGCGATGTTACTCGCCATAATTGCTCACCTCGCTTTGCGAGTGGCCTCGCCGGGCCCGCTCCGGTACTTCCTACTCATTCGCACATAGCGCAATTTGCATCGCCTGTCCGTTCTCCACAGGGGCGCTGTCTGCAGGTTCTGTTCCATCCCTTACTACTACGGACGTCACGTACTGGATGAGACACAGTCATCATACTCGTTGGCCGCAACGAGGAGCTAAGCCATGGACAATCGGTAGCCTTAAGCCGTAGTCTTCACCGCTGGGCGAGCCTCCACTGTATTTTGGTGCGGTCCCAGACTAGGTAGGATCGGCAAGCCCGCTGCAAGCGTGATCAACCAGCTGGCTCAGCACTCGGATTGTGCCAGTGCCCGTCAGGTGCGATCAAAGCATCACTTTCGGCCGGCCCCCAGGTGCCCGGCTCGTACTCACGCACCGGCGCTGCCTCGCCGAGCACTGGATCGACAACACGCCAGGCGGCCTCCACACCGCCCTCGCTGGCAAAAAGCGATTGATCGCCACGCATGGCGTCGAAGAGCAGTCGCTCATACGGCGGCATGTCGTCGGCGTTTTGGCTACACGCGAGCAGCTCGACCTCTTGGCCTCGCATCCCTTCCCCAGGGCTCTTGGTCCATGCGCCAAGTGCTATCTCGACCGTGGGACTCAGACGGAAGCGCAAGTAGTTCGGGTGGGGTGGCTCAGTCACGCCGAAGACTGCCTGCGGCGGGCGCTTGAATTCGACCAGCACCTCAGTGACAGTGACCGGTAGGCACTTGCCCGTTCTGATGTAGAATGGCACTCCGGCCCAGCGCCAGGTATCGAGCTGCAGGCGTACAGCGGCGAATGTTTCGACAGTTGAGTCAGGAGTCACGCCTGCCACTTGCCGGTAGCCGCGGTACTGCCCGCGCACGACTGTGGATGGAGCAAGCGGCATCATCGCTTCAAGGACGCGCGTCTTCTCGCGGCGCATTCCATCGGGTACACCGCCACCTGGCGGCTCCATCGTCAGCAGCGAGGCAGCCTGTAGGAGGTGGTTCTGCAGGACGTCGCGGATAGCGCCAACCTGCTCATAGAACTTGCCGCGATCGGCCACGCCGAAGCTCTCGGCCATCGTGAGCTGCACATTGGCGACATAATTGCGGTTCCAGATCGGCTCGAGAAATGCGTTGGCGAAGCGGAAGTAGAGGAGGTTCTGCACCGACTCTTTGCCGAGGTAGTGGTCAATGCGGAAGATGGCCGACTGCGGGAAGACGGAGGTGAGCATCCGGTTGAGCTCCTGGGCCGACGCCAGATCACGACCGAACGGTTTCTCAATCACGACGCGAGCGTCCGTCGCAGCTCCCTCCTGGGATATTCCTTTCACTACGGCCTCAAAGAGGCTCGGCGGGATCGCCAGGTAATGCAGGGGCCGCGCGGCCCTGGGAGCGGCCGCGCGCAAACGGGCGAACGTAGCTGGATCGTTGTAGTCGCCGCCGACGTACGAGAGCAGGGAGGCTAGTTTGGCGAACGCCGCTTCGTCCACTTCGCCCTGCTCCGCAAGACTCTCCCGGGCCCGTTGGCGGAGCTGGTCGGAGGTCCAGGGTCGGCCTGCGACCCCGATAATAGGCACGCTCAGATGGCCGGCCCTGACCATTGCGTATAGCGCCGGGAAGATCTGCTTGTAGGCGAGATCGCCGGTGGCGCCGTAAAAGACCAAGGCGTCCGACTGCACAGCGGTTATTGGAGCCATGACTCCTCCCTCTCCTTCGCTACGGTCGCGGTGGTCCCGATCATCTCGACCAGACTACGTGTCGACCTGTCGGAAGTTGTTCTGCCACACATGCTACTTGCAGCATGACTATGGCCGCGCAAGTGGCGCCAGCTCGGCGGCCACCTCCTCCAGCAGCGAGACGGCGGTACGCAGCGTTGCTGCGTCGAAGGCAAACTGTGCGCCGGCTGTGGCGAAGAGCTGCGGCAGCGCCACTGTGCCGCCCAACGCGAGCGCTTGGCGATACGCCTCCACCGCGGCTTCCTGGTCGCGCCGCGCATTGGCGAAGACCTGGATTGCCCCCAGCTGCGCGAGGCCGTACTCGATGTAGTAGAACGGCAATTGGAAGACGTGGAGTATCCTGTGCCAGAGAGTCCGCTTCTCAGCCTCTAACCCAGTCCAATCCAGATGTGGGAGGTAGCGGTCCGCCAGACTAGCCCAGACCTCATCGCACGCCGCGAGATCCATAGCCGCGTCGGGATGCTCGTAGATCCAGTGCTGCAACGCGTCGATCATCGCCACGTAAGCGAAGAGGCCGATGGCCGATTCCAGATGGGCGATGCGCGCTCGGGCCGCATCGGCTTCGCTATAGAAGCCTCCCCTCAGGGCGGACAGGTATGGCGAGCCGAGGAATTCCATGGACATCGAGGCGACTTCGGCGAACTCCGCCGGCACCATTTGCTCGGAGCGCTGCTGGAGGTAGGGCAGCTCAGCCGTCTCAAAGGCGTGGAAGGCATGTCCACCTTCGTGCAGCAGCGTTTCCACGTCGTCCTGGGTACCGATGGCGTTAGTGAAGATGAAGGGTTTGCGGATTGCGGCGAGTTCGAGCTGGTAGCCACCGGAAGCCTTGTGCTCACGGCTCTCGAGGTCAAGCAGCCCGTCCTGCCGCATCAAATCGAAGTAGCCGGCGAAGCGAGGTGAGACCTGCTGAAAGATCCGGCCGAGGCCATCCTGCAGCTCGGTGAGCGTCGTATAGGGCCGCAGCGCTGGCAGGCCGTCCGGGTCACAGTCTACGTCCCATGGTCGCAACGAATCGACGCCGAGTCGCTGGCGCCGACGCTCTGCGATGCGTTGGGCTGCCGGCACGACCACCTCGGCGATCGCCTCGTCGAAGGCCTTCGCGTCTGCAGGGGTGTAGTCAAAACGGTAGAGCTGCTGCCAGCGATACTCTCGGTAGCTGGCATAGCTGGCATTGGTCGCGATGGCTTGGCGCGTCCGCACCAGGTTGCTCCACAGCGCGGTAAGTTGCTCAGTATCCCCGATGATGCGCGCCTGTATCGTACGCCAGGCAAGCTCACGTCGTGTACGGTCGTTCTCCTGGAGCACGGCAGAGAGCTGAACGAGCGGTATCTCCCGTCCCTCCCAGTGCACGGTGCGCGCTCCGGAGATCGCGTCGTAGGCTAGCGAGAGCTTACGCTCCTGTGCGAGCAGCGGGACATTCGCCGGCGCGTAGAGTGCGGTGTCGGTGCGCAGCTTGCGCAGCGGTAACTCGAAGCCGGCCGGCTCTAATTCGCTCTCCAGCAACTTCTGTTTGACCTTCTGCTCTGCCTCCATTACATTCGGCAGTATGTCCTCAAGAAACTTGGTGTATTCGCGTTGCGCCTGGGCATCTGCTGTGTTGGTCGTCGTCCTGATCATAAAGCGGGTCGATGTTTCATCTACCAGCGCGGCGATGCTTGTCCAGTCGGAGAGCCATTCGTCGACCAGCGAGGCAGCCAGCGGACGGCTCAGCAGATCGTTGTAATAGGGCGCAATCTGTGCCCAGGACGAGTTGCTGAACGATTCCGCCGTCGCGGGCAAAGCGGCCAAGGTATCAAACATGCTTGCAGTCTCCTGGTTGGAACGTGCGGCCGCTCGCCGCTTTTCAGTTGCCGATCCAGGTTGGCTCACGCTTCTCCAGAAACGCAGACATGCCTTCCTGCGCATCCATCGCTAGCGCGTTCATACTCATCACTTCCTTGGCATAAGCATAAGCCTTGGGCTGATCCAGATCGATCTGGCTATAGAAGGCTTGCTTTCCCAGCGCTACTGTCAAGGAGCTAGCTTGCGCGATGGAGAGCGCAAGCGCGCGGGTCGCACTGGCCAGCTCCTCAGCGGCTACCACCTGATTGACCAACCCCCATTCGGCTGCTGTTGATGCCGCGATTGGGTCACCAGTCAAGAGCATCTGAAGGGCACGTTTGCGCCCGATGGCGCGGCTGAGCGCTACCATTGGAGTAGTACAGAAGAGGCCAATTCTCACGCCCGGCGTAGCAAAACGAGCCTCGGTGGCTGCGACCGCTAGATCGCAGGTTGCCACAAGCTGACACCCGGCGGCAGTGGCGATCTTCTGCACCTGCGCAATCACCGGTTGCGGAATCGCCTGGATAGTCGTCATCAATTCCGTGCAGACATCAAACACATGGCGGTACGCGGTGATCGTTCCGTCGACCAGTTCGCGCAGATCGTGGCCCGCCGAGAACGCCGGGCCGTTCGCCGCCAGCACTACTGCGTGCACCTCTTTGTCGCGGCTAAGCGTCTTGAAGGCTTCGATCAACTCCTGCATCATATCGACTGAAAGCGCGTTACGACGTTCGGGGCGATTCATCGTGATAGTCGCAATGGGAGCCTCACGTTCAACCAGAAGGGCTTCATATTCATAACCCATGTCGTCCCTCCTCAGGGCGTCTATCCGGCTCTAGATGACTACTACGCCGAGCGTGCAGCGGTCGTGACCAGAGTGCTATACCTTCGCTCTCCTGAGTTATACTACATTCTCCCGACCAGCGGAGATACAACGGCTCTCAAGAATGACGGCTATTTCGTTAGGCGCTGGGACGCAAGCGGTCTCAATGCGTCGATGATAGCGTCTGACATGAGATTATTTTCCTCAATGATTGAAAGCTATCTAGAATGCCGGCAACAATAGTAACTACCCGTCGTGATATGAGAAACGCACTCTCACGAGAAAGGATGCATACAATTGGATCGAGAGCCAAGCAAAACCGCAGAAAGAGTCGCGCTCCAGCGTGCGGTCCATCAATTGATCGATGCCTTTCCCAAAATACTTGAAGATCCTATCTCTCCTCGCCTCTTCACACCTCCGGTCATTGCGGATGTCAACGCCCATCCCGAACGCTTCCAAACGCCGTCTTCATTGGCTCTCCGCTCTCACGTGCTCATTCGAAGTCGCTACGCCGAAGACCGCCTCATGCGGGCGGCCCTGCAGGGAGTTCAGCAATATCTCATTTTAGGTGCTGGGTGGGATACGTTTGCCTATCGGCAGCCGGAGTGGGCGCATGGTCTGCACATTTTTGAAGTAGATCACCCAGCAAGCCAACAGGCGAAGGTACAGCGACTTCATTCCGCTGAGATTGTGGTGCCGGCCAATGTCGAATATGTACCGGTTGATTTTGAGACAACGTCATTGCGGGATGGTTTGCGAAACAGCTCGTTTGATTTCACGGGCATAACCTATATCTCTTGGCTTGGAGTGTTGGTGTATTTGACCCAAGAAGCCATTGATGCGGTCGTCCATTTTGCCGCCTCGCTTCCCCGGGGAAGCGAGCTCGTTTTGACATTCAGTACTCCCCCACGTGACCAACAACCGCATCCCCTCGCCGAAGTAGCCGGTCAGCTGGGTGAACCATGGAAAACCTATTTCACGCCTGATGCACTGATAGCCTATTTCCACAGGTTCGGCTTCACTGTGCTAAGCATACCTACAGCTGACGAGATAGCAGCGAGGTATTTCGCCACGAGGCAAGACGGATTGTTCGCTTCACGGCGAACGAATCTTGCTCACGTGAAGGTCGAGAACATTGCCCAGTGAAGTCCTAGGCTCATAAGCGGCCCAGGCTCTTCATGCTGCGTATCCTTGCGCCAAACTCACTAGTTCATTGTGCCCGTCAGGTATAATGACGGAGCGGGAGGCGACTAACTATGAGTGAGACGCAAGGGACAACCACAGTGGACATACGCGAGCGGGTGGGCGCGCTGCTGCAGAGTGGGCTGGATCGCGGCGCGCTCTTACGGGAGCTGGGTGCTCTGGCGCGCGAGCCCGGTTTCGATGACTGCGCCAACCTCTGGGCACCGGCGCTCTACGAGCGTGATTCCGACTTCTTCGAGCGATTTCTACTGCGGCACCTGAGCGGCCGCCAGGCGGCGACAATTCGGGCACTGCTGCCGCGGATCGAGGCCGATACGCGCGATGACCTCTTTCGCCGGCTCTATGCCAGAATTACTAGGCCCGAGGCATGGAATGCTGACCTGCTGGCATTGGCCGCTTCAAGTGAGCCCGACGAGTGGGTGCTGGCGGCGGTGGAACGACGCAGGCTCACCGGCTACTGGTTTGTGCTCGACGGAGAGACCGCACTCGCGCTTTACCGGCGCAATCCGGCGCTCTTTGGCGACTTCGTGGCCAACTCGACGCGTACCGGACCACAGACATCTGAAGGGACGTATGATGAGGTGCTGGCGGAAGCCGAGCGGCGCGGCGATACCGGCTTTTTTTGGCAGGTATTTCGCCAGGTGGCTGGTCCCGACGAGTGGGAGCAGGCCGTGCGGCAACTTCTGACCGCTCCGGTGCCCTCCGACGCTATTATGGAGGAACTGCGGCGCCGCCATCCCGTCTTCGCGCACGACCTAAACTCGGCTGTGCTGGCCGAGTTGCTGGCGATGTATGGCGCGGCGGTGCTGCCCTACATAGAAGAGAACGCCAACTGGATAAGTCGCAGAGGAGCGCCGCGTTTACTAGCGACGGCGGAGCGGCTGGGAGACGAGGAGCTCTACTGGCGTGTCTTCTTTCGAGTAGGCAATGCACGCGATTGGAACGCAGCGCTGATCCAGCTGGCCAGGCAGCCGCTCGCGGCGAGCGACTGGGCGGCGGCGCTACGACTACGGATGCCGCCCGCCGGTGTGGCACCACTCTGGGGGCTCGCGCCGGCCGGCGCACTCGCGCTCTACCGGCGAGATGCCGCGCTCGCCCGCCCGTTGATCGAGGATAGGCTTGCGGATGCGAGCCTCGCGCTCTTCGAGGAGGCCGAACAAACCGGCGATGAGGATCTGCTTGACCTGCTCACCACCAGGCTAGTCATGCACCTATCCAGCATTGTCTACGACGCCTACCCGTCGCCGAGTGAAGCGGAGTACAAGAGTTCGAATCCTGAGGCGCGGGCACAGCTCGAGAAGTGGGAGCGCGCTATCACGGGGCGGCTGGACCGGCTCTACGACATCTCACCTGCCATCTATGTCGAGCACGCGACACGCATCCTGAGCCGTCTGGAGCCATCAGGTAGTTGGTCGTTCCGGCGCAATCTGGATCGCAACCCTGCCTTCACCTACCTGTACCGCCGTTATCACCACGCATGGCTGGTAGCTCCCTCGGCGGTGCGTGAGCTGCTCGAGACGCCAAACCCGCTTGCGCAAGGGATTGCGCTGGAGATTCTTTCTGAGGGTGGACCAGAGGCCGCCGACCGCGCGGTTGAGAACCTGCCACTGCTTCACGCCATGCTGCTCGGCGATGGTGGGCGAGGTGCCAAGAAGCGAGTGCTGTTTGTGCTAGAACAGGCCGCCCGCCAGGGTCCTTCGCACGCGGAGGCTATCCTGCCGGCGCTGCACGAAGCTATGTATTTCCGCGCCACGGACGCGGTGGCCGACCGCGCTATGGTAAGCTACGTGCGACTGCGCAGCCAGCTTCCGCAGGCGGTCGAGACATCGTCCAGCGCGTTTCCGACCCAACTCTAAGGAGGCTCCGAAGTGGAGATCGCACTTGCTTACGACCGGCGGACGTCGCTCGCGCTTTCGGCGGGCGGCGCCGCCTTGGATTTCGCGGCCAATCTCCTGCGAAAGCCCGTCTCGTTTCGTGGGCGAGTGAAGGAGCCGCTGCTCCTACGCCAACTTCTGCTGGCGCTCCATACCAGCGTCGTGAGTGATCAGCGCTTCGACGAAGAGACGTGGCTAAGCACGCTCGATCCGGTTATCACCGTACACGACGACCAGCTATTCTTCGAGGCCTTCAGCTCCGACCAGTCGGTCTACGTCCGTCTCTCCGCCCCGCTGGATGTCTTCGAGGTTGAGGGCGAAATCCGCTTTGGCACGACGAACATCGACTTCAACGTACCGCTCAGCGCGGCGCTTCGCCATCTGCGCAGCGCACGAAGCACAATACTCCGAATCGGCGCTGGTGGCCTGGGCGTGACGACGTCGGTAGGCGGCGCGGCGCTCGATCACTTTGAGCGCAAGGTGGATGTGCCCGAAAGCTGGCTCAAGGGCTTTCTCCAAGTACAGGGCGCTCTGGCGATGCCGGCGTATCGGTTCGATGTGCATCCCGCGGATCTATTGACAGTGATAGCGTTCTCCCAGGAGCACAGGGCGCCGCATCCGCCACACGGTCTCCGTTACGAGTTTACTCCCGGCGGACCCATCCGGGCCGTACTCGAGCCGTGGGAGCAGCGCTTCACCCTTCGTGATACTCTCTACTCCGGCTACGCGCGAAGCATACGGCTGTGGGGGCGCAAGCGGCTGGAGTTGCTGCGAGAGGTGCTGCCCTTTGCTTCGCGCGTGCAAGTGAGCGTACTCGGCCGCGGCCTGCCACATTGCTACACATGCTACTGTGGCCCGTATCGCTTCTTGCTGGCGCTCTCGGGCTGGACCGATAATGACTGGGCAACCGATATTGCCTTTGACCTTCTGGCTCCGCAAGGTACCACCGACGCGCAGACGGTCGCACGCGTCCACTCGTATCTGGGTGAGCACTTGGCTGCGCCGGCCGCTCGGATCGCCGGCGATACGAGCCTGCCGCCGGCCGAGGTGGAGCGGGCACTCTTCGAGCTGTGTCGCGCCGGCCGGGTAATGGCCGACTCCACGATGCGGCAGTATCGCCTCCGCGAGCTCTTCGCAGAGCCCCTGGATGCAAGCGTGCTATTCGCGCCTGATTCGCGCACACTTGATGCGGAACGGTTGATTGCCGGAGGGGACGTAGTGCTGCGAACTGTGACACCGCCCAAGCAGTCAGGGGACCACCCTAATGAGACGAAGGCGCTAGCAGTGGTCACCGAGAGCGGGCGCGCCTTCGAGGTGACCGTCGCAGTGGATGAGACCGGGCGGTTGCGCTTCGGGCGCTGCCAGTGCGAGTACTTCGAGCGCAACCTCATGTCTCGCGGCCCTTGCCTGCACATCATGGCCGCGCGGTTGGCACTCGAGGCGGCACTGCCCGAGCGTGCGCGGTTGCCCTTGACTGAGGAGGCGCTGATCTAATCCCGCCCCTGGGCCTCTTTTCCCGCGCGGGTCAGCGCGACCAAGGCCACCGCCGGCGGCGCGTCTCGATTTCCGCCGCGGCGGAAGTTGGCGGCGGCGAGGGTTGGCGTGCGACGGGCATGGGCGCGGCCGGCACCACTGGCTCGGCGCTCGGAGGCGGTTCTTGCTGAGCCGTCAGCGCGGCAAGGTTCTCGCGCACAGTTCGAGCGGCCGGCGCGTCTCCAGTAGCTTCGAGCAGCTCCAGCGCCTCGCGCAAGCGCTCAGTCGCCTCCGCCGGGCGGCCGCGTGAGTACGCGAGCAAGCCGAGGCTGCCCTGCAGGAGCCCCGAGCTGTGCCGGTCACCCAGCGCACGGCGGATGGCGAGTGCGCGCTCATATGCGTGCGCTGCGTCGTCTGGACGTGCCTGCGCCTGCGCAAGCTCGCCCAGTTGCGCCAGTGTAAGCGCTTCGCCCGACTGGTCACCCACTTCATGGTAGATCGTTAGTGCCTGCTCATAGAGCCCCTGAGCCGGCTCTAACTGGCGGGAGGCCCGGGCGAGCGCGCCGAGGCTTACCAGCGCGGCCGCTTCGCCCACGCCATCGCCGGCCGACCTGGCGACTGTCAACGCCTGGGTGAAGTACTCTCGGGCCTGTCCGGCCTCACCCGCTGTTTCCGAAAGGACACCGAGGTTGTGGAGTGTGGTGGCCTCGCCACGCTCGTCGTCGAGAGCGCGTCGAATTGCCAGCGCCTGCTCATAACATGAGGTAGCCTGTGGCAATTCTCCAAGCGCGCGCGCCACGTTGCCCAGGTTGTCGAGCGCCGTTGCCTCGCCAGCCCGATCACTTGCGGCCCGCGCCGCGCCCAGCGACTGCTCGAAGAAGCTACGAGCCTCCGCCAGGTTGCCCTGCGCCTCTGCCACTCCCCCAAGATTGTTCAGCACAGAGGCAGCTGGATTGCCAAGGGCCAGGGCTTGGTTCAGAGCATCTCGGGCCTCGTCGAACTGCCCCCGCTCCGCGGCCAGCAGTCCAAGGTTATTGAGAACTATGGCCTCGCCCGGCCGATCGCCCAGCTCATGCCGGATCGCCAGAGCCTGCTGATACGTTGCCTGAGCCTTCTCTGGCCGGCCAGTCATGTGGGCGAGTCCACCCAAATTGCTGAGCGTCTCCGCCTGGCCAGCCTGGTCGCCTAGCTCGTTACGGAGGGCGAGCGCCCCCGCAAAGGCCCGCTCGGCAGCGTCTGGGTCGCCGAGGCGTTGTGCGAATACGCCGACGTTATTCAGGGCCCGCGCCTCTCCCGAACGGTCGCCGTTCCGGCTGGATAGCTCGCTCGCACGAGTGAACAGCTCACGTCCCAGTCGCCAGCGGCCGCCGAGATCCAGGTAGGGCTCGAGTGCCTCAATCTGGGCAGTGATGCGCGCGGGTTCGACACCAGCTCCCGCCGCCCCGTCCAGCGCCCCGATGATCAGCTCCTCCTCGCGAGCAAGGAACGCGAAGTCACGCGTGTGCCCAGCTACCTCGTCGCTTGCGGCCTCGAAGAGCGCGCGCATGTCCGACTTCTGGCTCGCTTCGGGCTTGATGTGCCACTCCGCGCGTGCGAGATCGCGCACCAGCGGATGCAGCCGTATGCGCGACCCGCCCTCAGTCAGCGTGAGCAGCGAGAGCGCGGCGAGCGTCTCTACATCGTCGGCTGCCGGCGCCGCATCAGGTGCCAGAGCGGAGGCCACGGCAAAGAGGCGCTCGACGAAGGGACGCGGCCAATCAGATCCCTCCGGCAGCCCCAGCAGCGCGAAGCGCGCGCGCTGCCCGTCCGTAAGCAGCTCGAGAGAGCGGGTGAAGGCATAGCGTACGCTGTGAGTTGGATCCAGCGGATCGCGCAGCTTGCCCAGACGGTCGGCCTCGCGCAGTTCCATCGCCACCGTGGCCATGCCCTGATGCGTGCGCGCGGCCCGCGCCGCCGCCAGCTCGATGGCTAGCGGCAGCCATCCCAACGCGTCTACTACGGCCGCGGCAGCCTCGTGGTCGCGTACGGCGTCCCAGTTCCCGCCGCGCGAAGTATATCGCTCCTCGAACAGCTGGACCGCGGAGGCAGGCTCCAGCACGTCCAGTGCCACGAGGCGCACACGTGGAGACGAGGGCTGGTAGCGTGCGGTAAGAAGAACGCGCATACCGAGCGGCGCCAGCGACTCCAGGGCGCGGGAAAGCGGCAAGTCATGCTCGACGTTATCCAGCAGCACCAGCGCCGGCGCGGGCGACCGGCCGGCAGTGGAGGTGAGGCGTCGCAGCGCCCGCTCGCGCGCCTCTAGCTCAAGCTCTAGGCTCGTGGCGCCGGCCAGCTCGTCCGGCGTGAGCGTCGCGCCCCACGCTGTCAGAATCTGGTCCTCCACCCAGATGAGACCCGCCAGGCCGGTGCGCCCGTCACAGCGAATCCAGCTCGTGCCGCCCGGGAAAGCCTCGGAGGCATTGGCAACTGCGTGCATCGCCTCAGCCGCCAGCGTCGATTTGCCGGCGCCGGCCATACCCACGAGAGCTACGGCATCGCCGTCCTGCCCGCGGCGCAGAGCCGAGAATAGCGTTGCCAGCTCGCGCTCACGCCCAACGAAACCAGGCGTCCGCGGTGGTAGGTCGTGGGGTATCCGGCCCTTCCGCGAAAGCTCCTCACGCTGAACCTGCAGCAGGTAATTGGAGAGCGCAGTGGCGACACGAGCCGCCAGATCTTCTGGTGTGGTAAAGAAGTCCACGACGTGGGTGCGGCCGACCTCGGCACGAAAGCTGTCGAGCTGAGCACGGTGCTCGGGATCTCGCACGTCGGCGGGAAAAAGCCCCTCGGGCCCGGTGGCTGCCTCAGTAGAAGGGTCGGCCAGAAAGAGGTAGCGCGGCATGCTCAGGCGGGTGGCCTCGTCATACTCCTGATGGGTAACCGAGCGCTCCTGGTGGGCAGGGATAGTGCCGTACCGCCAGGCGTAGATGCCCAGATAAACATCGCTGCCCGCTACTTGATCGGTGGAGACGCTGCTGGCGTCACCTGTGCCTTGCGCACCAAAGTGCTCCATACCGACGGGAAAGAGTCCCAGGCTTAGCAGGGTATTGCTTACGCGCTCGCGGTGGGCTCGCAGGTCGACCGATGTTGAGCTGATGAAGACGCGGCGCGTTATCTGGCGCTGCTGGTCGCGCGAATTGGTCACGAGCCTCCTCCGCTTCTCTGCTACTTCGAGACGCAGCCCCGTGCTAGCCGGGTGGCCGGCCCTGTGCAGCGTACCGCCTGCGTGAGCAGACGTCAATACGCTGGGACGGCAAGTTTGGGTTGGTGCGAAGTCATGACTTGCGCAAGGGCGGACGGATTGCTATAATGACCGAGCTGGCATCGGCAGCCCGGTGTAGCCATTTATGCCATGGCGTTACGCCGTGGTGGAGTACTAGCGTCATCACTTCTTCGCCGGTCCCCCCAGCTTTCGCACAAGCGGGGGGTCCGCTCCGGGGCTCGAACGTACTCCGGGCTGCCCTGCTGGCGCTACCTAAACAAAGGACGACACATTGTATGCGGGTGCGCCTGAACCGAGTCTTCGCGCGGCTCTTCGGCAAGGGTCGTGCTGTGCCAGACGGACGGACTACGGAATCACAAACCGGTGTGCCTGCACCCTTGGCTCCATCTACCCTCTCGCTTCCCCTCGCACCCTCGGCGGCCACCGCGTCGTCTGAACCCGCGACCGCCGCTGTTATTGCACCGGTCGGCACTGAGCTGGCGCAAGCCAGCGTGCAGATTGCTTCCACGGACGGAGATGAGGACGAGGACGACGCAGATGAGGACGCGGACGATGGCGAGCGCAAGGCCCTGCGTCGCGTCCAGGATCGCGCGTACTTCGGCGACGAGATGTGGGGCGTATCGGGCCGCCAGCGTGCTGCCGAGACGGTGCCCGCGCGGCTCACGCGCTTCGGGCTACCGGCCTTGCACTCCGAGGAAGAGCTTTCCGCCTGGTTGGGGATTCCCTTGATGCGGCTCCGCTGGTATACTCACGACCGGGCGGCAGAGCGAATCTGGCACTACGTGCGCTATGCTGTGCCCAAGCGCAGCGGCCAGGGTGAGCGCATCATTCTGGCGCCGAAGCGAGAGCTGAAGGGGCTGCAGCGCAAGGTGCTTGACGGCATCTTGGTAAGGGTACCCATGGCCGCGACCACACACGGCTTCGTCGCTGGACGCTCGACGCTGAGTAACGCACGCGAGCATGCCGGCAAAGGGGTAGTGCTAAAGCTCGACCTGAAAGATTTCTTCCCTAGTGTAACCTTTCCGCGTGTGCGTGGGCTCTTCATCGCACTGGGCTACCCGTATGCCGTGGCCTCGACACTGGCGCTACTCTGCACCGAGTACGACCGCCAGCCCTTCGAGCGAGATGGCGAGCGGTACTTCATCAGTGTCGGCCCTCGTCACCTCGTGCAGGGCGCGCCGAGCAGCCCAGCGCTGGCAAACCTTGTCTCCTGGCGCCTCGACCGCCGGCTAGCCGGACTTGCCGCCAAGCGCGGGTTCGCTTATACCCGCTACGCCGACGATCTCACGTTCTCGGGCGACGACGCCGAGACCGCATTTAGGCTGGGCGCGGCCGCCAAGCGCATCGTCGCTGACGAACAGTTCACTGTAAATGCTTCTAAGACGCGGCTCCTTCGCCACGGCGGGCGCCAGACAGTCACGGGCCTGGTCGTGAACGAGCTTCCGGCAACTCCACGCGAGCTACGCCGACGCCTGCGCGCTATCCTGCATAACGCGGTGAGCGATGGGCTGGACGCGCAGAACCGCGAAGGCCGCGGCGACTATGCCGCTTACCTTCAGGGGGTGATCGCCTACGTCGGCTCAGCCAACCCACGCCACGGTGAGGTGCTGCGCCGCGAGTTCCGCCGGCTGGATGGCACCCACTAATAAGCTTCCTATAGAATAATGAGCTCACCAGCATCAATTGTGTAATGCAGGTCGCTTGACACTGGCGCGATAATAGGAGGCGGTGAAGGACGCTGCGCGGTAGGGGCGGCGCTGTGTTCGGGGCGTGCAGTGGTCAGTAATCGGAGGATGTACTATGTCGCCATCTGGAGCAAGCAGGGCATTGTCTGGCGAATCGGGTACCCGCGCCCCCCGTGTAGTGACCCTGGTCGTACTGGCCATACTGCTGATAGCGGCGCTGGTGGGTATAGACCTCCTCGTGCTAAACCGCAATAATCCAGTACAGGCGCTCACTCCGCACTATTACATGGCGCTGGGTGACTCGCTGTCCTTCGGCTACCAGCCTAACCTCGACTTCAGTTCGGGATTCGCGGACGATATCTACAATTATTTGCGCCCGGCGAACGTCACGTCCCTTGAGAATTATGCTTGCGCCGGGGAGAAAACCGATACGATGATTCATGGCGGATGTCCGGGAAGTATCCTGCACAAGGGATCGTACACTGGGCCTCAGTTGCAGGCCGCGATTGACTTCCTGAAGGCGGAGCGCAACTTCGGCCGAGTAAGTCCCATCACTCTGGAGATTGGCTCGAACGACGTCATTCCCGACTGGAACGAATCCACCTGTTCTCCCAATTCCAATGCAGACGCCGATCTCGCACAGATGGACGCCAATTTGACGCAGGTGATACTGCCGCAATTGCTCGACGCACTGGGAGCCGGCCATAAGGCGAATAATGGCGACCTGCACATGCTCAACTATTACAATCCCTACGCCAAAGAATGTCCTGGATCCGCGCCATTCATCCATATGTTGAACGATCATCTCGCCGCCGATGCGGCAAAGTTTCGCATTCCAGTAGTGGACGTTTATGCGGCATTCGGCGGCGACTCGGGGATGGCAAGCCATATCTGCGACTACACGTGGATATGTTCGCAGTTCCATGATGTCCACCCCACGAACCTGGGCTACCAGATCATTGCCAAAGCCGTGGAGAATACGCTTGCGCTGCCCGGCGGTGCGCCATTACCCGGTGTGGTACCGCCGGCGCCCGCAGGCGCCATTCTGGCGCCCGTTGCGGCATTCTGGCGGCGTTCAGACGCGGCATGGGTCGCGTAGACATAGACACGCATCGCCGCGGGTATCTGTTTGGATGGCTGCATCGTGACATCATAGCGAAGATGGGAGGCCAACATGCGCAACTTGACGACAGGCCAAGACGACACCATCCGGCTCATCGCGCTGGGGGTGCTGGTTCTTCTCGAAGGGTTTGCAGTGGTCAGCACCGCGCTCAATATTGTATTCTTGCCGCTTGGCACCGTCTACCCCAACATTGCCTCGGTAGCGATCCTGATACTGCCGGTCGCCATTGGTCTGCTGTCGCAGAGATTCGAGGTGGCAATCGTTCTGGCCGTGCTGCCGTTCTTCGTTCTCGCGGTGGTGTACACCACTGTCTATGCGCCCGTCTGGAATATCGATCTCTTCCAGTTGGGTGTACTGGCCGGGCGCGTGGCGGGTGCGGCGTTCCTGCTCGGTGGCCTCGGCTGGTTCGGTTGGCTGCTGAGGCGTATCTTACTGCGCCCGGCTACATCGAAGGCTGGGCAGTGATTAGAAGGCACGCCAATGCGGATTTGCCCAGGACTACTCTTCGGGAACGGGTGTGCGGCGGCCGCGCTTGAGGTCGCCGGCGTGGCGTTTTTCCTCCAGGCGACGCTGGCGGCTGGCTCGGGTTGGCTTTGTGGGTAGTCGCGGCTCGACGACGCGCTGCATCTCCTCCAATTTGGCGGCCATACGATCAAAGGCGGCTTCGCGGTTGGCGCGCTGCGATCGGCGCTCCGTCGCAGTAACGACGACGCCCGTGGGGCGATGGGTCAGCCGCACTCCTGTCTCAACTTTGTTGCGGTGCTGGCCGCCGGGGCCAGTCGCGATAAAATACTGGATTTCACAATCGCGCTCAAGGTCGGCTCGAGTGGTTGGATATGTGTCAGCCACGGATACCCACTCGCTTCCAGGGACAAACGTCAATGCTACTCGGGGAAAGCATACCACGCGGTTCTACACCGAACGCACTAGGGCGTGCGTACTCCGAGATGAGCCGCCGGGGTTTTCAGTTGGAGTGGACCTAGGAGAGGCGAAACGCCTCAATCTGGTCGTTAGGCACGCCGATGGAGGCATGTCCATGCACAAGTTTCCACGTGCCGCCCTCCCGGTGGAAGATAGAAGTCGACCGCAGCTGGACCTCGGCACCATTCGGAAGACGCAGTCGTGGCTGGTCAACGACCCAGCCCAGGTCACCTTCTACCCATGCCTGGGGATTCCCCGGTATGATCTGCGGGGCCTGGTCCTCTGCCTGGCGCTGGGCGTCGAACATCTGGACGATCGTCGCGCGGTCGGTCCACCACTCAGTCGGATCGGTGCCGAACATCGAGAGCGCGGGTGTAGTCGAGGTGACTTGATCGGATGGCGTATCGCGCAGTCCGCCAGTCATCACCTGCCGGTACAGGTCAAGAAGCTCCTGTGATTGCTCCATAGGGCACGCCCCTTTCCAATCGTAACTCTACCTTACTGTGGGCGCAAAGCATCACCGCATGTGAACCAAAATGGGATCGCCCATTCACTCTAGTAACCGCACTCCGCGAAAAACGATCTACCATGCATCGAGCCGTTGGCACTATATGCTACATTCCGTCGCCTGTCAAGCGGTGTTATGTCCGATTACCCCTTGGCAGCTTGCTTGCTGAGGGCCATTAGGTACGGCAGTTCATCGAGATGCCAGCTCGCGGAGGAGGAGCAGGCGATTTTGACGTGCTTAGAGGTCTGCGATGGCGGGAATGACCTCACGACCGATAACTTCAAGCGGCTCGATCCGGTACACCTGCGGTACCACCCCCAGGACCGTCTGGATCCCCATGGCGGCGAGCCGGCGCAGGACCTGCCGCCGGTCCCACGTGCGTTGACCATTTCCACCAAGGCTCATAGCAGGCTTGACCAAAGGTCACGCCCCCTAACTGGACCGACGCGAAGGTTCCCTTTTCAAAGGAGCCAAACTCGTCGCGGGCTTGAAAACGCTTCAAGGTCACCGGGTTCTTGAGCCACCTCCACACGATCGTCTCGGCTATTCGGCTGGGAGCAGAGCATTGTGTAGATACAATGTCACCCGTCTGGCCAGACAATCTATACAGCCTATCCGTACATCTGCTTGCACAGGACTGAGCCTGCCAGGTAGCCGTCCATTGGACGGCTATGAGGTTTATAGGAGGAAGGGAACGGATACGATGCCTAAGGAAACGCGGCTCGCGGCTTGCGCGACAGGGAAGCGAGCAGGCGTTGGTAATGCTCCGCTTGCGCTTTCCATGCGAACGTGTCGTAATCTAAGGCAGCATTTTCAGCCATCTGCGCACGTTTTTCCGGGTGATGATACAGATCAACGATGGCCTCGGCGAACGACTCAGGCTTGTTGGGATCACAGAGAATGATGGATTCTGGTCGAAACATGGAGCGAATTTCCGGCGTGTCGGAAGCGATCATCGGACGATGCATCCATGCAAACTCATAAGCTTTGGTTGGCAGTACCAGCTTCATAAAATCATCACCACGGTGGGGAATAATTCCCACGTCTCCGTGAGCAACGAAATCTACTACCTCCTCAAACGGTCCAGTGCCGGTGACCACGATATGATCAGCAACGCCTAGCTCTACCGCTAGCTGCTGCACTCTTGGCAACTATTCGCCTCGTCCCTTGATATCCAGGCGCAAATCCGAGACTTCACGCAGTGCCAGGGCTAAAGCTCGAACTGCTACATCCAGCCCGTACGGCAGGGCGCAGTGAACGACTGTCAATAGCAATCCGTGTCTCCTCAGGAAGGTGCCTGAAGAAGAGGGGACCGCCTGTGTATGAAACCACTGAGCATAGTTGAGAAATAGGCTGAGAGGCACAGGCTCCTGTTTGGCGATATGTTTCTGTTTACAGTAGTGATCGAACTCCAGGAGGATTTCAAAGACATGCTTGGGGGCATATTCTTCCAGAATTCCATGGGTTTGCCAAAGATAAGCCTTGGTATCCGTCTGTTTTGCAGGTGTGCGGCACAGTGGATGCAATAAAAGCAGTACCAAAGCGGTAGTACTCTTAGTAACAGGCATGTGTGAGGCACAAACATGCCCGGAGATGCATGAGCAGCTGTTCGACCATGAATCGCTCGGGAGGCGCAGATGAAGTTTGAAGAGATTTATATTTCCGGAACATATCTGGATATAAATCCAACCTGGCATGTGGAAAAATCACCCTGGAAAGCCCAGCAGATCATGAAAATGCTGGCACGCCACGGTCTTGCGCCTGAGACGATCTGTGACGTGGGATGTGGAGCTGGCGAGATTCTGGCGCAGTTGCAGAGAGAAATGCCTGAAGATTGTTCGTTCGTGGGATATGAGATTTCTCCCCAAGCGGTTGCACTGGCAAAGAGCCGCGAAAATGGACGGCTCCATTTCAAATTGGGAGACGTCAGTCAACTTGAGGGATATTTTGACCTTATTCTGGTCATCGACGTGATTGAGCATGTAGAGGACTGCTTCAACTTCATACGTGAGCTGCAACCGAAGAGCCAGTACAAAATTTTTCACATTAGTCTCGATCTCACTGTCGAATCGCTCCTGCGCACCAATGCGTTGCTTGGCTTTCGCAACACACGTGGCCATATCGGCCATGTTCACTATTTTACGAAAGATATTGCGCTTGCCATGCTCGAGGATCTTGGCTACGACGTGCTTGACTACTTTTATACCAAGCGTCCCCTGAGAGCTACCGATTCCTTCAAGCGAAAAATGGTGCAACTCCCGCGGCAGGTAGCTTTCTCGCTACGCCAAGACTTAGCAGTGCGTGTTCTGGGAGGATATAATCTGTTGGTGTTAGCTCACTGAGCTGGTTGCTCCTTGCCGTCGGTGCTTCATCTAATGTGAAATCACGCTCTTGCCGACACCCCAACCCAGGTGATCCACGCACGTCAGCAGCAGCCAACCACCGCGTAGTAGCGCGTCGAGCCCAGACGGGTGAATGGTCTCATTGCCCCGCCGGCTACAATCTAGCGACCATAGAGCGTGCACAGGTCAGCCAGATGCCGGCTGGTGGGATGGGTGAGCTGCTCTCTGGTGCAGCGCCATTCCCAGTTTCCACAGATGCTCGCGGGCCAATTCATGCGTGCCTCACTGCCCAGGCCCAGTACATCCTGCAGCTGTAGCATTGAGATCTTGGCCACGGAGGCCACAGCGGCTCTCACTATCTCCCCGGCCGCCTCCGCCTCGCTGGCATGGAGATAGCGAAGAACGTGCCGGCGTTCATGGTCGCTGCAGCTGCGGAACCAGCCAAGGGTAGTGTCGTTATCGTGCGTGCCGGTATAGACGACCACATCCTGGGTATAGTGGTGGGGCAGATGTTGGTTGCCTGCGTCGCCGCCGAAGGCAAATTGAAGCACACGCATCCCCGGAAAACCCAGACGCTCCCGCAAGGCGGTTACTCCGGTGGTGATATATCCCAGATCCTCGGCTAGAAAGTTCACATCTCCCAGGCGCTTCCGTATGGCGATGAACAGGCTGTCGCCAGGGCCTCGCACCCACTGTCCATGTACCGCGACTGCCTCCTGGGCCGGAATCTCCCAGTACTTGTGGAATCCGCGGAAATGATCGAGGCGAATGACATCCACCAGCTCAAGAAGGTGGCGTACCCGCGCAACCCACCAGGCGTAGCCGGTCTCACGCATAAGCTCCCAGCGGTATACCGGATTACCCCACCTCTGGCCGGAGGCGCTGAAGTAGTCGGGTGGAACTCCCGCCACCACCAGTGGATGTCCCTCCCGGTCGAGCTGAAACAGCTCGCGACGTGCCCATACGTCGGCGCTGTCATGTGCGACAAAGATAGGCACATCCCCAATAATGGCAATCTGGCGCTCGTGAGCGGCACGGCGTAGCTCCGCCCATTGGGAAAAGAACCAGAACTGCAGATACTGGTGGAAAGCTATCTGGCCAGCTAGCGCCCGGCGCGCTTCGGCCAGAGCTTGTGGGTCACGTGCTGCCAGATCGGCTGCCCACCGAGTCCAGGCCACGCCGTGATGGACGGCTTTGAGCGCGGCAAAGAGCGCGTAGTCGTCCAGCCAGTCTTGCTGCTCCTGGCAAAACCCTTCAAGTTCGTGCTGCAATTTGCAGAAACGTTGGCCGTTTGCTACAAAGCGCTCGAATGATCTCTCCAGTATCTCAACCTTCCAGGAGATGACCTCTCCATAATCGACACGCTGCTCCGGAAACTCTGGGTGATCGGCGAGTTCGCTCGGTAGGAGCAGTCCCCTCTCCTGTAGTCTCTCTAAAGAGATCATGAGCGGATTGCCGGCAAATGCGGAAAGCGTCGCGTACGGAGAGTTGCCATAGCCGGTGGGATGAAGCGGCAGTACCTGCCAGTATCTCTGCTTACTGGCCGCGAGGTAGTCCAGTATGGAGATTGCCCCCGTTCCCAGGTCGCCAATACCAAACGGACTGGGAAAAGACGTCGGGTGTACTATGATACCGTTGCCTCGCAGAAGCTTCATCGACTATAGCCTCTTATGACTTTAACTACCCAGGCATGAGTAGGCCAGGACTAGCTTGGACCGGCTGGATCGGCTGAAATAGTGCCGAGAGCCGGCTAGGTATAGCTTGGATTAAACGGGTCGAGCAGTGCCAGTAAACGCGCGGCTCGGCGCGCAATCGCCGTGATGCTTGGCCGCGTAAGTATGCCTTTTTCGGTAATGATACGGCTGATGAGCTTATAGGGAGTCACGTCGAAATAGACATTGCTCACCGTCACACCAGTCGCTGGGGTCGGCAATAGCTCACTGGCATTCATTTCTTCAAGAACCAGCGCAAAGTCGGGAGCCGCGATCTTTTGCGTTTCGCAGAGTAGGTAAACCGGTACTCTGGCCTCGCGCGCCGCCAGCGCCAGCGGAAAAGTTCCCACCTTATTTACTAGGCTGCCATTTGACCTCACGCTATCCGCCCCAATCACTACCGCCTCTGCCTCCCCAACGAATAGGCCGCAGGCCGCGTCTGCCACCAGCCGGACATCGACGCCGGCCTTTGCCAGAGTAGTCGCCAGAGCAATGCCCTCGTCGCCGGGGTGAGATTGGCTTAAAATGACTTTGGTGCCACCGATTCCTCGCTCTTGTGCCAGGCGGGTAAGCGCATATTCAACCGTGCCTGAGCGACTGTGCGTGTAGAGTACAGCGCCCAGTAGGGGACGTACCAAGGTGAAGATGGCGGTGGACGCGCTGGACCAGGAGGCGACTGCCTGCTCCGCTCTCTGATGTACTTGGGCAAGACGCTCTCGGCTCTCGGCCTCGCCCGCCGAGTCCTCAGACGGTAGTGGGTATATGGCTTCACAGATCTGCGCCACGGTGTTCGCTACCGCCGCCATACTGGGACGAACCTTGGCCAGCGAACGAGCGGTGGTCTGCAGCCTCAACAGACGCTGGTAGGCGGTGGCACTCGGAGACTCCTCATCAGAGGACGGGGCACTGATAGCGCCCAGTATTTCGGCCGACCGGCGTGCCAGCCAGCTGGCGCCGTGCTCGTGGTCGTTTTGTACCTCGCCAATCGCCTTCGCGAAGCCGAGACTAGTCCTCTTGGTCATGATCGCCCGCCTGATTTTGTGCTGAGAGCGGGTAGACTTCCGCCAGCGCTTCCAGCAGTTTCGGCACCGTCGTGTAGGTCGCCAGGTCGGACGGGCTGACCCAGCGCATCTCCAATGCCTCCCAATCTAGGGTCAGTACTTGCGGGTCATTCAGGGTGAACAGGAAGGGGAAGACGAGCCACCGGAGGTTCTGGGTTTCGTCCTCCACCGGCAGGGGCGGGCCGGCCCGGTTCAAGTGGAGGGTGGTCCGGTCAAGTCCGAGCTCCTCACGTAGCTCGGTATAGGCCTGTTCCAGCGGCGTGACTCCCGCTTCCAGATAGCCGCTGATTCCAGCCCATGAACCCTGATAGGTCCGCACACGCTCGCTACGCCTAACCAGCAGTATCTCATCGCCGCCCGGAGCCGCACGGTGCCGCAGCAGGAACGAGGTCACGACCGAAGTTCGCGCATCTGCTTTCTCGTTTGACATGGTAAATCCTCTAGGAGTTCATGTGCGTTTGGAATGATTGGGTGAAAGACGTTGGTACAGCATGCTCAGGAGTATTCCGGCCACTACCAGCAGCCCCAAACCAAGCGTCAGCAGGAAGGACCCATCTTCGACTCCAAGGATAAGCGACCAGATGAGTAGCACCAGGCCAAGTGTCATCATGGGCAGAGCCTGTAGGACAACAGTGCCCTGCACCGGTAAATGAACCCAGCGCCATGCCGGCACTGGTACACGGCGGCGCGCGGCCAGGTTGCCGCCGATAAGCAAACCGTAGCCAGCCACCGAGATTACTAGAGTTCCAATGGCAATTCCTATACCTCGGCCGCCAAAGCTCACCAGACCGTACCCAGCAACAGCACAGAGCACTAGGCCATACTCGAGCAGCAGGATAATGCGATTACTTCGAGCGGCTGGCTGTTCCAGAATCGGGCGTTTCCCAGAGCTGGTTAGCGGGTGCTGCGGATCGTGCGATCGGACTGGAGCTTCGGACGGCACCTGTAATAGCAGATAGGCACCCAAAGCGACTGCACCGATCGCAAGCAGTGGGATCAGGTTGCCGATCCAGCTAGGTATATGCAAGCGCTCAAGTGGTAGAAAGAAGAGTGCCGGCAAGGAGAGTACCAGCAAGATACCGCCGCAGCCAACCAGGGTACTCTTATTCAAAGCAGCGGTTGCTGGCTCACTTGCTGTACCGGGTGCGAGGCTGTCGGTTTCATCTCGTTCATTCATGTTCTTGTCGGTTGCTCCACGCTAAGCCGGGCAGGTTTGCCTCTCTCTGATCACTGTAGCCGGTCACGTCGCGTCAGCTCAGTGTCGTGTTGATGTGCCAATCTGGTTTATTGACGACATCAATGTCGTCAGTGTACAGAATACTCCGTAACGGCGGCCAGCGCCAGCCGGGCCATCGAGTTGTTATACCGCTAGCCGCCGCTTCGGCGAGCCAGGAGAATTTGCCGCCGTAGCGTGGCTCATGGTATGCTGGTACTGGTAAGTGACCTATATGTTGTGGCTTTGAGCGAGGAAAGTACGATCTGTCCCGTAGGCAGAGAGCTGGCGGTAGATGCAAGCCAGCGTTCGTGGCAATCGGAAGCTCCCTCGTGAGCTGCGCTGGTGAAACGCCGAACAGGCGGAGTAAGTGACGCCGGGTACTCCCGTTATAGGGTTGGGGTGTGTTGGCACCCTTAGAGGCCGCCGGCGTGAGTCAGCGGCAGACCAAGGTGGTACCGCGGAGGTCAAATCTATAGTCACTGGCTATGTGGCTATGTGGCGCGCCTCTCGCCCTTGTGGGCGAGGGGCATTTTGTTGGTCTAGCGATTGTTCCCCCAAGTCTTCTCGCCCATCGGTGCAGCGGATCACCAGAGAGCAGCCGGGGATACCGTGGGGTATTGTCCGGCAAAGGAGACGAGAGCTATGGCAAGAGCAGCGAAAGGGACGGCTAAGCGGAAACTGGAGAAATCGGAGTTAGCCCGCAACTTCGATTTCAAGACCATCGAGGAAAAGTGGCGCATTCGCTGGCGAGAGCAGCACCTCTATGAGCCGGATTTGTCTGGTGCCAGGCGCCCGTATTACAACCTCATGATGTTCCCTTACACTTCGGCGGAAGGTCTGCATATCGGCAACATGTATGCCTACATCGGCTCGGACATACATGGGCGTTTCCAGTCGATGCGCGGCTTCGACGTCTTCGAACCCATAGGCTTTGATGCCTTCGGCATCCACAGCGAGAACTATGCCATAAAGATAGGTGCGCATCCACGGCGGCTGACCGAGGCTAACACCGCCCGTTTTAGAGAGCAACTGGAGCATATCGGCAATCGTTTCGACTGGTCGGCGGAGGTCAATACGACTGATCCTGGCTACTACCGCTGGACCCAGTGGATATTTGTGAAGTTGTGGAAGGCCGGTCTGGTCGAGCGTAAGTTAGCTCCGGTCAACTGGTGCCCTAAAGACAAGACTGTACTGGCTGATGAGCAGGTAATTAGCGGGCGGTGTGAGCGGTGCGGTAGCATCGTCTTGAGACGCCGGCTGGAGCAGTGGTTTTTTAAGATTACCCACTATGCCGACCAACTGCTGAGCCACTTGGACTGGCTGGACTGGTCGGAGCGAGTAAAGGCGTTACAGCGCAACTGGATAGGCCGGTCCGACGGATTGGAGTTCGAGGTCGAGATCGGAGTGGCCGGACGCGGCGGGACCGAGCAGGCCCGGTTGTTTACGACGCGCCCCGACACCATATTTGGAGCCACCTTTGTGGCGCTGGCCCCTGATCATCCTCTGGTCGACCTGATTGTTCCCAGCGACCAGCGTGAAGCGGTTCAGGCTTATACGGCCCATATGCGGGAGATGGCTCAGCTGGCGTCCTCACCCCAGAGCGACTACGGGCGCGAGATCACTGGAGTCTTCACCGGAGCCTATGCCGCTCACCCTGTAACTGGTGAGCCGCTACCCGTCTTGGTGGCGGATTACGTCATGATGGACTATGGCACCGGCGCCATCATGGGGGTGCCCGCGCATGATGCCCGTGATTTCGCCTTTGCCAAAGCGATGGATCTGCCACTGCGCCAGGTGATTGAGCCTGAGCAGGCGGCCCTGAAGGCTCAGACCTCACTGACCGGCGTAGTATTGCCCTACACCAATCCTGGCGTGCTGGTCGACTCCGGCGGGTGGACCGGTATGACTTCCGAGGAGGCCGGAAACCTGGTTTCGGCGTGGTTCGAAGCTCGTAATCGCGGCAGGCGTGCGGTACGCTATCATCTGCGTGACTGGCTGATCAGCCGCCAGAGGTATTGGGGACCGCCTATCCCCATTATCTACTGCCCCGAACATGGTGCGGTACCAGTGCCCGAAGACCAGCTACCGGTTTTGCTACCCGAGTTAGACAGTTACCAGCCGGACGGCAGTGAAGTCTCGCCACTGGCGGCGGACGAGGAGTTCGTTCGGACTAGCTGCCCGGTCTGCGGCGCCCCGGCGCGCCGCGAGACCGACGTCAGCGACAACTTTGTGGACTCTGCCTGGTACTTCCTGCGCTACCTTTCTCGAGGTGACCATACCGAGCCTTGGAATCCGGAACTGGCCAGGAAGTGGCTGCCGGTTGACATGTACATTGGCGGCTCCGAACATAGTGTGCTGCATCTGCTCTACAGCCGCTTTATCATCATGGCGTTACATGACCTCGGGCATCTGGACTTCGCAGAGCCATTCCGGCGTTTTCGCGCTAATGGCACTATCACCCGTGACGGCGGCAAGATGAGCAAGTCCAAGGGAAATGTCGTCTCACCAGATACCTACATCGATCAGGTGGGAGCTGACGCGTTTCGTACCTACTTATTGTTCATGGGACCCTATGAGGGCGGCGGCGATTTTAGCGATGGCGGCCTAAGCGGTGTGACTCGATTCCTGGACCGTATCTGGCGGTTTATGAGGGAAGCGGCAAAGCAAGCTCCTGGTGCTGAGCCCAGGGGTGAAGCTCGCCGAGTCATGCATCAGACGATCCAGCGGGTAACCACTGACATTGAAGAATTGAAGTATAACACCGGAGTAGCGACGCTCATGAAGTATTTGAACTATCTGCAGGAGCGGCAACCCCAGGTGACTCGCACTGAACTGCGGACGTTCGTCCAGTTACTGGCCCCCTTTGCGCCCTACATTACCGAAGAGCTGTGGCAGGGCCTGGGCGAGCACGGCTCGGTACATACCTCGTCCTGGCCGGAGGTAGATGAGCTAGCTCTGCAATCGCCGACTGTACATATCGTGGTGCAGGTCAATGGACGTGTACGGGGGCACATTGACGTACCCGCCGACCTACCGGCTGCTGAGGTACAGACATTGGCCATGGCTGAAGAGTCGGTAAAGCGAAGTATTGGCGACCGGTTGGTAGCCAGGGTAATCTATGTAGCGGGTCGGCTGGTCAATGTCGTGGTAATCTCGGAGCAAGGGTAAGGAATGCCGTCTGCACGGTGATATTCCACGAGATCCATGAGACCTTGTGGAATCGCCTGCGCAGACGATGCAGTCCTCTACAGTTCGGATTCTGTCTCGATCATGCGCTGGCGCCACCGAAGAACATAGGTTGCCGCCGCCGCGACCAGCGCGCCAAGGGTGAAGGCCAGAGTATGGCTTAGCGTTCCACCGATCTTCTCTCCGGCGCTGTTCACGGCGGAAGAAGCGCTAGTTCTGGTGGCAACTACCTGAGATTTTGCGGTGTTTACATATGGCTGCGCAGCGCCGACTGCGAGTTTGCGCCACCGGTCGGCCGACTCGGCGACCAGGTCACGCCAGGACCCGATTGAGCCGGCACTCAGGTCACGCCAGGCGTTGACGGAGTCGGCGACCAGGTCACGCCAGGCTGCGACCGGATCAGTAACCACGTCGCGCCAGAAACTAGCCTGCACCGGAACTTTTTGTGCGGGGTTGCGAGACAACTTGAGCCCTGGCGCTACGAGGTTGTTGGCCTGTGCCAGGACCTGCCGCATCCGAAGAGCGTCCAGCCAGTTCCTGGTCGCCTTCGCAGCGGCGGCAAGCTCGGCGGCTTTTAACTCTTGGCGACGCCGGCGCTGCAGCAACAGCACCACAGTCAGCGTAGTGCCGGCAACCATTGCCACTGGTGCGGCAATCGCCGGAATATACCACCACCGAAAGCCTGAAGAAGGCATCTCTTCAGAAAAGTATAGAGAATCTGTCGACCTGGTTTGGGAACCTGGCTCCTGAGTCAGAACCTCAATCACCGCAGCGTCTCTATCACCCTCGGCTTTGCCGGTGTTAGGGTAACCCGCCCGAGCGCTTGACGCTTTGGACGTGGGTGCGTTCTCCGGCGCCGGAGTCTCGTTCGCATCTACCTTACCAGTCTCTTTCACCTTGCCTGCGGCGCCTTCGCTCCCCGTATTAGGTAGGTTGAACATATTGGTATCGTGTGTGCCACTTGTGCCTGCAGTACTCATGCTTAGTTAGCTTCCCTTCATCGACGACGATTCTAGAACAAACAATTTTCCTACAGCACGTTCTATGCCGAGGAGATATTAAGTTCGGAGCTAGCGGCAAAAGATTTGTACCCGCCGGTTCGGCTCTTTGCCATGGCTGTGGGACTCCAGGTTATACCGCCCGGCGATTTGGTGCTGCAGACGGCGAACGTAGGCATTCTGAGGCTCCAGTTCCACCGAATGGGTGTTGTGATTCAACATATGGTGTATGGCATTCTCCGTTGCTTCCATCACCTGTAAGGTGAGGTTGCGGGAATCGCCTGCTGAAAGGATTTCGCCTTTCTGGCGCAACTCGAAGATCCGTGCCAGGCACTCTTGCATCTGGGCGACTGTATTGGTGCGCAGTATGTAGATGGGTTTGCGCTCGCTCTCGGCGTTGCGCAATTGCCCGGACTGGCGGCGATAGAAGGTCTTGAGCGTCATAACCGCGTCGGCGTTATCTTGATCGCGGCTTATCTCTACCGGCACACGAAGCTGGCGGACGGATTGTTCCAGGCGATCTCGGCTGATACCAAACGGATAGATGCGAAGCCGGCGCTGCCGTCCGAGATGACGATAATCGGCTCCGTTCGTCCCAGTCGGCTCAGCTATCTCAAGCGTTTCCTCTTCATCTCCATCAGGCTCATAGGCATGCTCAGGGAGGTCTATTCGGCGTGAATCGTTCAGGTGGGCTTCGAGCCCCCAGTTACCTGAGCCATAGTCGGCCGTGGCCACACGCATATCGTGGCCCAGGGTATCGCTCCCATAGCCACCAAGTGTCGAGGGAGTGTTCTCCGACCGGGCGACGACCAACTTGGACTGTACCTGGTTATGCCGATCTCTGGTGCGCAGCTCGGCGGTTGGGGCATGGCCGCGCAAGATCTCGTCGACGGCGGCGGCTACATCTCGGTGCAGAGTAACCTGTTGCCAGTTTTCCTGTTCGACGAGGACATCAAAGGTGGGAGGGGCCTTGCGTTCGAGGACGGTTTTCTGGGTGCCGCGGCGTCGGGCCTCCTCATCGCCGAGAGTGACGGCCTGGATGCCGCCGACCAGATCGGAGA
>JBKQTH010000468.1:0-7438 GCA_052143275.1 Ktedonobacterales bacterium | reverse complement strand
GTTCAGTCCACGAGTAGCGGCGCAACCAGCCAGCAGTGGCAACTGGTGCCGGCAGGTAACGGCTACTTCACCCTCGTCAACGCGCATAGCGGCCTGGTGCTCGACGTGCCGGGCAAGTCCACTTCCGAGGGGGTGCAGCTCGATCAATGGACGAGCAATGGCGGCACCAACCAGCAGTGGCAGTTTGTCGGCACCAGTAGCGGCTACTATACCCTTGTCAACGCGAATAGCGGCCTGCTCGTCGACGTTTCGGGAGCCTCAACCGCCAGTGGCGCCGAGGTCATTCAATGGCCGTCTAACGGCGGCGCCAACCAGGAGTGGCAGCTCATGGCCGTGCCGACAGTCGGCGTGACCTATGAGCTCTTCAATCGCAACAGCGGCATGGTTATGGATGTCGACGGTGCCTCAACCTCAGACGGCGCCACCATCATCCAGTATCAAGACCATGGCGGCTCCAACCAGCAGTGGCTGTTCACCAGCGCCGGCGGCGGCTACTTTACCCTGGTGAACGTGAACAGCGGACTGGTGCTCGACGTGCCCAATAACTCCACATCAGAGGGCGTGCAGCTTGATCAGTGGAGCAGCAACGGCGGCACCAACCAGCAGTGGCTCTTCACCAGCGTCGGCGGAGGTTACTACACCATCACCAGTCGCAACAGCGGCCTGCTCGTCGACGTTTCGGGAGCATCGACTGCTGATTCCGCTCCGGTCATTCAGTGGCCCAGTAACGGCGGGACGAACCAGCAGTGGTCGCTCTCGCCTGTCTCGTAGTACTCTAGGAGCCAGGTTGCCACCTGAAACCCGAAATTGAGCTACCGCATTGCCATCAGAGGTTCAGGAGATCAGTAGCATTGACAGGGCCTACCAGATGGAGACCTGGCAGCGCGCGCTGTGGCAGCAGGCCATGATCGGTGCACCATTGCCGGCGACTGGTAGAGCTCTGCCTGGGTGCACCGGTACCCGCGTGGTCACGGCGCCGATCCTTGCGGGCTCTGGGTGATCGGCCAGCGGGGATCATCACGGGTGAGGGCGTATTGCAGCTCGTCGGCGAGCGCGCCATCGGTCGTGAGCGCCTCACCACGCAGCCGCGCCTCACGCACAAAGCCGAGCCGCTCCGCGACGGCAGCGCTCCGCAGGTTGCGGGCGTCGCAGCGCAGGGCGACTTTGTTGGCGCCAAGAGCGGTGAACGCGTAGTCGGTCACGAGCCGCACCGCCTCGCTCATATAACCGTGCCCTTCGGCGCCGGAACGAAGCCAGTAGCCGAGCGCGAAGAAGCGCCGCTCCCACGCGATTGAATGCAGGTCGACACCGCCCAAGTAGCCCTGCGTCTCGCCATGCCGGATGGCGAAACTCAGCGCCTCCCGCAGCAGCCATCGTGCCTCAAGGTGGATCAACCAATCGCGTGTCGCCTCGATGGTTTGGAGCGGATTGGGGAAGCGCATCCAGGGAGCGAGTCGCTCGCGTGAGGCTTCCAGCGCAGCGAACAGTTCGGCTGCGTCGCTGGCGCGGTGGCGGCGCAGCACGACGCGCGGCCCACGCAGCTCCTCGGCGACGGGAATTAGCGTCTGATATACTGCATCGTGCGCATCGGCCATTGTCGGGCCTTCCCTTTCTCTTGACCAGTAAACACCTGTATCGGCGAAGACGCGCGCGGTTACAGTATCACTATTCCAGCAGCATAGGGCAGAGTGCTCCCTGCAATATGTGGCGCAGCCACTATATTTCCCGCCTGTTTCACCAATGGGGTAATATACTTACTACCACCTTCATCAGCACCAAATCACCGTGAATCCTGAATTTTCCCGGTTTGTTAGCAAGCAAGCGTGACGCATGCCGTATGCTTGTCAACGTCGCTCTACCCTGCTGACTTCCACTGCTGAGTTCCACTCGCCACTGTAACGCAAGTCGTGCATTTCATACCAACTGAGCATAAAGTACACCGTGCGCTTGTCATTTCTGCTACCCTGCTTCCATAGTACACTGCTGAGTTTCAATGATTGAGCTTGGTCTAAAGCCAGTTCTTAACCAATGTTCTATGACCGCGAGGTGCCCCTGATGTGTCACCGGCCATGACCTAGTCTCCATTCTTTGAGCTGGCGTACTGCTCAGTCTGGGGTTGGCTTAGTGGGCAGCTGGCTGTGTGGTTCCAAACGGTACACCTGTTCGATGGGATGCTGTTCCGGCTGCCGCAGCCAGAGTGAGGCCTGCGCCGGCTGCATTGTCTCCTGTACCACTGCGATGAGCTGCTCGCGCAACTGCGCTAGGTCTACCTCCTGGCGCAGCGTGGCGCTGAAGGCCGCCAGCGTCTTTTCTGCATCATACTTGTGGCGGTAGAAGCGGCGATCAATAATCGACTGGAGGCGCGTGCGCACCGGCTGGAAGAGCACGAAGATGGCCAACGTGGAGATCACCAGTACCACGGGCCGCTGCACTGACGGGCCTATAATGAGCCCTGCTAGGCTCTCCAGCCCAATGATGAGACTGGCGTAGATAGCGCCCAGAATGCCGGTGAGCAGGCCATAGACCAGCACTTTGTTGATGAGGGTGTCGATATCGTAGAGATGTGAGCGCAGAATGGCGATGGCAATCGAAATGGGAATGAAAAGCAGCAGGCCATAGCCTACGGTAGACGGAAGCAGTGCTGCTGCTACCGGCGAGTTCAGTAGCTCCGGAGGAAGGAAGAGAGTCGCGCTGATAGTGAATAGCGCAAGGCCGCCCAGGGCAAGAGCAAGACCAAAAACCACCCACTTGGTCTGCTGGCGCTCCTGGAAGGTGGAAACGCGGCGGTAGCGATAGACCTGAAAACCAACCAGGCTAAGTAGCAAGACCGCAAACACCAGGCTACCTGCAGAGCTCTGGCTAAGGCCCGCATTGACAAAGACGTACCACACTTCATAGATAGCTCCGAGCAGCACGTACCACCGGGTCCAGCGGGGCACAAACCGACCAGAGGGGAAGAGTAAAAAGAAGGTCGGGACACTCACCTGAGCCAGGAGTTCCAGCCCCCCGACCAGCCCATACCAGACAGGTGACAGCGTCCGCAGACCGATGTCAAAGAGACCGGTATAGGTGGCGCCTCCGAATAACACCAGTATGTAGGCGCAGAAGAGCGCCATCCGATCAGCTGATCGTCGCCAGAAGATCAGCGCGGCCAGCGCTGTGTAGATCAGCACAGTTCCCACATCGCCACCTATCTGGTAGGCCGCGAGGAAAGCTGGCGAGGGACCATGCTGCTGGAGTTGGCGCAGATCAGCCGGGGTAATGCCGCTGACGCACAACGCACCCGGTTGGCAGGCCGCTTGCAGTAGCGCGTCAGCCCTGGGAATGGCCATGGCGCTGAGCGTCAGTACCAGAAGCGTTAGCGCAATCCAGCCCACGCGAGCAACGAGCAACCAGCGCCCGTGCAAGCGTGTGTCAGGAGCACTGGGAGCAAGATTCCCAGCAGGCTCTGACGACGCTGCCGATTGGCTCATCGGTCACCACCTCTTTTTTAAACATGACAATGGGTACCTTCTGGTTCCAGAATACCATGTGCCTGTCTCGCAAGCGTTACGAAGAACGTTACGCCTGGCAACTGCGAGGCTCCCAGAGACTCGTTAACTTGTGGTGGGCGAACGGATGAGATCGGGTCATACTGGCAGCTTAGGCGGTTATAGCGACGACGATGGTGGCGGCATAGGTCAAAGCGACGGACCTTCTCAATGTTATGAATGCCCTCCGTAGTCTCTCCCGCCTTCGCAGCTCGCATCGGTATATCCAGGAGATGGGTTTTTCGGCTTCCCGTCTCGATTCCTGCCGTGAACACAACGAGCACCTGCACTCATCAGGAAAGCTAGCCAAGTCGCTCGCCTCTCCGTTAGGAATAGGATGAGCTGGGTGCGTTCGGATGCTGTCCAGGTCTTGCGTCCCCTGATCCGGTCCTGGGCGTCCTGGCAAGTAGTATCGAGTAGTTGCGCCAGCTCCTCTACTGTGACGATCTCACGCCAGCTGGCAATGCCGTGCGGATTGGCGGGGTCCAGCAGTTGCATCGCCAGTTCCAGCGCCGCCAGGGTGTCAGGGGCTGCTTCGTACTCACTCTTTGCCACGCGTTCAATCGTCCTACGTGATAGACACGAAGCCGCCAACAGGTCGGGCATATCTTCATCGAAGAGCGATGAAGGGCGTAGCTGATGTGTTCTTGCTGGAGCTTGCTGCGCCGTCTTGCTGGGTGGCTTTGGTGTATCCGCCGAGCCCGTCGCGCCATAGTTTCGGCCACCAAACTGTTCAAATCCGCCCAGGACATTTGCCGTATCCTCAGCCGCCGATTGTGCGAGCCGATTACTCTCTTTGCCAATGATATCAACCCCTTGTACCTCGATATGACGACGAGTCAGCTCACCAACCCCATAGGGATTGGCCGCCTTCGCTTCCCCATGGGTGAAATACTGGGTCACGACTGCATGCATGCTCTTGAGCTTGGTATCCGGTGACACCGCCTTATTATCCCCAATGCGGCGTATATCGCCACGAGTCAGCGCCTGTGCTGCCTGAGCGCCCGAAGTGACGTAAGGGGAAATAGAGCACCCTCGATTCACGAGAGAGCAGCGTCTCGCTGAGTACCTGCTCCAGCTGCCCCGCCATGGCCTCTCCCGACTCTTCTCCAATGTCCTGTCCAGGCACACCTGTCTCATAGGGTCGGATGATCTCACCGCCCACCACGATATGACTAAGCGGGTCGCGTGCGTCGTCTGGACTGGGATAGACCATAATGAAGCCACCAGGACGCAGCCCGGTAAGCGCTTGATGCGCTGATAGTCCGCCCAGGTCTCGACACTCAATTGATAGAACGCTGGCACCGCCAGCCACTCGTCAGCCGGTGGGAAATACCAGGGCACCCCGTCCTTGTCAACGTAGAGCGGCTCGCCATTCGGATAATGTCCATTCAGCATCGTATAGGCATAGTCCCACTGCAGGCGGTAGACCCAGAGAGGTCCACCCAGCGACGTGCTATCGGGGATACGTACCGGGTTCCCTTCTGCATCCTTCACAACATTGCCCTGTTCATCCGCCAACTCACGAAACGTCTGCGGTGGGTCCATATAGCTGGGCAGCGTATACTCCTCCTGATCACGCCGACCCCATTGGCCTAAACCATGACTGGTGAACTTGCGGACCATGGGCCGTTTCTCGCCCGTCTCGGGGTGTTCTCGAACATTGAGCTCGACATAGCGTTTCGCACTGGTCGCGAGACCATACAGCAGTTCCAGCCGGGTGTTGTCGATCGTGTTTGGGTTGTTTGGGTCGATAGCGTAGTTCTGGTCTTCATAATCGAGCAGTGACCCGCCATCCGCATAGGCGTTGAGCGGCGTGAAGTAGTCTACCACGGTCTGGACGCGCCGCCGGTTGGATACGGGTGACGCTGTCCGTATCCATGAAGATGTAGGTCAGGCCCTGATCAGAGAGGAGTCGTTCGCAGATGGCGAGCAGGAGACGCCCCGCTCCTGGGCTATCGCCGGAGCTGGTAGCAGCTGGGGCCGTTAGTGTGGGGGCAGTTGCATTGCTACTTGCGGCGTTTGATGAAGAACAGGATGCGACCACACGAGTGCTGATTATTGGAGCCATAGTCGCCCTGGGATTACTGCTGCTTTTAGAGTATCAGCGCCAGGGCCAAGTGGACTCTGTACAGCGGCGACGAGTAGAGCGACTGGCAAAGCAAGCGGAAGCGAAACCAGACGCATTCATCTCTGCATTACGGGAGATCATTCCGGTGTAGTACAATAGGTATCAGGCAGAAGATGAAGTCTAGGTAACCATATCAGACAACTTTATAGGCGAGAGCCGCTCCTGTTGGTACCAGGAACGGCCCTCTGACCCCGGCGCTAGGTTTGGTAGCGTAAGGGCTGGCCTCATTGTAGGTTCCTGCCATACTCTACGTCTAGCGCCTCGCATCCAGAAAGCGAGGCGTTTTCTATGTCTACTTCTCTGCCGAGGGAGCGACGAAACCGAACCGTGCTCCTGACCTGTGTCCGCTGCGGAACCGAGTTTCACCCCTTCACAGGGTTCGAGGAGACGGCGCAGTACTGTTCGCGTGCGTGCAATATGGCGTACCGTCGGGACAAGCTGGCCGCCATGCGAGCCGAAGGACGAGATCCTGCTCATGGTGGGGCTGCCGCTGAGAAGCGGCGCATCGCCAACCGGCGCCGACGGGCCTCCGGCGAATTGATGGGCGCTCAACTTCGGAAAGCCCGGCTCGATGCGCTTCAAGCCACACTGCCGCCACCGGTTGCAGCACCGTCATCACTGACCCCTGAGCAGCAAGTGGAACGCGACAGCCTAGCCTACCTGGCGGCTGGCAATAGGTACGAGGGGCTAGCAACCAGATTGCTGGCCCGTACGATTGCCAGAGATGATGGGCGTACGATCATTCTGGCAGGATATGGCGCGGGTCTGCGGGTAGAGCATGACGCCCTCGTCGTGACCGAAGGTCGTACCCATCATCCCCAGACTCCATTGGTGCATACCCTCTGGCGTGGCGTCCATGAGGTATCCCGCATTGTCTGCCTTGATCCGAAAGGTTCTGTGTCCTTCCCGGCGGTCCACTGGTGCGCGGAGCAGGGTATTACCCTGTTCTTAGTGGATAGATTGGGGTATCTCCTGTCTCTGCTCACTCCCAGCAATCGGGCAGATGCGGGACTTCGCCGCCGCCAGTATTTCGCAGAGGTAACCGGGCAAGATGTTCCAATTTGTCAGGAACTCTTACGGCGCAAGTTAACCGCCCAACGAGAAACCCTTACCAGCCACCCAGATTTACCTGGCCGGATTCGGGCGCTTGATGTCCTGGGTACCGCCGTTGCCTGGCTACGTCTTGACGAGTTACCGCCCTGGCTGATGTCGGTAGACCTGGTACGTACCTATGAAGCCAGAACCGCAGCGGCGTATTTCAACTCCTGGGTAGGCTGGCCGCTCCACTGGGGTAAAGCCGATATCAAGCGGGTCCCACCGCACTGGCTCGCCGCACAAGATCGAACGTCGCCAGTGTCATCAGGTGGGAATGCTCGGCACGCGGTGGACCCCCTCAACGCGGTCCTCAACTATGCGTACGCCATCCTGGAAGGGCAGTCTCGCCAGGCGCTTACCGGTCTTGGCTTTGATGTTACCTGCGGATTCCTGCATGCCGATAAAGGGGGCCGGGATAGTTTGGTGTACGACCTCATGGAATGCGAACGCGGTACCGTAGACGGGCTGGTGCTCGACTTTCTCTCACGAACGACGCTGCGCTATGGCGACGTGATCGCCGTATCAGATGGCTCGTGCCGGTTACATCCCCAGCTGGCCCGGTGTGTGGTCGCAGCGTGTAGAGTCGATCAAAGGCGCCTAGATAACCACGCCTTGTGGTTGCGGGATACATTGAACCAACCGAGAAAGACCTTCTCTGTGCAAGAGGTTGAGAGAAATTGAT
>JBKQTH010000467.1:0-5178 GCA_052143275.1 Ktedonobacterales bacterium | reverse complement strand
CAGAAGCAGTTCTGGAACGTGCAACCCTACGTCCATGGCTGGTACATCCCCGCCGGAGGTATTCCGTCGCTGAGCGGACCAACCTCCTGGCAGACCATGTATCTGACGGCCCACTAGTCAGTGGTCTGACCAGATGGCTCCGCTCGTCTTCGAACGAGAGGAGCCGAGACGCCTGAACTTTCTCTGTCCATGAGAAAGTTCAGGCGCCGACTAAGCACTGTGACCTGGACCGAGATCTCGGTCCAGGTCACAGCATTCCGGCAACCAGACCGCCATCCACCTGGATGCTGGTACCCGTAATGTACGATGCCTGCACCGACGCTAGAAATGCCACCAGAGCGCCCACTTCTTCGGGCTGGCCGACGCGACCGGCCGGAATACCCTGACCTACCTCCTCAATAGCAGTCTCAAAGCTGATACCGCGCCGCGCCGCATCAGCGCCACGCAGTTCGCGCTGGCGATCAGTGAGGATAATTCCCGGCAGCACATTGTTCACCGTCACACCGCTCCGGGCCACTTCCCTTGAGAGGGTCTTCGACAATCCTATAACCGCCGAACGCAGTGCATTGGAGAGTACGAGGTCGTCCATCGGTTGTTTGACACTGGTACTAACGAGATTGATCACGCGTCCCTGCCCACTTGCCTGTAGAAGCGGCAACGCTGCCCGCACCAACCGTACGGCGCTCATCAGCGTCAATTGAAAAGCTCGTTCCCAATCGGCATCACCCACCTTGGCGAAGCCGCCGGGTGGTGGGCCACCGGCGTTAGTCACCAGGACGTCAAGACGACCGAACTGTTCACGTGCCATCCCCACTAACTGAGTCGCAGCTTCGGGAGCGGACACATCGAGTGAGAGCGCTTCTACCCGCGCACCCTTTGCTCGCAGTTCATTGGTCGCCTGCTCAAGTTGCTTTGCGCCACGGGCGCAGATTACTAGAGAAGTTCCTTCAGCGGCCAACGCCCTGGCAGCGGCCAGGCCCAGGCCGCGACTCGCCGCCGTTACTAGAGCTACTCGCCCGGCCAAACCCAGATCCATAGTTACCTCCATCGGCTCGCCAGCTACTACTTCGGCGGTATTGTATCATCGCGCGAGGCGGCAATCGGCAAGACGGGCCCTGGGCCCCGCGAGAGAGTTAGAGAATTTGAGCGCGGTGAGGGGAGTGTTAGATTGATGCTTCGGGGAGTGTTAGATTGATGCTTCAAGGTACCAAACTGTACCTCAATGAACTCGGGATGCCTTGAGAGCCGCCTCTAGGCGAGTCTTCTCGTCCTGCGTAAGGTAGGTCTGCAGGATGGTGCCACCATAGGGGGTGATACGAGGTATAACCTCGGCTGGTGAGGCTCTCCCCACCAGCAGAAATATGGTTGAGCTATTCGGCTGCATCCCGGCACGCACGTCCAAAATGAATCGGTCCTCGATATGGATATTCGAGACCTTGTACCTGACTGTGCTAGTGGCTACCGCGAGTGTAGCTCCGTCAATAGGGGTAAGCAGAATCGAGCCTGCCACCATCCCGACAATCGAGTCACCGATGGTATTCTTTTTCCGGAAGAACCCCGGCTCCCGAAGCTGGGTTCCACCTTTCTTGTCCCTGGTCACATACACCGCATCTTCCAGGTCGATCAGCTTGGGAGACTCAAGCTTCTTGAGCGTCTTGAGCACCTTGCTTGCCCGGTTCTTATCAGGATAGACTACGGCCAGGAGGCAGTTCCGGTGATATTCCCATGAGTCCTGTAGGTCTTGATCTTGATCCAGGGGTAGAGGATGAGCCAGTGGCTCGGCTGGCTCGTCAACCTGGGGGGCTTGTGGGATCCTCTCGTCTTGCATAGGAAACCACCCTCTAAGAGGCAAATAATGCCAGTTTGCTGCAACTGGACTCGGGGTAGCTAAACTATCTCCGGAGGATTCGCAAGAATCGGCCCACCATCGGAGAGCCGATGGTGGGCCGATTAGTCTATCCAGTATATCTCTCCGGCGCGCAATTGTTCAGTATAATGCATAAGGCACTATGCGGTGCCGGTACGGCGTATGGACGGGGTGCCACTGGCACTCGGACTCTTGGGATGAGCAAAGATCATCCGCCCAGCGACGGTCTGCAACACCCGTGTCACCGTCACGTCAATGGTGGTTCCCATGTAGGACTTACCCCCCTCGACGACGATCATGGTGCCATCGTCAAGGTAACCGACACCCTGACCTAACTCCTTCCCATCCTGCATGATCTTGATGGTCATATCTTCGCCGGGTAACAAAATAGGCTTCACCGCGTGCGCCAGTTCGTTGATGTTGAGAACTTTCACACCCTGAAGATCGGCGACGCGATTGAGGTTGAAATCATTGGTGATGATTGGAGTGTGCCACTGGCGTGCCAGTTTCACCAGCTTGGCATCGACCTCAGTCGTGTTCTCGGCATCGGCATCGCTAATCTCAACCGTTACCGATGGATCCTTCTGTAGGCGCTTTAAGATATCCAGCCCACGTCGACCTCGATTCCGGCGCATGGTGTCGGCAGAATCGGCGATATGTTGAAGTTCTTCCAGGACAAAGCGCGGCACCACCAGCATGCCGGAGACAAAGCCGGTCTCGGTGATATCGGCTATGCGCCCGTCGATGATCGCGCTGGTATCCACTAGAATCTTGTTTTCGCTGTTTCTACTGGGTTTTTTGCCAAAGCGACCGCGTAGCTTGGGTAGCTCCTCGCGTTCCTCGCCCTCCTCGACTTCCGGCTCTTCACGAGCCGCTGACCGCCGCCCCGCACCAATTGCGCCGATCATAGATCCAAACAATCGGGCGAAGTCTTCCTTGCGCCAGACTGCCGCCGCGGTGCAGGTGTAAGCCAGCGCAAACGCGACTAGAATCGGCAGCCATTGGCCAATCTCGAAGATCTTGATCGGGGAAATGAGGGCGCTGGCCAGGGCAGCAATACACAGACCAACGATGAGACCGATCGCGCCGGCGATGAGATCGCTGACCGCGGCATGGCGAATCTTTTCCCGTATCCAGTGATACGGTATCAGGGTCACGTAGGGACTAATAATGAATGCGACAACCGCACAGGCAAATATAATACCTATTTCCAGGCCAATAAACTGGTGGCGAGGATCTCTATCAAAGGAAACGAGCACCGCTATGATAGCGACCACTACGCTCCCCACCAAACGGATACCGGTTTTGATTGACATTCCCATCCTCCATGTGAGCCATACCCTGTATGGCTCACTCTACTGGCAGAAGCAGTAAGCGGTCTGCTTCATGCGTTTTATGGGGCGGTGGAGCAGTTCGAATCAGCACGCGTACGCCGCATACACGACGTCGATAAGTGCAGTGGTTCAGCCGGATCAATCCCCGCTAGTAGGATTGCATTCAAAAAGACGTGTGCCCGCTTTATTCTCCACCAGTCCACCGACGATCTCAGGCTAAGAATGCTCCTCCTCTCCCCTGTTTCTGGTCATTTTCTCTCTTGAAGAAAGCGCCGAGAGCAGCACCACATCATCCTGACGGCTACCAGCTACAGTCTAAATTGCAAGAGAGTAAACTATCTACACCAGTATATAACTTGGCTGGTCATTTTAGTACTTAGAGGTCAATACTCGAGTGCAATGGCTAGAGCCTCGCCAAGAGTCGCCGCGCGTAGTAACTCTATGCTACCTCCGGCATTCCCCGCTAAGTCCTGTTCATGGTGCGCTCCGGATTTTGGCACAATGCAATGCTTGAAGCCCAGTTTTGCGGCCTCACGTATACGTGCCGGCCCGTGTGTCACCGACCGAAGCTCACCACCTAGACCCACCTCGCCTACCAGTACTGTCTCGGGGGCGACTCGCCGCTCACGATAGCTTGATGCAACCGCCGCCGCCACCCCGAGATCCACCGCTGGTTCCCCAAGGCTAAACCCACCGGCAACATTCACATATACATCCTGATTGCCGAGCGCCAGGCCAACTCGCTTGGTCAATACCGCGAGTAACATAAGGACACGATTGTGGTCCAGGCCGTTGGTTGTACAGCGAGGCGTCCCGAAAGCGGTGGTTGTGGCCAACGCCTGAACCTCCACCAGCAATGGCCGAGTTCCCTCCATACTGACAATGACGGCGGATCCATGTGCGTGCCCGGTATACTCGGTAAGGAAGATTGCCGAAGGGTTGTGCACATCAACCATACCCTCGCCACGCATCTCAAAAACCCCAACCTCATTAGTCGCACCAAAGCGATTCTTCACCCCCCGAAGCAACCGGTAAGAGTGGAAGCGCTCACCTTCAAGATACAACACTGCGTCCACGATGTGTTCCAGTGCACGAGGACCAGCTACCATCCCTTCTTTGGTGACGTGGCCAATGATGAACACCGGAACCTGGGAGCTTTTGGCCATGCGCATGAGACGCAATGTAGCGTCACGCACCTGGCCAACGCTACCTGGAGGTGACGAAATACTTGTCGAGCCCACCGTCTGAATCGAATCAACTACGACCAGCGCGGGTTTCTTACTTTCGACTACCTCTAAAATTGTCTCAATCTCTGTCTCGGGGAGTAGCAAGAGTTGTTCCGTCGTTATCCCCAATCGCTCTGCTCGTAACTTCACCTGCTGAGCCGATTCTTCGGCCGAGACATAGAGTACCTCGCCCTCCTTGGCCGCAACCGTACCAGCCACCTGTAGAAGCAAGCTGGATTTGCCGATACCAGGATCACCTGCCAGTAGCACCATTGAACCAGGAACAACCCCGCCTCCAAGCACGCGATCCAATTCAAGTGACCCTGTTAGAATACGTTGATAGCCAGCGGCCTGTACCTGTGGTAATGGCACCGGGATGGCGCGTCTGCCATCTAGGGATACAGCACCGGCCCGGCCACCGCCGCTACGCGCCGCAGTGGAAATGACCGTCTCGACAAGGCTATTCCAGTCCCCACAATCTGGGCAGCGCCCCATCCACTTCGCGCTCTCATAACCACATTGTTGGCACACAAATCGTATCTGAGTTTTCGCCATTTTATACCCTCGGGAAGTGTCTCTTTACGCCGGCAACAACGTGTGCCCGATAACACGGCGCTGCTGAATGCCGGAGTTATCTCTACATGGTAGCACTCTACCTACTCAATCTATTACCCTTTTCTGCCCAAGCAGTGAGAATCAGGAGATTAGTAAGCGCAGATGTTGAGCATGTTTGCTCCAAGAAAGGATCAGC
>JBKQTH010000466.1:0-6682 GCA_052143275.1 Ktedonobacterales bacterium | reverse complement strand
CCTTCCCCCGGCGGCAGCGGGCACGTCTCCTGGCTCGCTACTGGCCGCTGGAATGGGGCTACCTGGACTAGGCAGCTCGTTGGCCAGCTGAATTGCCTGGGGCAGGTCCATGAAGTGGGCGGTGATTCCCCGCTCCTGGCTATATTGCAGCGCCTGCCATTCAGGCGAAAAATGGGTAAAGGGGTAGTAGACTGCCAGCTGTGGTTGGTCCGGGGGGTAGATGAGTAGCGCCACTGGCGGCTTCATGGTGGGGTGGCGCAGCAGTGGCAGAACACTCTGAGCGTCTGGCGGGCCTTCAACCAGCACAATATCTGGTTGAAGCACCGTGAGGGCGCTTCGCAGCGCTCGAGCGCAGCCCGGACCATGGTGGCGCACACCATAGATATACAGGGACATCTTAGAGCACCTCATGGCAGGCGCGATAGAGGTCCTTCCAGTCATCTCGCTCTTTGACCACGGTTTGAAGATATTCCAGCCAGACTATGCGGTCCTGGACCGGGTCCCTGATGATCGCGCCGGTAAGGCCGGCGGCCATGTCGCCCGCCCGCAGCACGCCGTCTCCATAGTAGGCAGCCATAGTTAAGCCGTTGGTCATAACCGAGATGACCTCGGCGGTTGAGAGCGTACCACTTGGCGATTTCACCTTGGTCTTACCGTCAGAGGTTATGCCGTCACGCAGTTCCCGGAAGATGGTTACCACCCGGCGAATCTCCTCCAGTGCTGGTTTTTCGGCTGGAAGTTCCAGAGCTTGACCCAGACTGGCGACGCGGCGTTCAACGATATCGATCTCTTCTTCAATGGTGGCTGGAAGCGGCAGCACGACGGTATTGAACCGGCGCATGAGTGCACTGGAGAGCTCGTTAACCCCTTTATCACGGTTATTGGCCGTGGCGATGACATTAAAGCCCTTGCGAGCCTGCACTTCCATGTTGAGCTCAGGTACCGGCAAGGTTTTCTCCGAGAGAATTGTGATCAGGGTATCCTGTACCTCGGCCGGTATACGGGTTAGCTCTTCGATTCGGGCAATCTTGCCCTCCTGCATGGCGGTCATCATGGGACTCACTACCAGAGCCGCCGGCGATGGACCCTCGACTAAGAGGCGGGCGTAGTTCCAGCCGTAACGGATGGCGCTCTCGTCGGTTCCGGCGGTGCCCTGTATCAGCATGGTGGAGTCGCCGGCCACCGCCGCGGAGATGTGCTCACTAGTCCAGGATTTTGCGGTGCCTGGCAAGCCGTAGAGCAAGAGCGCGCGATCGGTGGCAAGAGTAGCGATGGCGATCTCAATCAGGCGTGGATTCCCTATGTATTTAGGCGAGACCGCGAACCCATTTGCTAACCTGCCGCCCAGCAGATAGGTGCGTACTGCCCACGGCGAAAGTTTCCAATTGGGTGGACGGTGGCGGTCGTCCAGTTTTGCCACTTCAGCCAGCTCTTCCTGGTATTGCTGTTCGGCATGCTGGCGAAGTACAGCTTGCAGTTGGGCTGCTTTATCAGTGACAGTGGCTACCCCAGTGGCCGAAACGCTAGCCGGATTCTTGCTCACTTGGCTATCTCCTGTTCGATTCGCGCCCGCAGTTGAATGTTGTTCAAAAAGTTGTCAAGCAAGGTCTGGAAGTTTTGGATGCGCCAGTTGCGATTCTCCGCCGGCACCTTGAGCGGTCTAGCGGCTTCGCTAAGGCATTCCATCGGCAATGCGGTGACAGCAATGGTTAAGGTATCGGCCCAGGGATCAGGGTTAGAGGATTTGGCATCCAGATGGGCCACGAAAGCCTGTAAGCCCCGCAGATACTCTTCGGCAAGGGCCATTGACCAGGGCGCGGTTACTAACGAGAGTACCTCATGCCACACCAGGCCGACCTCCCCCGACGTGGCGCTCATGAGACGCTTGGCAATCTCCTCTTGTAGAGCCCCCGGCAAGTGCGGCGCGAGAAGAGTATACATCCTGCCGAATTCTGGCCGAGCCTCATTCTTCCTGCTCTTGTCCGCCGGCCGGGTCCAGCGACTCCAGAGCGGCGTCATCCAGGACTCTTGGCCATAGGTCACCGCGGCATTCGTCCAGCCCTCAAGCAGTGCACTTTCCCATTTGGTTTGGCTGGCAGCGGCAATGAGGGCTTCGGGCGTCAGGTAGAATCGCTCTTCCCAGTGCCGCGGCGGCACGCATGAAATCACTCGCAGCAGCCAGTTGGCCCGCTCACTTTTCGGTGCACTGCTCCCAGTTCCGCCGGCTCTGGCGGGGATGCCGTCTCGTTGCCAGCCGGCATCTATGGCTGTAGGAGGACTTGCTTGTAGGCTGCCTCCGGAATAGGTAAGCAGAGAATCGGCTCGCGCAAGCATTCGCCGCGACAACGCTGATGTGGTAAGACCGCGTAAGGCGTCGGCAGCCGCCGCTCGGACGATGCCGGCTCTGTCATCGAGAGACTGCTCCAGAAAGGGTTCGTCATCGGGGCCAAGACTCACTTTCAGCACGCTCAACAGTTCAGCGCGAAGCTCCGGTTTCTCGTGTTTCCAGGTTTCCAGGATCCACTCACGGGCAAGTCCTGGATCCGCTTCCCGGACACGGCGCAGAACCTCAGTACGCTGTCCCTTTGTACCCTCCTGCCAGAGCGCTCTGGCATTGTCAGGTACGGCGCCCTCCTGCGCGTCCAGTAGGTCGCCAACCCAGGCCCATGCAGGATTGAACTGGCTAAGCCAGAGTCCTCGTCTCCCTAAGAGCGGATGAAGCAGACGGCGTTTTTCCTTATCCCGAGTATCAAGAGCCTTAGGCAGCAGCTCTGGAGCCAAAACCAGCCGTGCGTCCCGCATTCGCCTAAAAGCCAGGATCTGTAACTCATCCTCTGTGCCGTCGAGCAGGAGCTTCAACAGCTCAGCTACTAAGGGCGAGCAGATCGTCAGGTCTTCTGCGAGAGGAGCCTCCGGCGCGGCTACTTCGGCCGGTATGTAGCCCGCCATAGCGTAGATAGAGCGTGCCCCGGCCTGTAGCAGCAATGCACGCTCTTTGTCACCGGGCGGCACCGGCAAGGAATCGATGGCGGTGCCGGTTGTGATGTCAACGGTGCCTTTCACTCTCGTGCCAACCAGCGCCGCCTGTACCATGGGGTCCATCAAGCTCATCAGGGTGCCCTCCAGAGCGCATGATAGGCGCCATCTACAGTTACTGCAAGCGGCAGTACCGTCTCTCCATCCCACTCTCCAACAAAATCTAGTGGCATACCACCAGAGAGAGCGAGGAGAAGCCAGGGCCCAGCCCTGCGGAGCGGCAGCGCGGCGCCGGTGCGGTCACGAATATACCATGTTTCAGCCGTCCCCGGAGCAACCGGTAGTGCTCCACGCAGCACCAGCAGGAAGTGTTCTTGCCAGGGTTGACGGGCCAGTAGTTCAGCCTGGTGCTGAAGAAACTCATCTATGGTTTCGTCAGCGCTACGTATCTCGCTAATGGGGGCGCTCTCACCCTGCCGACTAGCAAGATACCCCCGGATGGAAGCCGCACCCGGATAGAAGTACAGGTCTCCGATTTGCCGTGACCCGCATACGAATGTCTCGCTATAGGGACGGCCTAAGGCAGAGTATTGGAGGATCAGGGCGCTTCGGCGTGTCGCAGCACCAAGCAGCCAGGTGTTCTGGACGCGAAGCTTCTCCTCCTCGTAGTCCCACTGGCCGAGTATGTACCATTCATCGGTGACTTTCTCACCCGTTGACATCAGCTCTTCTTTTGACATGGTCCAACCGATGAGCTGGCGTACATCCTGATAGAGAGCGGAATTCAGCGTATCACCGTAGCGATAGGCATGGGTGAGCAGCGCCATGCGCCCAAGCTTGTCTAACAGCTTATCAGGCCAGTCCGGCCGTGATCCCGATATTCCCGCAAGCTGCCGAACTCGACCGGCAACACCTGGCGCCTGGGCATCTACCAGTTGTGCGGCTTGGCGCTCCCAGAAGGCCACACCTTGAGTCTCTACACTTGCCAGCCCGTTTCGTATGAGATCACTCATCCAGAGGTCGAGAGTATTCAGCCCCTGAGAAACCAGAGCCTCGCGTTTCTGAACTCGCTTACGTTGGTCCTGTTTCGGCGTCACCGACCGGGACTCGGGTGGCTGTTTCTCAGATTTGTGTGTGGTGGCAGCGCGTTTAGAGAGCCACTCCATGACCCATTCGGGTGGCTCTGAGCTCGGAACGATTTTGGCGTCCGTGGCTAAAAGCAAGAGGCCAAGCCCGTGTTTACAGGGAAATTTGTGGCTGGGGCATGTGCATTTGACGGCAAAGGTCGCGAGTTCTACCCGTACCTGATATAAAGCGCTCCCTTGGCATTCACCCCAGGCTGCCAGGGGGCTCTGGCCAAGGTTACGCCAGTAACGCACGTTGGCCAGCTTTTTCCCGGCGGCAGCCGAAGTGGTATCGGGCGCCAGGGCCAGTACTTGATCGCTAGAAAGCAGCATATCTCTTTCTCCACCACTCCACATGGCCAACCAGCCGATTCTGCCTGCCACTAAGAGGTTCTCTCTGAGTATGCCAGAAGTGGCATCTGAGCAACAGTGGTGCATGCCACTCTGGTCACTCTGTCGAGAGAGTCAGCCGAAGCAGCCGCGCTTCATCTACCAGGTGGCTCGGGAAGCCGTGCTTGTGGAGGAATGGCTGGTGAAAGTTCCTGTTTTTGATGGCCATCACCCGAGGTGGCGCCGCTTCGCTGTGAGTGAGCCTGCGCTGCGCGAATAAAGAGGTCAATCAAGATAATTAGCGCTACCAGCCCAAGATGAGCTGCTTGCTGTTGATTGCCGGTCAAATGGAAAATGTGCGCTGTCTTGGGGTCTTCCAATACTAGGGTGGCTGCGGTCCAGGCCAGTACGATGGCGGCGACGTCAATCAGCCAATGCAGCCACTCCATCAAGCGGGCGATGTATGCGCTGGCGGCGAAGAGTAAGATCATGCTGGAGATTAGGCCGATCACCAGCAATGGAACGTTGCCAGCGGCCAGTGCCCCAACCGCCAGAACATTGTCCAGGCTCATGGTTACATCGGCGACTAGAATGGTGAATATGGCGGGGAGTAGTCGTTCTTGGGCTTTGCTCGGTTCGGAGACCCTACTGTTCTCTGGCAGAAGTAGGCGGATGGCAAGTATGAAGATGATAATTCCTCCAGCGACTTGAAGCAAAGGGATCTGAAGCAATTCGGTTGCTGCTACCGAGAGTATGAGACGTAGCACTACCGCAAAGATGCCTCCCCAGGCAATGGCCATCAGCCGCTGAGAGCGGGGGAGGCGGCTGGCTGCGGCGCCAATGACCAGCGCATTGTCACCGCTCAACACAATGTTGACCAGCGCAATCCCGCCAGCCGCCAGAAGAATCTGGTAATTCATACTCTTTTTGCCTCTCGCACGCTATCCTGCCAGATCTAGATATGCCCAGACTGGTTATGCACTACACCTGCTGCTAGTTACTTAGCCCACATACAAGGTATGCCTGATCTCTGGCATTCGGCCGGCAATAGGAAAATAGGACGCCAGTCAATGACCGTCGGCTGGCGCGAGCTATAACAGCCATAACCCATCGCCAACTCCCGTAGAAGATCTCGGCGCTTCTTCTGGCCGCCATTGCTGGCATTCCTGTATTGTGGATGGCAATGCCCAGAGCACCTATATTGGTCCGGCAAAGGTACCAGCAATTATAGCTCTCTCCGGCACCACCGCTCTAGAGAGAGCAATGGTTACCATGAAGGACGGTTGGCTGGTTGGGGATGAGAGCCTGGATGCGGGGTGGAGGCGGATTACGAGCAGGCATGTTGGGTAATCCGCCCAGATATTGGTGCGAACTCGCGAGTACGTTATCTCTCGGCGCTTACTCGTCCGGCGATAGTGAAATGGCCGGTTGGCGCGCCTGTTCAATGTCGGAGCGGAACATCTCAGCCAGGGCCTCGCGCAGTCGCTCGATACTGGAGCCACGAAGTACATAGACCGGTACCCCGGCGCGCTGCGCCGTCTCCACCCGCTCAGGCTGGGTACGATAAAGGCTTTTTAGCACCAGCATGGCATCAGCGTCGCGTTCATCCCGGCTTATGACGACGGGTAGACCTAGCTCACGTATAGCCTGTTCGAGACGGCTACGATTAATGCCCATGGGATAAATGCGGCGTTTGCGAAAGACCGAGCCTGACCTCTGCTCCGGTTGCTCAACCTGGCTGTACTCTTCGGGCTCGATCAGGGCCGCCCCTAGGGCCAGCTCAGGGTCAAGCCAGCGTCCGCCGGCGCTTTCCAGAGGGATCTGATTGCTTTCTCGTTCACGGCGGTCCTCCCACCAGGGGGTTGTCGGACGCTGGCCTACGATAACGCCAGTTGCGGAACGAGAGTGAGACTGACGCTCTGTCAGGTCTTCACGCTGCACCGGAAGCTCGCGAGTGGGTAGACCCACTCCATTGGTTCTAGCGGCACGTGGCCCACGGTCGACCCAGCGCCGAATGGATCCGTCTGGCTGGCGTTCTCGCATCTCGCGTTGCTGGGCTTCGCCTCGCAGCAGTCCATCCACCGCAACTGCCACATCCATATGGATACCAATCAGGTGGCGCTCCTCCTGTTCGACGAGGACATCAAAGGTGGGAGGGGCCTTGCGTTCGAGGACGGTTTTCTGGGTGCCGCGGCGTCGGGCCTCCTCATCGCCGAGAGTGACGGCCTGGATGCCGCCGACCAGATCGGAGA
>JBKQTH010000465.1:0-18191 GCA_052143275.1 Ktedonobacterales bacterium | reverse complement strand
TGCATAGCTTGTTAGTCGGTTGCTATATGCGAATGGCTGTGGTATGGTATTCTTCGCTGGCGCCGACTGCACCGGCAGAAGGACTCTTTCCGGGATCGTCTAGTGGTAGGACAGCTGACTCTGGATCAGTCAACCGTGGTTCGAATCCACGTCCCGGAGCCGCTACCACATGTGGGGTTTAGGTGATGCCTGACTCCCATATTTTGTCTCTGGCTCCACTTCTCTCCTCTTTCTCGTACCCGCTTAGCGCGGGAATCAGTTGCTCTATTTGGACCATCCAAGAGGGCACATGTAGAGCACACTCAGGACACACTCGCCGCACAGGTGGAGCACAAATGTTCGAAATCACTATGTCGGAAGGGATACGCTACGGGTGGTCACTGCCTCGGATTGGCCCGGTCGGACCCCGACCGCAGTCGTGTGTGAGGAGCTATGGTTTCATCTACCGGTGATTCGCGCCCTGGGCAAAAGGCCCCTCGCTCGTCGAGACCAGTAATCCCGCTGGCGCTTATCCTCGATGAATACTGGCGTGATGTGCGCCGACGGGAGATTTCCGCGAAGACCATTCGCAACTACCAACAAGTGCTACGCCTGGTTTCTGCGTTCTGGGAACATTATCTGGGACGCCCAGCGACACTCGACGATGTGACGCTCGCGAACGCCGAGGCGTTTGTCGATCATTTGCTCGATCGCGGAAAGACTGCCTCTAATACACAATACCCAAGGTGAGCTCACAGGTGTTAGCGGCACCACCGGACTGCACGCCATTGCCGCCGAGGAAGCATTGCTCGTCGAATGTGCCAGGAGCCACTGTCTGTGAATCGGTTTGATCGGTAAACAGGCTCGCCGTGAAGGTGGCCGCCAGGTGCGCGCTGGTGTAGATGCGCTCGCTCCCAACACCAGTAGAGATCTGCCGCTCGAACTTTGCATCAGACGGCAAAAATACCGCCATAATCTGCTGCTGAGTTGTACTGCTCCAGGTGACGTTTGGAGTCGTTTCCACGATTACATTCATCACATGTAACTCGCCGTCCTGGCTGTCCTGGGGCGGGGCTGTGCTCACCGTGAGCGAGACGGGTTGACCAGCCAGAGTGATTTGCTGCCAGGATCCAGCCTCATTGTTGGTTGGACCCTCCGGCAGGCCGAATTGCCGGGTGAAGTCGCTGACCGTGCCGCCCAATACTGGGGCAATGATGGCCTGCGTGCCCGGCTCAGCTGTGCTAGATTCGGTGGAATGAATTGTCGACGTCGGGGAGCTCGTGTGTGTTAGCTTGGGGCTGGCTTTGACGCTTGCATGACCTTTGGCGCCGGCAAACGCGAGCACGCTGATACAGATGAGAGCGACCGCTGCCAACCCAAGCGTCGCCATGATTCCCAGCGCAGTCCAGTTTCGGAGTTGGAGTGGACGCTGCCGAGTCGGGAAATTCGGCTCCGGCCGGTCAGACGTATACGATGGGGAATTATGGTGGGGTGGAATGGTTGGAGTCGACCGGTACTGCGCCGCCTGGGCAGAATCAGGAAACTGCGGCTGCACCGGATACTGCTGAATAGGCGGCTGGGTGGGGTGCCTCGCTGGGGATTGTCCATAGTGAGTGCCCGAAGGACGGGCTCGGGGCAGCGGTAAGGTTGGCTGCTCATCACTCATAGGATTGCCTCCTGCTATCGTACCGGATGCCTCTTGGCACAGTGCCAATTCCAGTGATGGCCTCTCATTCCGCGCCGAAGCAAAGGACATCTCAGGATTATTGAATGCTATCCAATGTGACCACTCCACACGCATAATTGCAAATACTTGGTACTTCATTGGGTTGTATTTTGGGCAGATCGCTTGCCAGACATGAAATCGAGAAATTCGGCATCACTCCGGAAGTCGTAACTATTCAGCCAGGGTTGCGCTGTAGTGTAGCATGGGAGCATGACGCTCGAAGACCGCATTGCCGAATTGGAGGCCGAAAACACCGCGCTGCGCGAGCAGGTGCGGGAACAGATCGCGTGGCTGACGATGCAGGTGCAGGACCTGCAGGGGCGACTGGCCAAAGACAGTCACAACACACGAAGTGGCTCACGCACTACGAGGAGCATCGCAAGCGGGGTGCCGAGGCGACCAGCGCCCTTGGCATCTTGCCGAGCTACCAGGGCGTCAGCAGCCAGCCAATCTCCCCCAGCTGTGCCTGAATGGTTTCCCCTGTAGCACAGCGATGGATACGTTGGCACACAGACACCTCGGCTCTCCAACAGGCTGCCTTCCACCTGGTGCGGCGTGAGCTTGAATGAGAGCACGAGTCACCTGTGGGTTTCGGCCACGGAACTGGCCCGGTCCTTCAGCGCACGCAGCGCACGCAGCGTGATCCATTTGCTCGGCTTACCCCTCTGCTCGATGTCGATCCACATCTTCGATTTGAGCGAGTTTTCCAGCGTCCAGCGGCCATACCGATCCTGTTTGCCGAGCAGCCAGCGATAGGTGTTCTCCAGACGGGAATCACCCCCATAGCCCAGCGCAACCAACACCGCATAGGTTTCCAGCACGTCACTCCAGTAACTGAGTGGAAAGCCGAGCTTGAACCAGGTTGGACTCACCCTGCCGCTGTAGGGATACTCGGCTCTGGACAGGTCGCGGCTCAACAAGAACTCAGCACCGCCCTCCAGCGCCTGCCGCACTGCTGCCGAACGGCGTTCCGGCGGAACGGCGATGAGCGCTTTCATGGCTTTGGTGGCGCCCCAGGCGCGCGGCTGCTTCTCGTTGATCGCGCAGGCGAAATCCGGTCCACTCGTGCCGGACTGATAATAGCGAATCGGGTCCCCTCCGCTAATGGCGCACACCTGCCAGTCCAGCGACTGCTGCACGCGCGGATCATCCAGCCAGCCCAGCCGGATCAGTGCATAGAGGAGGTTGCCGTTCAAGCAATGGACGACGCCGCTGGGCACGGGCCTCGTGTTGAAGGCAAATCCGCCGTTCCCGGCCACACTGTGGTCCAGCAGATAGTCGCAGCCGCGCTGTACCCGCCTGTCGGCAGAATCGGCGCCCAGTTCTCCGAGGAGCATGATCTGCCAGACCGTGCCGTGATATTTTCCGTACCCGCCGCCGGGCTGCTGCCAGTAGCCGTCGGGGTCCTGCGCAGCGAGTAACGCCGGGACGGGGCCCTCCGCCATGATCGCTGACTGCGCGGCAAGCACGTCGGGATCATCATCCGCGCGGTCGAGCAGATCGCGCAAAGCAAAGTAGCGAATGGCCGGATTCACTGGATCACATTGGAGCAACCAGGAGAGCGAGTCGCCGTTCAAACTGTTGAGCCAGGACATGAAAGCACCTCTTCATTCTGTGCCGAGCTTCTGCCGGGAGTATACCCCGCTATTCTCGTCTGAACGTCGAGCTGAGTCGCTACAGCCACTCTGCAACTCCTAGCGTGCTCCCCCACCGCTGCGGCCCACCACAGAACGTATGGTGTTCCCGCTGCCGCTCTCTCGATTCTGGGTCCGGCTGAATAGTTACCTCCTTTCTCAACCAGTGAGAGCGCGGACTGCCCCATGGATTCATTCAGGGGATGAACGCGCTTCAGACCAACCGCGGAGCGTACACGCCACCTTGACAGGAGGTAGCAGCCCGTGTTATCATACAGATACTGAACATTAGTTCAATACCCGGCTGCCCGGACCCTGGCGAGCAGAACGACCCATCCACCAGCCGGATCACCCACCGTGGAGGGCGCTCCCCCATGAGCCACCAACGTCGACGCCCACCCTTCCCCATACGCCAACCGACCCGGTCGGATGATGCCGATGCGCGTTCCCCGCTCCCGATGGGGACCGAGGGGGAAGAGGCGTCTCCTGCCCGGGACGAGGGGGCGGAGATCGACCAGATCCGGAGCCAGGATCCGGTGCGTCCAGCCAATCCGGTCGGTGAGGGAGCCAGCACGTCGGCGGAGCGTCCCCGCCGCACGCCCTCGTTCATCTGTGAGATCCCGCTGCGAGTCACCCCCCATGACGAACGGGTGCTGCTCGCCCGACTGGAGGCGGCCCGAGCGCTGTATAACGCCTGTTTGGGAGAAGCCGTGCGGCGTTGGCGGTTGGTCCGGGAGTCCCGGGCGTATCACCAGGCCTGCCATCTCCCAAAGAAAAGCCAGGAACGCGTTGATGCCTTCCGCGCGGCGCGGGCCGCCTATGCCTTCTCCGAGGCAGCGCTGCAGGCGTATGCCAAGGATTGCCGGCATGACTCGTACTGGATTGAGGGTCACCTCGATGCGCCGGTCGGTCAGAAGCTCGCCAGCCGCGCCTTCCAGGCGGTGCAACGCGTCGCATTTAGGCAGGCCAAGCGAGTCCGCTTCAAGGGGAGACACCAGTTTGATACCGTGGAGGGCAAGAGCAACGAGACCGGCCTCACCTGGTGGAGCGACCGGGTAGCGTGGAAGGGACTCACCCTCCTCGCGCATCTGCCCAAGCTGCGGCACGGGCAGGACCTGGAGCGACGAGATCCCGTGCTCGCTCACGGGCTGGCGGCGCGGGTCAAATACGTGCGGTTGGTCCGGCGCAAGATCCGCGGACAGAACCTTTTCTTCGCCCAACTGATCTGTGAGGGAATGCCCTACCAGAAGCCCAAGCATCCCCTGGGCGAAGGCATCGTCGGGCTGGATCTAGGACCATCCACCATCGCGTATACGACCCCGGCGGAGGCCTCCTTGCAGCCGTTCTGTCCCGAACTGGCGCGTGACGACCGCGTGGTGCGACGGCAGGAACGACATCTGGATCGGCAGCGGCGCGCGAACAATCCGGACAACTACCTGCCCAATGGTCGCGTCAAACCGGGGAGGAAAGGTCGGAAGCACTGGCGGGAATCGGTGCGGCAACGTCGGACCCAAGCACAGTTGGTGGATCGGCAGCGGCGCCTGGCGGCCCATCGGAAGTGTTTGCACGGGCGCCTCGCGCATCGTCTGCTTCTCCAGGGCAACACGATCCTGCTGGAAAACGTCTCGTACTCTGCCTGGCAACGCCGCTTTGGGCGATCCGTTCACCGTCATGCCCCTGGGCGATTTGTAGCTCGCCTCCTCCATCTGGCTGAAAGCGCTGGTGGACAGGTGATCCAGGTGCCCACGCGGCAGACGAAATTGTCCCAAACGTGTCAGTGTGGCCAGGTCAAGAAGAAACCGCTGGCGCTCCGCGTCCACCACTGTCTCGAGTGCGGGGTGGAGATGCAGCGGGATCTCTACTCGGCCTACCTGATTCGGTTCATTGATCCGAAGACTCATCTGCTCCACGCAGACCAGGCGCAAGCCGCCTGGCCAGGTTGGGAACCCATCCTGCGGGCGGCGTGGCAGCAGGCCCATCCCACCAAACAACCAGCGAGTGGAGGGACGACGACCCATCATCGTCGTTCGTTCTCCGTACGGCGGCGGAAGGCTGCCCGTGCGTCAGAGTTGGTCGCCCGCGACAGGCGTGCCAACCAAGCCCAAGAGTCCGGAGGTGTAGCGCAGGGTGACCGCGCGAGAGCCGGACAGCGGGCGCGGTGACGGCTGCCAGAACCTCCCGGATTTATCCGGGAGAGTGGTTCAGTGCATAGCATTTCACTTATACTAGAATTACCATCCAGGTGGCGCTGCGTCGCAGCATGGCTCTGGCAGGGCAGTGGCCTCGAGAGCATTTGGCAGATCTTTTCAGTAGCAGGCCAAAGGTCGCAGACATGAGGTCGTCCTGTTTTGGGCAGTGACGCTTGGTATATCAGCGGTAGTCGGAGGCGCTATGCCCATCGCGTGTACATTGTGCGGCACACAGCTGCCCGATGAGGCGAATTTTTGCCTCCACTGTGGCAAGCGCCTCAGACGAGCTACTCATATCTACGCTATAGCCAGCCTGCGAGGATGTGTCGGCAAGACCACCACGGCTATCAATCTATCGGCATGTCTGGCAGAGATGGGCTATAAGACACTCGTAGTTGACATCGACCCGCTGGCCGATGCCACACGTGGCCTTGGAATAGACTCACATGGGCCCGGTCTCTCAGTGTATGAGTTGCTGGTTAGCGACCGTGCGTCGGCAGCGCAGGTGGTCAAGTCCCAGATTCGCCCTAACCTCTCTCTGCTCCCGGCCAAGGTGGATCTCTATGCCGCCGATATCGAGCTGGCCTATCTGGACCAGCGTGAGTTTCGCCTGAAACGCGCCCTGGATGCCATCAAGCAGGATTACGATTTCATTCTGATTGACTGCCCTTCATGGTTAGGTATCTTTACGATCAACGCCCTCACTGCTGCAGATGGCGTGATTCTGCCGCTACAGTGTGAGTACTCCGCCCTTGAAGGCACGCAGCTGCTGCTCAATACCATCCGTCTGGTACGCGACCGCCTGAATCCAAAGAGCATGCTCTTTGGCGTGGTACTCACCATGTACGATCCACAGACTAAGCTGAGCAGCGAGATGCTACTCGAGATCAGTGGGCGCTTTCCCAAAGAAAAGTTCAATACCGTGATCGCCCGCAACGACCATCTCGCCGAGGCACTCCGCCTTGGATTAACTATTCTGGAACACGAGCCAAGCTCGCTCGGGGCGTCAGCCTATAAGGAACTGGCGGAGGAAATTATCTCGCGAGCGGCGAGACTGGCTGGGACTCCTATCTGATCGCTAAGCGCTACCAGAAAGGTGCTCTTACCGGTGGTTCAGCCCGCCGAACTCTGGCAGGAAAGCGGCCGCTACAACAAGATCGGCGCTGTACTGGCGCGCTTCCGTGACCGTGGCGACCGGCCGATGCCGTTAGCGATAACCCACGAGGAGGCCGCCACCAACCTCGTCCGTGCCACGGTGGAATCGTACCAACAGCTTCCACTGGTGCTCTCTTCCAATTTCAGACGAAGTTCCGTGACGAGGCCCGGCCGCGTGGCGGGCTTCTGCGCTTGCGGGAGTTCCTGATGAAGGATGCCTACAGCTTCCACGCAACCCGGACCGACCTCGATGCCTTCTACGATCGCGCCGCACATACCTACCGGCGGATCTTCCAGCGGCTGGAGCTACCGGTGCTGCAGGTGGAGGCCGACGTGGGAATGATGGGCGGCTGGGAGTCACACGAGTTCATGCTCTTGGCCGAGGGCGGCGAAGACACGCTGCTACTATGTCCCAGTTGTGGCTACGCGGCGAACGCCGAAGTCGCCGCATTCAATACGGACGTCAACAATGGTGCCGAGTGCACGTGCCGACGCACGGAGGGAGAGTTCGAGCCGGTAGAAATTACAGAATTGGCAACCCCAGACGCGACGACTATCGCGGCGCTCTGCGAGGCTGTGGGCTGCAGGGCAAGCCAGACGCTGAAAGCGGTTTTCTACGCCGTCAACGCTACCGACCCGGCCAACGCGACGGAAAGTGAGCTGGTGCTCGCTTGCCGCTGGTGGCGCCGAGCTACGGCTGCGCCGCACCGGTGAGACGCGGGTGACGCCGCTTCCGGAGGTCCGACTTCAGGCGGCGATCCTTCAGAAGCTATAGATTGCTTCGTGCGGACTGCCGTTCTCCAAAACTTACCCAAATATGGACAGGCCACCCTTGGCGTTTGGTTCCTGCTTCCTCGCCGCCAGTTTCACGCGCGGCCCAGACCTCGCGCCAGCGCTGACGGCTCGCACCGAGCGTTTACACTGTCCGAGGAACGAGCCTGCCAGTTGGGCTAAATTGCAGGCGGCATTCAGATCCCGATCCAGCACCAGCCCGCACTGCTCACAATGAAAGGTACGGGTCGAGAGCATCAGATCCTCATCCACCCACCCGCAGCTACTGCACCGCTTGCTGGAGGGCTCCCACCGATCCGCCAGGATCACCCGAGCGCCATACCAGCTGGCTTTGTAGAGCAGTTGCCGCTTGAACTCGTAGAAGCCCACATCGCCAATGGCTTGCGCCAGACGATGGTTCTTCAGCATCCCGCTGACGTTCAGATCTTCGATGACCAGAACCGACTTGGTTTTCGCCAGCCTGGTGGTGACCTGATGCAGCGTATTTTGCCGCTGGTTCGTGATCTGCCGGTGCAACTTGGCGAGCTCGCGGACGGCTTTCTTGCGGTTCTTGCCGCCCTTCTGGCGCCGACTCACTACCCGTTGCAGCCGTTTGAGCTTCTTCAGACGCCGCTTGAGGTGGCGCGGATTGGCAATCACTGTCCCATCGGAGAGGGTGGCCAGCTGCTTCACCCCCAGATCAATGCCGACCACTGGGCCGGAGTTCTGGGGTACCGCCTGCTCTTCCTCCACCTGCAGACTCACATACCAGTGCCCAGCCTGCTCGCTCACCGTGGCCGAGAGGATCTTCACCCCACAGGTCGGAAGGTACCCGCGCTCGTTGAGGCGCAGCCGCCCCAAGCGCGGCAGCACGATCGCCTTAGCCGACACCACGATCCGGCCAGTCAGCCGGAAGCTTCCCAACCCTTTCTTCTTGGTCTTGAAGCGGGGATACCCCAGCTTCCCGGTCCACTTCCCCTGTTTCTTGAGCGCACACCGCCGGAAGAAGTGGGTGAACGCCGCATCCAGGTTCCACAGGGCTTCCTGCGGCGCACACTTGGACACGGTGTACATCCAGGGCACGTCGGTCTTCTTGAGGGCGTTGAGCTCGCGGTGCAGCTCGATGGCGGTGGGGCTCCTCTTGCTCGCGCTATAGCGTTCTTGTTTGACCCGGAGCCCCCAGTTGTAGGCCCAGCGCGCGGCGCCGGCATGCTGGCGGCAGGCCGTGACCTGCCGGTCGTTCAGAGCCAGCTCCGTTTTGTACGCCCGCTGTACCAGCATCCCGCATCTGCCTGTCAGTCCCCGGCCGTCCTGCCGAGAGAGGAGGCCTTCACTCCTCGATTGCTAGAACAAGTGTATCATATCCTGCTGCTGCGGTCAAGAAGAACAGACGGCTACACATGGGCACAAATGGGGATATTCTCTGCAACTATTCATAACCCCACACTATACGGCTAAACACCGATAGAGCGAGCTGCCCCTCCCGGAGAAAGGGAGCAAGCAGTTTTCTCACTTCGGCGTCAAACGTTTGCGCGGCTTCTTTTCCCATACGTTGTCTCGAGAAGCCGTTACGTGAGTGAATCGAGCAAATATAGTCTTCGCCAGACTGCACAAACGGTACTGGTTGAGTCAGGATGGTTCCTTGCCGGTGGAAGAGGTGACGTCGCTCCAGTTCATCTACGAGGTCATATGGGCGATAGTCGCGGTTGGTAGAGTACTGACCAATGAGAATCTGCAGGGCGCTGTCCCATGGACTCGGTTCGGTTCCTCGCCCGACCATCGCGAGATAACCTCGTGGAGACAGGCTTCGGTGGAATATCGGCATGACAACCTCCCATTCCATCCAGTGCAGGCTCTCGCCCGCGGTAATGAGCGCATAGGGAGGGCGCAGCTCAACCTCCTCCACCCGTCCGTAGATCCAGTTGAGAAGTGGATGATCGCCGCCAGGAAGGGCTTTACCTTTCTCGATCATAGCCTCTGAGAAGTCCACCGCATCCACCCGTTCCGCCACATTCACCAGCCGGCGGCAGAGATCTCCAGTTCCGCAGCCCACATCCAGTACCGTAGGCGGCTCCTCGATCATCAGGGCAGACAACCTGCTAAATGTCTCATCGGGGTATGGTGGCCGGTACTGATACGCGTCTACCATGCTAGCGTCCTTGAATTGTTCGGCGTGCTTCAAGCTAAGATGGCTTGGCTTCGGTTCCATTGGTGGAATCCTCCCGCAATTCTCTGGTTCTGGTTCTGGTTCTGGTACTGGTTGCGTGGTCACCGGCCTCATGATATACTAAGCGTTGGCATTCTCACTAGGAGGTTATATCCATGTCACTCCCACCACTGGTGCGAGCAATCGAAGAAGCGCAACTCCGCGACGACCGCCCGGAGCTGGAATCGGGCGATACCATTCGTGTTCACCTCAAAGTAGTCGAAGGCACTCGTGAGCGCATCCAGATCTTCGAGGGTACGGTGATCCGCCTGCGCGGCGACAATCTCCGGCGCTCCTTCACTGTACGCCGCATCGCGCACAATGTTGGTGTCGAGCGTAGCTTCTTGCTCCACTCTCCCCAGATCGATAAGATCGAGGTCGTACGCCACAACGTGGTGCGTCGGAAGAATCTCTACTATATGCGCGGCCTCACTGGTAAAGCTGCGCGTCTCAAAGAGCGGCGCGACTAGTTGGTCTCTCTCTGACCGGTGGTCCACCGAGGAGCTGGCTGAGTCAATGCCTCGTGCTGCCCGAATCCGTCTTCCAACGCCGCGGTAAGGAGATGTATCGGCCGTGCAGGAATCTCTACCACCCCAGGATGCCTACCAAATGGGATTGCCAATCTGCCAACCGGTCAGTCCTTCCGGCCCTTCGCGCCGGTGTGGCCTAGACGAGGTTGGCCGTGGGGCGCTGGCTGGTCCACTGGTTGCCGCCGGCGTGGTGCTTCCCCAAGATATCATGGCTCGTTTGGGAGCACATGCTCGCTTCCTTCGAGACTCCAAAACGGTTCCACGAGAACGGCGTAGCGAGATGGCGGTGTTGATACAGCGGCATGCTCTGTCAGTTGAGATCATCACCATTTCCATCGAAGTGATAAACCAGCGCGGCATCGGCTGGGCAAATCGCGAAGCTTTTTCCCAGCTGATTGGACGTATTTGCGCCGATGAGTATATTGTCGATGGTAAGACACGGCCTCATGCGCCGGCGGATCGGGCGGCGCTGGTATACTGCCTGGTCAAAGCCGATACCTTCATTCCCGCGGTCGCCGCCGCCTCGCTAGTGGCAAAGGTCTATCGAGATGGAGTGATGGCGGAGCTTCACCAGGACTTCCCTCATTATGGCTGGGACAGAAACTCAGGCTATGGCACGGCGTACCACCTGGCTGCCCTGCGTGAACACGGCCCAGCCCCGCAACACCGTACAGTGTTTGTTAGAACTGCTCTGGCCGGCGGCCGGAAATACCGGAGGGGAGCGCCGGGCGGCCGCTAGCTGCGAGCCGGCACCACAGTAACCGCCGTGCCGTAACACAATACCTCAGTGACTCCACTGGTAATCTCAGTCGCGTCGTAGCGCACGCCAATGACACCATTGGCGCCGAGTTGGGCCGCATGTTGGATCATCAGCTCATAGGCGTCTCGACGCGCCCGATCGCAGAGTTCGGTATAGAGCGAGATATTGCCGCCAAACAGCGTTTGGAAGCTGGCGCCGATCTGCCCCACTACACTGCGAGAACGCACGATGATGCCGCGCACAATCCCATAGTTTCGCGTGACCTCCTGATTGGGAAGCTCGAAGGCTGAGGTTACATTGGAGTGGTCGAAGGACATAACCGCCATTTGAGTATCTGGGCCCTGTGCATATGGTGTCGCCATTGTTGTGCCATCCCTCTCTTAGCTCATCAACAATTGATCGCATCGCTATCTCGCTGCTTATCAATACGGCGGCCGATCGCAGCAGGTTGCGAACAGGCCAGCAGACAAACAGGCGAGCTGAAGAGTTACTTGTCAACTGGCTTATCCGCTCCCCAGAGGCGCGCTGAAATTCTGCCTCCAACGACGAAACCGAGCAGGCCGAAAGCAAATGTCAACCCGATCCAGGCCAATGCCGCCCAATTGGAGGCCGTAGCAGTGTGAACCAGCGAAATGATGACGATGCCGGCAATCATGCCTACGAGAAGTCCGGCCAACAGCCCAATGGTACAGCCGACGTGAGCTAAATTGCGTCCACGAAGTTCATTCAACATCACACGCACTCTCCCGCAAGCCGTCCCGGTAGTGTATCTACTTGGGTGTATCTACTTGGGTGTATCTACTTGGGTGTATCTTGTAGAGGGCAACTACCGTATTGTAGCGAAGTTGTATTGCGGTGTCCATCCGGCCAGTTTCCGGCTTGTTTGTAGAAGGGAAGAACGCGAGATGCCTAAGCTTACCTTTGATACCCTCGTAGCCATGCGTAGCCGCCTCACCGAGGGCGAAACCGACATCGAGACCGAGGCACAAGACTATTCGATCGAGGAGCTAAAAGAGGGAATACAGTTGACACGGGGTATGCTGCAGGCTATTGCCGACCGCTGGACACAAGACCAATTACTGGCACGACCGCCTTTTGCGGAGCTCGAGGAGGTAACGACAGGCGAAGATCGATGGTCAGCCACAGAGGCCATCTCACACCTTATGGCGACACAGAACTGGTATGTGCTCCACATGGGGCGATTACTGGGAAGGCGCGAACACTTTGACGTAATGCCTCATGGTCTTGGCGACCACGCAACGCAGGATATGCTCCAGGATGAGCTCTCGGAATCGCTTAAGGCGGCCACCAGCCGCTTTCTGGCATACATTGAGAGCATACCCTCCGATGCGGACTGGACGCTGAAGCGATCGTCCACTTTCTTTGGAGAGCTCAGCCTGCGCGGCTGGGTCTTGCTGGCGGCGCTACACGATGAAGATCACTGGCGACAAATTCAGCGCGTGGCAGCGCAGACTTCGTTCCCGCCAGCCTGATATCCGGACTGCGGAGAAGATTCTAAGCCAACGGCACTAGCCGGTCATTTGAGCTATAGTTCCTAAGCTCATGGATAGCATGACCGGCTGTCTGGCGTTAGAAATTATGCCTGGATGGCTCTGGCCGACTAGAGTCCCTGGGCGGCGAGTTTTGCACGCGCCTTGCGTGCCTTGCGTGCGCGGGCGTCTGCCTTGCGCTTTCGCTTGACGCTTGGTGGCTCGTAATGTTGGCGACGTTTGGCCTCAGAGAGCAGGCCATCCTGCTGAACCTTGCGGGTGAAGCGCTTCAGGGCCGCCTCGAAGGACTCGCCCTCTTTAATTAAAACCTCGCTCAATCTTTGCCTTCGCAGATCGGTGGATGCATTTCTGGTAGCTTCCCGCCTGCGCGCTCCTTTCTTAGCTTTCTATTTGACTACCACTTTTTTACCGGGCAAGTCGCTGCGCCCATCATATCTATAAACGTATGAATGTATCAATAAGCTGCCTACAGGGGGATAGAATGAACCGGGAATTGACTCATGACCGGTTAGCGTAGGTACAGAGTACCACAAGTATACCTAGCTGCGAAATGCCTGAAAGAGACGGTCTAGCCACGTACCGCCGATACACAGAGCATAGGTACCGTCATCGTCAGTTCTCCTCCGCTGGCTTCCGCACGGGCAGCAAGCCGGCGTTCAACCTCATTGAAGACCAGCCGCCGTATGGTCGGATCCGGGATAATCGCCCGCCAGCCCGGCATGAAGCTGGTCTGGATTACCGGTGAGCGGAGAAAGGAGACCGGAGTCGGGAATCGCATGGTGAAGGTATCGGTGACCATACGCCGTACCTCGAAACCGGAACGCTCCACCAGCTTGCGAGTCTCGTCAACCGTCAGCCGTGAGGCCACCAGCTGCGCAAAGGCGCGCAGATAATCCTCAAGCTTGAGGTCTCGGAGTGTCAGGTAGTAGGTATCCAGAAACTCGCGTAGTGCCGATTGGAGGGGAATAGTCAATAGAAGCTGGCCCTGTGGCCGAAGTAGACGCCACATTGCCCCGAGTGCCCGGGCCCGATCCGGGAAGCTGGTGAGGCCCAGATTGCAGGTTAGGGTATCAAAGGTGCGCTCAGGCAGGCTGCTTTCCATGACATCCTGGACGAGGAAGGTCACGTTGCGGAGCCATTCCTCCGCGGCCTTGCGCCTGGCCAGCTGTATGGCGTCTTCCCAAACATCTATGCCAGCAAGGTCACAGTCCTGTCCCAGGAAGCGCGCCAGTTCCAGAGTTGGATACCCGGTGCCGCAGGCCACATCCAGTACCTGCCAGCCAATATCACGTGAAAGAGTGAGGAACACGCTCAGCAAAAGTCGCCCGAATGGAACCGACCATTGGGGCACGATCAACGCCTCATAGAGCTCCACAAATCCAGGATCCCGAAGATCGTAGGTAACTGTGAGGTAATCGGCGGTCTCGGCGCGAACGCTGGCCGCCAAGCCAGCCGGGCTGAGGGTCCCACCGGTGCGGTTACCTGGCTGAGATACCACTGGGTTGGGTAGTTCAAGTGGCGCGTCAGGCCGTAGATCGAGGTCGCGAAGTGCCTGGATATGCCCGGTATACCCCTTCCGAGCACCGGCGGGGTCCCAGTCGTCCCAGTCATTCTCGTCCCCGCCACCGGGCACTGGTGGAACTCCACGAAACTGTGACATCGCAGGTGCTCTCCGGTGACGTCGGCTAACTCAATCAACATCAAAACACAAAGCTGGCGGCGTCTTCGGGCCGCCACATGACCAAGGTCGCAGTGACCGACCGGTTGATAAGTGAAGTGGGTGTCTTGGTTGAAGTGGGGGTCTTAGTTGACGTAGGTGTCTTGGTAGGTGTCTTGGTGGGCGTCTTACTTGGAGTTGCTGTTGGGCCGGCCGATGGCGCATTTTGCTCGCTAATTGAAAAAGAGATCGCTCCGGCAAGATACGGATCGTTTGGCTGATCACCACTATCGGTGCTGGGCAGGTCAAAGAATATCTTGGCCATGCCTACTCCGGGTTCGGTATACGACAGAGCAAAAAACACAACCTGATCTTGAGTGACTTTTTCTTCGGTTGCCCCCATTTGCGGTTTTAGCCCTAAATCGGTTCCATCATAGAACCAATGAACCGAGATGATGTGCTTCTGGCCGCTCGGGATACCCTTCACCTCGCAAACGACTGTCACCGTCTGCCCAGCGATGAAGTGGGACGTTTCATTCACCGGTACGTAATTGGTGCTCACACCTTCCGCGGTTACAATTTCGCTCACATACTTGTCCTGCGCCCCCGGAGTTGCGACTGGGGTTACCGGTACCCCCGCAGTCGAGTAGGGCGGCGGGGTCGCAATGTGAGACTGGAGTGGCCTGGTAAGCTGTGCAATCTGGTTGCGACCCAAGAGTGCGGCGAGTCCACAACCGGCAACGCAGATCAACATCACACTGACGACGCCGCTGAGGACCCGCCAGGTACCAAGCTTCCTCTTACGCTTCTCGCCGGTGGCCGGTATATATACAGGGCGGCGAATGCCAATGGCGCGCTCTTCTTCGTCGGTCTGTGGTAGTCCAGGAATTGCCGGCAGCCCGGCCCCTCCCACCATACCAATTGCGTTTGGATTCACCGGCAGCATGTCATTCTGAGAAGGAACCAGTGCGCGTTCCAGATCTACATCCTGGTAGTTGGGGCGGCGCCGATTTCCGGCACTGGAGCGGGCGGGCGGCTCATCTTCGTAGCCACCCTCATCCCAGTCGTTGCGAGGGTTACGCGTGCGGGAGCTGGAGGCATCGCTCTTCCAGTTCGTTCCCGAATCCCGTCCTACCGCAGGCCCCTGACCGGTGCGACTCTGGTCTTTCCATTGCCGCATTGAAGAGTAAGTGCCAGGTGCCGGCGCACCACACTCAGGGCATCGCCCTGTTCGCGGGCGACGAGCGCCACACTGGTCACACTCCATGAGAATCCTCCCGAACAGCTAGCTTGGTGGACCCAAAGGAAACCAAAGTATGTGTCTCTCTGGTCTCATGTATGCAGTCCGCAGGATACACGGTGCCAGAGGAAGGGTCAAGGCAAAGGCCTTATTAGTAGGAGCAATGGGGGACAAAATGCCAAGTGTAAAGGTGGGAGAGCCGATCTAGCGTCTACCGCTAAGCGTAACGCATGACTTATAATTGGACGATCAAAAGTGGCTTCCAGAGTCTCTTTACTGTCGATCTCTCGACATAAAGATCAAGCAAAGATCAACGTGATGGCACCTGGGCGTTGGTTGGTCATCGCTGGAGGAAACTATGGCAAGTTCGCCGCAGCATTGGTTGGATCAACAGGCTATCGAGCGGCTGGCTCAACATATTCCGTTTGAGACCGACCCACTGACAAAAGCTGAATGCATCGAGTTTCTGCGTGGACTGGTTATTCGCTCCGGCAATGTGATCAACCGGCATGTCTTTGGTTTCGAGGCCGAGCAGGAGCTACGCCGTCTGGGGCTCTGGGATCGCCTCGGCGACGGTGATCCGCTGTAGCTAAAGACCATGGGCACACTCCACCAACCAATAGGATGTGAGTCCTATTCAATCGTGCGCTGCGTAGTAGAGAGTAGCCGGTCTCTCGTTTGAGAAGTTGCGGGTATTGTGATCAATAAATGCCTAGTGGCGAAATTACCAAGGAATGAAGGTCACTAACATAGGACGGACACAGCCAGGTAGCCCGGATCGCCGCATGCGCTACCGACGTCTACATCTTGCCCTCGCGTTGGGAGTGGCACTCATCGGCAGCAGCGCCGGCATGTACCTCTTGTATGTGCCAGGCCCTCACGGTGGCCTGCCGGCGTGGACCGTGCGAGTAGGCCATGCGTCCACCATGTCCGCCACTGCAGGCGCCACCCCTCCGGTGACCAGCGCGTCGGAGAGTGAGGCAGCCTTAAGCCCGGAACTGGCTCCCTGCAGCATACTTCCGCAGCAGCCTCGTATGCTTACCCCTGAAGAGATCGATCACCCTGATTCACCGGGGCGCCTGCTGCTTTCCAACGGGCATGCCGTCGGTTGCGATGTTGCGCAGCTCTGGATCCCCACTCCAGATGGCGGTGCGCCTGACTGGCCGGGACAGGTAATTCTAGTGAATGAGAACCAGCAGTGGCTCTGGGCGTACCAGGATGGCAAGCTGGTTTTTGCCACTCCGGTTACCACTGGTATGCCCTGGCTCTGGACGCCGCTGGGCATCTACCATATCACCAGCAAAGTGACCGACACCGTCTTCTATTCACCCTGGCCGCCCAGTTCACCCTTCTACTATACCCCCGAACACGTGGATTACGCGCTATTCTTCAGGCAGAAGGGCTTCTACATACACGACGCACCCTGGCGGCAAGCATTTGGCCCCGGCACGGAGGTTCCGCACACCGACCCCAATGGTGCCGATGAAACCGGCAGCCACGGTTGCGTCAATGTTACGTACGGCGCCGGCCAGTGGCTCTACAACTGGACCATGCTGGGTGCGACAGTAGATATCGTGGCCGGCTGATAGCAAGGATGAAGCTGTAGTACACTCTGTATCAACTACCTTCGCCTACGTAGGTCGAGATGTGTATTTCAGAAGAGGACGGCAAGCAGACGATGGCACTACTCAACTTGACACCCGACGAGGTGCTGGCAACAACCCGGTCCGTGCGGAAGCGCCTCGATTTTTCGCGTCCCGTACCGCCGGAGCTGATACGCGAATGCCTGGAACTGGCGCTACAGGCTCCAACCGGCGGCAACCGGCAGCAGTGGCACTTCGTCATAGTTACCGACGAGGCAAAACGGCAGGCCATTGGCGACATCTACCGGCGCGCCTGGTCGCTCTATCGAGCGTCTCAGCAACCGGTGCTTGAGAAATTGGCTGCTCGCCACCCCGAGCGGGCGGAGGTACAGGGTCGAGTACTGAATTCAGCCGACTACCTGGCTGAACATATGCATGAGGCGCCAGTGCTCCTGATTCCCTGTATCGCTGGCCGGATGGAAGGCCTTTCCAGTGCGGAACAGGCAGGCGGCTGGGGATCAATTCTACCGGCAGCCTGGAGCTTCATGCTGGCGGCCCGTGTGCGTGGACTGGGTACTTCGTGGACCACGGTGCATCTCATGTTTGAGAGTGAGGCAGCCGAGGTGCTGGGTATTCCGTTTGAGCGAATTACTCAGGCTGCGCTGATCCCGGTAGCCTACACCGACACTCCGGTCTTCTCGCCGGCAAAGCGCGAGACAATCGAATCGGTTACCCATTGGAATGTCTGGTAGGGCCGGTACTTTGCCAGCGCCGGGAGCGGCAAAAAAGAAGAGAGGAGGGCATGGCGACGAATGCTCTACACCCAAAAGCTGATTGCTGAGCTAAAGCGGCAGCGTGAGCATTTCACCAGTTATCAAGCTCGCTATGGCCAACAGCTTGCCGCCTATCGCGAAGCGTTGGCCAGCCTAGGTGAGCGCTATGCCACCGCCCACATTCTCTCCGCTGCTCAGGTGAACCGGCTTGACCAGGGAGAGGGGTCGTACTCCGCCGGGGCCCACCCGACCAGCGAATATGATCGCTGGCAGCCAACCAGAGTTCGGGGGGAAGTCCCGGTGCTCTCCTTTGGCCATGCGTTCGCCCACCATGAAGCAGCGCGCAGCTGGGCCGAGCGTCTTAGAGGCACGACGACGTTTGCCGTCGACGGCAGCCAGCTGCTACCGTGGCGAGATGCCTCTGTACCTATAGCATTGGTCCAGGCAGGGCTCTTCGAAAATCCCCATGAACCGGCG
>JBKQTH010000464.1:0-17312 GCA_052143275.1 Ktedonobacterales bacterium | reverse complement strand
GGTTCACCCTACCCCTGGCTACCGAGGCTCAGTCTCCACCACCAACGTCGCCTAAGGAAGTACCCGCCTGTGAATGCTAAGACGATCGTCGTACCAGCGCAATTTCTCCGGCAAGCTCAGTCCAGCCAGAGGCAACTCGAAGAGAATTCGGGGCGCGGCTCGCTGCAGGAGATCGGCGTACTGCTGGTTGGCATAGAGTACAAAAGTAATCGGCTCTTGGCTCCGATCGAGTCTCTCTCTCAACTGTCCAGCAACTCTCTGCGCCCACAAAGCTCGCTCCATGGCGCTTAGAGTATGCAGGGCTGGAGCCTCGGGCCCAATGACCTGATGCGGGGCCACGATGCCATAGGTCGTGGAGACGATGTACCACTCGCGGTACTCACGGCTGCAGAGGTCCCGCGCGCGTCGAAATACGATTGAGGGTTCGAACTGTTCACAGGCGCGGCAGATGCCCCCTCGCCTCCTCTTAGGCTGTCCCACCAGCCCTATACGTAGCTGCATATGGGGCCCTCTGTGCCGCCTCGGCGCGTCCAGTGCAAGAAAGGCGCGGCGTCTTCTCCGATATCCCCTTGCACTGGTATTTGCCCAAAAAACGGTCGCCCATTGTGGCTGAATCACCAGCTCCACCTGAGGCCAATCACCAAACTACTGACCGCCGTCCTCGCCACTACCCAATGCGACTTGCTGAGCCAGTTCTGAGCGGAGCAGCTTCTTATCGAACTTACCCACGCTGGTCTTGGGAATAGGCATACCGACAATGACTCGGTCGGGTAGCCACCACTTGGCCACCTTATCTTGCAGGTAGGCCATAATGATCTCGGGCGTCACCTGGTCACCTGCGTCGGGTTTGGGAACGACGATAGCAACAGGCCGCTCCTGCCATTTGGGATGCGGCAGCCCAATCACGGCGGCTTCCAGTACCTGCGGATGTCCCATGATGATGCCCTCCAGCTGAACCGACGAGATCCACTCACCGCCCGACTTAATGACGTCTTTGGTTCGGTCAACGATGTCGATATAACCCTCGGGGTCGATGGTCGCCACATCACCGGTCCGGAACCAGCCGTCGACAAATTTGTCGGCCGGATTCGAGTCGTGATAATAGCCGCCAGCGATCCAGGGTCCACGGATCTGGATCTCACCAAAGGCAACGCCGTCCCAGGGCAACTCCGCGCCGGTAACCAGGTCGGTAATGCGTATCTCCACCAGGGGCACCGGATAGCCTTGCTTGACCCGGTAGTTCATCTGCTCGCTGGGAGAGAGGTCCTCAAGGCCCGCCTTAATATTGGCAACCGTACCGATAGGCGAGGTCTCGGTCATTCCCCAGGCATGCAGCAGCTTGAGTCCATAGGCGTCCAGTCCCTCGATCAGCGCACGGGGAGCAGCGGAGCCGCCGCAGACCAGTCGAGTTACGCTGGAAAGATCGAGATCGGGACGCTGCTTGAGCACCTGCAGTAGGCCTAGCCAAATGGTGGGGACGCCGCCGGCAAGAGTTACCTTCTCATCGGCCATCACCTGCGCGACGCGACCAGGGTCCATGAACTTGTTGGGGAAGACGATCTTGGCCCCAACCATAGCGGCGGCGTGCGGAAAGCCCCAGGCATTGACATGAAACATGGGGACGATCGGCATCACCGTGTCATGCCCGGAGGCGCCAATGGTGTCCACCTGGGTGGTGCAGATTGCATGCAGTACGGTCGACCGGTGGCTATAAACGACTCCCTTGGGATTACCGGTCGTACCCGAGGTGTAGCACATGGCGCAGGCTTCACGCTCATCAAGCTCAGGCCAGGAATAGTTGTCCGTCTGCTCTGCTAGGATCGCCTCATAGTCCAGGAGCGGCGGCAGGCTGGAGGATTGTGGTGCGACTCCGTTCATGACCACGATTGCCTTTACCGATCCGAGCGAGTCCGCCACCTTCTCTAGTAGCGGCACCAGGTCGGCGTCGGCAACGATGATCTTATCCGCCGCGTCCTGTATGATGAACCCAAGCTGATCCGACGGCAGGCGCAGATTCAGCGTGTGGAGAACCGCGCCCATACAGGGTATGGCGAAGTAGCACTCATAGTGGCGGGTGGTGTTCCAGCCAAGGGTCGCCACCCGGTCGCCTCTCCGCACGCCGAGCTTTGCCAGTGCACCGGAGAGCCGCGCTACTCGGGGTCCCAGTTCACCATACGTCGAGCGCTCGCTACCGTCGGCAGTGATGGTGACGAGCTCACGCTTGGGGAAATATTGCGTAGCTCTCTGCAGGATGTACTGCACGGTCAAAGGATAGTCCATCATGGTGCTGGCGAAATCAAAGGCACTGGTAGAAGCGGTGGGAGCCGAACCATTGGCTTGCGCCTTATGGGCAGCCGATGCATCGGGTCCGATCTCAGCTGCGGGCGCTGGCGTCGAGTTCCGCGATCGTCGAAAGAACATGCTAGTGACCTCCATACGAAGTAAACTGGGAGAGATCGCACCGCTAGGATGGGCGTGTGCCATACTGGCGTATTGGCACCAATTATGCCGCAGTATGCAGATTGGGTCAAGGACCAGTGCGCTCGCTCCTCACTCTTTCCTCCCATGGCCTTGTGACATCGGCGGGGCTTCAGCTACGATACTGCCATGCCACTGACCGCAAACTCTGCCAGGTACGATTGATGCAGCTGCAGGCCCGGGAGACCGTCCAGCATGTCCACCCCATGGTCGCCTACGAGCGGCAATTCTCCCCGTCTCGTTCCAGGTACGCTCCGCGCTTGGCCGAAGCGGAGCCGGACCGCCAGATGGTACCTGTATCTCGCCGGCTTTGCTCTGGCCCTACTAGCAGTGGCGGTCGCTTGCGTTCCCACCTACCCAAGCGAAGAGCAATACCTGGTCGCTGCCGCCGGACAGAGGGCCAGCCTACGCTACGACCTGGCACTGGCAGACTATGCCGACGCCAGCCGTGGCGCCCCCGCAGATCCCAAGCCCTACTGCCTGGAGGGCCAGGTGTTTGGCCTGCAACAGGAATGGCTGGAGGCTGCGCACGCTTATGACCGGTGCGTTGCGCTCGACCTCGGATCCGGTGCAGCGTGGCTGGCGCTTGGTGATGCTCGAAGCAAGCTTGGTGATGATGCCGGTGCAGTCGCCGCCTGGCGGCGGGGTGCCGATCTGGGCAACATCGCCGCGCTGGAGCAGCTGGCCATGGCTGACGAAGAGCAGGGGAATGTCGTCGGGGCGGTAGAGCTCTGGCGACAGGTACCGCCCAGCAATCCTCTGGCGCCGGCGCATCTTGGAATGCTGGCGCTCTGGGAGGGAGATGCAACCACAGCCAAGCGCGACTTCGGATTGGCGCTGGGCAGCACGAGCTCCAGCTGGCTAGTATCCGATGGTTTCACCTTCGTCGCCTCGCTGCCGCTGGACGAATTCGCATCCGAGGGCCAGCTGGGGCATGCCTTTCTCTCGGCCAATCTACCCGCACTGGCTCTGGCACCATTCCAGCGCGCGGTTGCGCTTGAACCACAGAATGGCGAGGCATGCGCTTACCTGGGCTGGACGCAGCTGCTGCTAGGCCGGCCAGTGCCTGCGAGTGAAGACATTGCTCGCGGTCTCGAGCAGGCACCTTCGGTAAGCTTTGTCTGGTTCGCCGCCGGCGAGCTGGCGCTGGATCAGCGGCAACCGTCACAGGCGCTGAGCTATTTTCAAGAGGGCGCGACTCTTGATCCAAACAATCCCGTCTTCTGGGCGGAAGCTGGGAGCGCCTCGCTGATTCTACGCGACTATGACGGCGCAGAGGCTATGTTGCAGACCGCAAGCAACCTGTCCCAGAGTCCGGACGACGCCATTGCTTTGCTTCACATCTATGTGGATTTTCAGCTGGGATTTCAAGACGGCACTGCCCGCCGCGCCGGCATCGAAGCCGTCACGCGGTGGCCGAACAACGAGGCGCTGGAATTCCTCCTGGCAGAAATCTATGCCGGCAGCAACGAAGCCGCCGACGCCTACTATGCCGCCGAGGCCGCCCAGCGTCTTGATCCCACCGATCCCGGACCCTATGTATTGCTGGGTGCCCAGGCTGAGAATGAAGGCAACTATGTCAATGCGGCACTGTTACTTCGGATCGCCCTGGCACTCCGTCCCAATGGTCCCTATGCGACCGAGGCCGAGTCATTGCTCGTACCCATTCAAGATATCCCTTCTTGACGGCGCGTGCCTCCCTAGAGAGTCTGCAGCGTCATATCAAGATGGTTCCAGGACCTTTGTATGGATGCGCCGAGACGCGCTGCTCTCATCGTTTAAACTAATGTTTACGCACGTATAGATCTGGATAGCTAATAACTCGGGTTGATTGCTGAGTTCAGAAACCTCTTGCTTTCAAGCCGGAGTAGTGTCAAAATAATCCCACATTCTTCTCTATGTCTACCTAAATATGTTTATCGACTGTGGGTATCGACTATGGGTATCGACTGTGTGCGGTTGCAATAGACCTGGTATGCCAAACCGAGAGCTTTCGGCAGGAGAGAGGGCGGCATGGAGCATCAGCAATACAATTACAACAATGGCCACAACTGGGATACCTTCGCACGCGGGGCCGTCGGCGGTAAGCCCAATGGAGCGGTCAGCGGGATGCATTCAGGCATGAGCAGTCCCCTGGAATTCGACGGCCAAGATATTACCACGCAGTTACGTGACGGTAGCATCCATCAGCTTGCTCCCGGTACACTCGTGCTTGGCCGCTTCTTTGTCGAGCAACCGCTGGGCAAAGGTGGTATGAGCAATGTCTACCTTACCCACGACCAACACTTCAAATACCCGAACAATCTACGGTCGCTCAAAGAGATGATAGGCCGGCTGGACGAGAAGAACTACCTCAGCAATTTTGAGCGTGAGGCCAATGTGCTTGCCGCGCTGCGGCATCCGCGCATTCCCAGGGTCTACGACTACTTCACTATTTATCATCGTGCCTATCTGGTACTGGACTATATCGCAGGGGTAGATCTGGAGAAACATCTTCTCGCGACGCCCGGAGCGACGCAACCCGACGAGGTGGTAGATTGGATGCTTCAGCTCTGCGATATTGTGGGATATCTGCATACGCAGTCCGAGCCTATCGTCTTTCGCGATCTCAAGCCCAACAATGTGATTCTGAGTCCGGATGGGTCAATCGTCCTGATTGACTTTGGTATTGCCAAGCTGCTGCAGGCGACAGGCGCCATCGACACCAATGTGGGTACTCAAGGATATGCCGCCCCGGAAATGTATGAAGGCCGAGCCGAGACGCGATCGGATATCTTTGCTCTGGGTTCGATGATGCATCACCTTCTTACTAAAACTGATCCACGCACCCGGGCGCCGTTTACCTTCCATCAGCATCCCATACGCAGCTACAACCCGGCGGTCAGCGTTGAGCTAGAGAATGTGGTGATGCGCTGTGTCGAGCAGCAAATCGATAAGCGGTACCAGTCCATTGAGGAGTTGAGTCGAGCTCTGGAGGCGGCCATGCACCTTAGCAGGCGCAGCCCTATGCCCACTGTCGGTCCTGCAGTCCATAGTGGTGCGGCTAGCCTGCTATGGCGCTATCAGACTGAAAATGAGGTACGGGCCACACCGGCGGCTAATAAGGACACTGTCTATATCGGCTCGTACGACAATAACCTACACGCGCTCAACCGAAAAACCGGGCGCCTGCGCTGGAAGTTTCCGACTGAAGGCGGCATCTGTGTGACGCCAGCGCTCTGGCGAGACTTTGTCATCTTTGGCTCACGGGACTTCAATATTTACGCCCTCGACCAGTCTACTGGAAAGGAAGAGTGGCGCTACCGCACCTGGCAGCGCGTTCACTCCTCCCCACGTATCTTTGAGAATCGTCTCTACATCGGCTCAGACGATACGTACATTCATGCCATCCAGCCGAGTAATGGTGTGATGATCTGGAGGCATCAAACCTTTCGTGAAATCTGGTCATCGGCGGCGTACGACAATGGCTTGCTGTTCATTGGTTCGAGCGATTGCTCAGTCTCTGCTGTTGATGCGCTGACCGGCGAGCTCAAATGGCGGTTCCGTATCCAGGCCGAGGTGATCTCCTCGCCCGCAGTGATGGACGGTTATGTATACTTCGGCGGTATGGACTACGGGGTGTATGCGGTAGACGTCAAATCTGGCTGGCAGGCCTGGCGTACCTCCACCGACGGCTATGTGTGGTCCTCTCCCTTGATCGTAAATGACCAGCTCTTTATTGGCTCTACCGACAACCATCTCTATTGTCTGGATCGGCGAACCGGCAAGATCCTCTGGAAATACGCTACCGGTGGACAGGTCAACTCCAGCCCGGCCTATGAGAATGGCGCGCTCTACTTCGGCAGCAACGACCACAGCGTGTATTCATTGGATTTGCAGGGTAAGCTGCGCTGGCGTTACCCGACTGACGATATCGTGCCGGGCTCGCCCTGTGTCAGCGATGGCATCGTGTATATCGGCAGCGTTGATGGCTGCCTATACGCGTTGCGTGCCGACGGATGAGAATGCATGGTATAACCGCATGGGCCGGGCCGCCGACCGGCCCAGTCTCGTGCATCGACATCGTCTTGCCTACACGCGGCGCTGACTGACTCTTTTATCCAATACCTATGAGCAAGGCCGCGCTCAATTGAATCTATTGGCTTTTGTTCCGCTCAAACAGTCCCGATAATTGGTATAGAATAAGATGATATAAGACAAGGACAAGATTGCTCCAGGGTAGCCGCTTACTCGGCGAGTGTATCCACCTTTAGACAAGACCTTGCAACAACAGGCACAGACGGCTATAGATAAGTAGATAATCGCATGATATCGATGACGAGAATGAGTTCCCAGCGAGGGGGATGGCGTGGACCAGGGCAACGATGAGAGCAAAAACCTAGCCAGCGGCTTGCCCGAGGCACAGGGTCTTGAGCATACGGCCACAGAGGATCTGCCGGAAGTCTCTCTTCCGGCTAGCCAATACGGCTCACCGGAGGCATCCAGCTCTCCGGAGCACGAGGAAACCGGAGAACCTGCCCAGCTGCAGGCAGCAACCGAAGCTGGCGTGGCGCCCGGAGCGGCCGAAATCGAATCCACTGACGAGCTCCCTGGGGATAGCATGCCGGAACCCAAATTACCTGAGATGCAACCTCGCCCCGAGAACGATGCTCCTCCACCAAATGAGCAGCTGGGCGAAGCACTAGAAATTGGAACACTGGTTGGTCCTTATGTAATCGAGCGTCTACTACGCTCCACGCCCGACGAACATACCTACCTAGCAGTCGGTATACGCCAGGATGGTGAACGCGGATCCTATGTCACCCTCATCGAGAGGACTGAGTCCGGATTCAGCACAAACCTCATGCGGCTGATCGCCATCAAACTCAAGCACCCGCGACTACTGGTTCCACGCGCTCTTTTCCCGCTAAATGCGCGTGAATATGTAGTAGTAGAGAACCTAATCGGCGAAGACGGTGAGCCGGCACGTCTGGTGAGCGAGGGTGGACGGCTACCCCTGATAAATACCCTGACCGCCGGTGCGGGTCTGGCTGACGCGTTGAACTACCTGCACCGTAACGGCATCACTCACCTGCACATTTCTCCCGATGCCGTGGTCATCTTCAATGGACGAGCGTATCTCATTGGTCTGGAACAGGCAAGCTACTTTGATCCAGACAAAGCTGAATCGGCGGCCTTGATTGCTCGTGATGCTAATTTTTTAGCGCGTACCATGGCTGTCATCGGTAATGTTCCACCCGGTGAGGTGCCTGACGAAGATCTGCTGCAGGATAACCTGCGACGGATCGCCGCGTACGGCGAACGCGACGGCTTTGAATCACCCGGTGAATTGGCTGGTGCGTGCAGTGCGGCGCTTGAGTCGGTGGCACACGCGCTGCCCGACCTCACCAGTGATACGCCTGCCCAGATCACTTTGGACATCGGCTCGGCCACCACGGTCGGGCGCGTGCGCTCGCAGAACCAGGATGCCTGCGCCTCAGCCACATTTGAGATCGCCGACGACCGCTCTCACGGTGAGCCGGTAGGCATCTTTTTGGTGGCAGATGGCATGGGCGGAGAAGCTCGCGGTGAATGGGCTAGTCGAATTGCCGCCCGCCTGGTATTGGCGGAGATGGCGGCTCACTTCGCTCTTCCGTCGGTGACCGAGCCGGCGCTTGATCTGGAGGGAAACACCAATGGCGGCTCACAGAGCCGAGAGGAGTACACAGCGCCGCGTGAGGAGCGGAATCTGACCAGGAGCCTGGTACGCGCCGTCGAGCGGGCGAACCAACAAATTCGCGAGCTAGCTCAGCAGCTGGGTAAAGTGACTGGGACTACTTTGACCGCTGTCGCCGTACAAGGCCAGCACGCTTCTCTGGCCCATCTAGGCGATAGTCGCGCCTATCTGCTGCGCGGAGACGTTATGGTAAAGCTGACGGAAGACCACTCAGTGCTGGCGCGGTTGCAGGCGCTAGATCATCCCCTTCTCAGTGACCCGGATATGTTTATACCGCGCAATACCCTATATCGCTCGCTTGGCCAGGAGGAGCAGACCATACCCGACACTCTGGAGTTTATGCTAGCACCACACGACCGGTTGCTAATATGCTCTGATGGCCTTTGGGATGAGTTAGATTCTCAGGTGCTTGCTCAAACATTAGCGGGGTCAAGCGACCCACGTGACTGCGCGGAGCAACTAGTGCGATTGGCAAATGCCGCTGGAGGCAACGACAATAGCACGGCCCTGGCGGTCTTTGTATATGCGGTTCCAGCGGATGCTGATCGGCTCACCTTGACTGAAGCATGGAGCCCCGGATAGGCTCAGGATTCTATGGACACCCATACTGTTGCGTGCGGCAATTTCCGGACGAGCGGCACGAAGAGTATGTGGCAAACTGCGCCTGAGGGTTTGTTTGTTATGATACGTCCAGATTTTTATGCAGTCCTGGGAGTGTCGCCTGTCGCCTCGGCTGACGAGATTCGCCAAGCGTATTACCAGCTAGCTCGCCAGCACCATCCCGATGCTGGAGCTACTGGGCCGGACGGCGCGCGGTTCAAACTCATTGCCGAGGCGTACCAGGTGCTGGGCACGCCCCAACTGCGCGCCGCCTATGACAGCGCACTGCGCCTCATTGACCAACGTAAGGGCACAGCCGCTCCCGGCGAAGGCCGGACCGCTACCCCAAGCAACCAGGCGAGGCCGTCGTCGACCCCGGAGACGCCGGTACCACGAGGTGCCCAACCTGCTCTTCGGCTGGAAGTGACGCTGGGGCAGCAGAAGCTCCGTTTGCTGCACGATATGACTCGCATGTATGTCATGGCTGAGCTCGGTCCATCCGGTAAACCGGCAGTTATCGATCCTCAGCCGCTGGACCTGGCCCTCCTGATAGACCGCTCTAACTCTATGAAGGGCGAAAAGATCTTCGAATCAATTCATGCCGCTCAGTCCATACTTGATCAACTTCACATGGATGACCTGCTCACCCTGGTATTCTTCGATGACTTCGTCGAAGTCCTCGCGGACGCGGAATCCGTGCAGGGTCGACCGGGGATCGAGGAGGCGCTCAAGAGCATCACAGTGCGAGGTAGCACCGAACTGGCCAAGGGATTAGAAGTGACTATCGATCGGCTGGCTGCACGCAAATCTCGGAGACGCGCAGCTAGCCTCGTGCTGTTAACCGACGGGCGTACCTATGGAGATGAGCAGCGCTGTTTTGACCTGGCACATCGGGCACGCGAAATTGGAGTCTCCATTACTACACTCGGTCTGGGTGCAGAGTGGAATCGCGGCCTACTGGACCGGCTGGCAGCAATCAGTGGCGGCAGCTCGCACTATGTGGCCCAGCCAGCAGATCTTACCGACTACTTCCAGGACGTAATTCACCAACTTCGTGCCACACCTGCCCTTAATATGCGCCTGACATTTGATCCGGAGCTTGGAGTCCATATCATCCGGGCAACGCGTGTCGCACCGGATATTGCTGAGGCATTTAGCGTCCCGACCGATAAGCTGCCAGAACTGGCATCCGGAACCATCACCGCCAGCAGTAGCATCAATGTCGAGCTGGGCGCGCTGGTAGGCCGGCCCGACCGCGAGACTGCGGTGGTGCTCTTCGAGCTGCTGCTTGACCCAAGGCGGATTGCGGGTAGGCTGGGGGAGCTTCCACTGGGACAGCTACGCGCCAGCTATACGGCCACTCAGAACAATAGCCGCCTGGAGCAGTTGTATCAGGAGGTAACGGTTACCGTAGCCGATTCGAGCACAGCCACCATACCATTCGATCCCGATGTGCGTCTGGCTCTGCAAATCGTTACCGCCTATCGCTGCGAGGTGCAGGCTGATTCGCTCTTGCAGGCGGGCAAGACTGGCGAGGCAGTACAAAGAATTGGTACCGCTGGACTTCGTCTGCAACATGCCGGCGAGTCCGACCTGGCCGCCAAAGCCAAACAGATGGCGCGCAAGCTTTCCGGTTCAACTGTCTCAGAGGTGGATGAATTGCTGCAGGTTCGCTACGACACCAAGAATCTGGGGCTATTCCACCGCCTGCGGCATAGGCACTGGTGATGAGCCGGTAGGGAGACGAATGTACCTATGAGGGCTGTTTACCGTGTGCAGATGACACAGGAGCTCCCCCACACAGCCGACCTGGTGGTGATCGGCGGCGGAATCATTGGGGCGGCTACCGCGTACTTTGCCGCACGGGCAGGCCTGCGGGCGGTAGTCATTGAGAAACGCCCGCTCCTGGCCACTCTCACCACTGCCGCTGCAACCGGCGCGTTCCGACTTCAATTTGACAATCCCGAGGAGGTGGAGCTGGTACGTGAAGGTATCATTCTCTACCGCAACTTTGCTGAAATTGCCGAAGTACCGGGTTACGATATCGGCGTCCACCAGCAGGGATATCTGTGGGCCACCACGAGCGAAGCGACCGCTCGCCTCCAGCGCGAGCGGGTAGCGCGGCAGCGCGAGTGGGGACTCGACGATGTAGAGCTGCTTAGCGGAGACGAGGCCCGTGCTCGCTTTTCCTACCTAGCCCCTGAGGTAGTGCAGGCTCGCTACCGTGCCGGCGACGGCTGGCTGGATCCTCGGCGACTAACCGTTGGCTATGCCGCCGCGAGCCGTTCTCTCTATGTCACCCGGACGATGGTTACTGGATTTTTGTACAGCGGCGAGCGCATCGGCGGCGTAGCGACTACCCGCGGCAGTATTTCATGCAGCACCGTGGTAGTGGCGGCGGGACCTTTCTCGCAATCGGTGGCTCGGTTAGCTGGATTGGAAATACCGCTGACATTGGTGCGCCGTCAGCGAATGATTATGCCCGAAGTTCCGGAAGTGCCACCGGGTGCGCCAATGACCATTGATGAGGAGACCGGAGCTCACTGGCGCCCAACCTCGACCGGAGCTAACTTGCTTTGGACGTCTCCAAGTGTGCCGCCGGGTCCTCCGCTGGAAGACGTGCCGGCAAGCGACGAATTTGCGTTTGGGTTGCTTGATCCAGAGAGCGAGCACAGCGTCGCGCGCATTACCCCCTTCTGGCGCCTGGTCTGGGAGCGCGGTACCGAGCAGTGGTGGTTACGTGCCGGCCAATACAGCTATACTCCCGACCATCGGCCTTACTTAGGCCCAACCCCCATTGACGGGCTATTTGTGAACTGTGGTTACAGCGGCCACGGCATCATGGGGAGCGCCGGCGGCAGCCGAATTGTGGTTGACACCATTACCGGAAGGCTGAGACCTCACCAAAATCCATTCCGGCTTGACCGGCCGCTCGTTGAGCGAGCACTGGACGTGCTATAGAATTCAACGTGAAAGAGATACTGTTGGCGAACTCGTAGCCACACCGAACTTCCGGCAGAATCAGCGGTCCATCCGTATCTTGACTACTGGGCTGACGGAGCAGCTCTCGAGTTCGCCAACAGTATCGAAAGAGCCTTAACAGACTCCAAGGACTCCGATATCTCGACGAACCTCAGGTGGTACACCCGGGCGTTGTGGCTCAAAAACATTGACACTTTCAGTGCCAGACACCTACAATGGGCCGTGGCCTACGGCTACCATCAATTTTCTTAGCTGTGCGTTTGCACATATTTTCGCTGCCAAGAAACGAGTCATCCTATGGAGCTGGAGACTGCGGAGCAACTTTCTACTCGTGCTGAGGTAGCCCGCTGGGTTTCCATTATCGTACATCCTATAGCCTTTCCACTGATTGCCCTTGGTATTACACTGTACCTAGCCACCGACTCAGTGGCGTCCACGTTGGGCTGGATCGCAATGGCTCTGGCCCTGACCTCACTTCCCGTTGCCGTCCTGGTAGTGTTCCAGGTAATTCGCCGCAAGTGGAGCGATCTCGACGTTAGCGTTCGCCGGCAGCGGTACACACTCTATCCTTTTGGCATAGCCTGTATGTTGGTTCTAACCCTGTCCTATGTACATTTTGACGCTCCAGCAGTTGCCATAAGGTCGGGATACGCGTTGGTCATCGCCAATATTGTTGATGGGATAATCAATCTACTCTATAAGGTGAGCGCACACGCGACCGGAGCAGCCGCCAGTACCGCACTCATTTGGTTCGCCACTCCCTTTGTTGGTATCGCGATTGTAGCCGCCGCGGCTACAGTGCTGGTCGGTTGGTCGCGAGTCGAGCTCAAGCGCCACACCCGTGGGCAGGTTTTGCTTGGCTGGTTGGTCGGCGTCTCGGCGATGGTGCTGGCATTTCATTTGCCTGTGCCGACTCATCTATAGTTGGAGCTGAATTATGGAGCCGAATGGTCGCACGTTTTTGGTAACCGGTGGCGGTTCCGGCCTGGGTGCCGCTTGCGTTCGCGAGTTTGCCGAGGCGGGCGCGAATGTCGTCATCGCCGATGTTATCAGAGAGACTGGAGAGGGGCTGGCGGAGCAGCTGGGCGAAGGGGTAGTTTTTGTCCAGACTGATGTCACCAAAGAGGAGAGTGTAGCCGCGGCGCTGAATCTGACCAGAGAGCGCTTCGGCGGGTTACAGGTCGCAATCAACTGCGCCGGAATCGCGATAGCTGAACGGATGCTTGGTAAGGATGGACCTCACTCGCTGGCATCATTTTCCAAAGTGATCGAGGTCAACCTGATTGGGACTTTTAATGTGATCCGTCTGGCAGCGGCGCTCATGGCCGAAGGCGAGCCCACCACGGCCGGTGAGCGAGGCGTGATCGTCAACACGGCGTCGATAGCCGCCTTTGATGGTCAGATCGGGCAGGCGGCTTATTCAGCCTCCAAGGGTGGCGTGGCCGCGATGACCCTGCCTATTGCCCGCGACCTGTCGCGCAACGGCATCCGGGTGGTAACGATTGCGCCGGGCATCTTCGACACGCCTATGCTGGCGGGGCTGCCCGAGCCGGCACGTGTCTCGCTGGGCGAGCAGGTACCTTTCCCGCCGAGGCTGGGTCGACCCTCCGAGTATGCCGCGCTCGCCCACCATATTGTGCTGAATGAGATGCTGAACGGCGAGGTCATCCGCCTGGACGGCGCTCTGCGGATGTCAGCCCGCTGACCTGACACTGGCACCTTTCCACGGCCGAGCCGCTGCCCTCACGCACGCACGCTGGCGGTACTACTGCTGGTGCTGCCGACAGCGCTCTGCAGCAGATCGGCCTTGTCGGTGCGCTCCCAGGGAGCGTCGATGTCGGTGCGACCAAAGTGGCCAAACGAAGCGGTCGGCTGAAAGATGGGCCGGCGCAGATCGAAAGTCTGGATGATACCCGCCGGGCGAAGGTCGAAGTGCTCATGTATCAGCTCGATGAGCGTCTCGTCGGAGACCTTGCCGGTACCGAAGGTCTCGACAAAGATCGATAGCGGTCGCGCTACTCCAATTGCATAGGAGATCTGGATCTCGAAGCGATCGGCCAGACCCGCCGCCACGATATTCTTCGCGACGTACCGTGCGGCGTACGCTCCCGAGCGATCTACCTTGGTGCAGTCTTTCCCTGAGAAGGCCCCACCACCGTGGCGCGCCATGCCGCCATATGTGTCTACGATGATCTTGCGTCCGGTGAGTCCGGCGTCACCCATTGGGCCGCCCACTACAAAGCGACCAGTGGGATTGACATAATACTTCGTGTGGCTGTCAAGCATCTGCTCCGGCAACACTGGGCCGACGATGTTTTCCAGTACGTCGGCGCGAATTTGCTCCTGCGAGACATCTGCCGCATGCTGCGTTGATATCACCACGGTGTCGATCCGGACCGGCCGGCCGTGTTCGTACTGTACGGTAACCTGGCTCTTACCGTCTGGACGTAAATAGGCCATGGGACCATTGCCGTCCCAAGAGGCGCGCCTCGTGGTGGAGAGCTGTCGTGTCAGCTTGTGCGCCAGGCTTATTGGCGTGGGCATGAGTTCCGGCGTCTCGTTGCAGGCAAAACCGATCATCATGCCCTGGTCGCCGGCACCGATGGCATCCAACTCTGAGTCGGAGAGGGCGCCGGACGCCATGCGATCTCGGTACTCCACCGAGCTGCTCACACCGCGGTCGATGTCAGGACTCTGCTTGCCGATAGAAGTCACAACGCCACAGGTGCGGTAGTCGAAACCATAGCGGGCATCTACATAGCCGACCTGCTTGATAGTGTTGCGCACGATTTCCGGGATATCCGCCCAGGCAGTTGTGGTAATCTCACCAGCTACTAGGATCAGGCCGGTGGTAGTAGCGGCCTCACAGGCTACGCGTGCCAGTTGGTCGTCACGGAGCAGGGCATCGAGTACCCCGTCGCTGATCTGATCGCAGAGCTTGTCCGGGTGGCCCTCGGTTACGCTCTCGCTCGTGAAATACGTCTTGGGGTTGGTCATAAAACTATTGGACATGTCACTCATTCCTCTTGCTGCTTCACTCGAGTCTTCCAAACACCACCGCCGGTAAACCGGTTGTCCAGGTCGTGCAGCTCTGCCCCGTTCCCAAAGCCGCGGAGAGCGGGACAGCGCCAGTTTGCCGGAGAGTTAGGTACCCGATTCCCAAGCCGATAGGTATTCCACCTGTTCGGCAGTCAAGCTATCGATCTGCATGCCCATAGCTCGTAGCTTAAGCCGGGCGATCTCCTGGTCGATATCTGTAGGGATAGTGTACACCTTTGGCTCAAGGGTAGCCGCGTTCCTCAGCATATATTCAGCACCGAGCGCCTGATTGGCGAAGCTCATATCCATCACGCTGGCCGGATGCCCCTCGGCTGCTGAGAGGTTCACCAGCCGCCCATCGGCCAAGAGGTAGATTTGGCGCCCGTCGGCCAGCGTGTACTCCTCGATGAAGTCGCGTACGGCACGGTGGCCTCCCGTAGCAAGCCGCTCTAGGGCAGGTATGTTGATCTCGTCATTGAAGTGGCCCGAGTTGCAGACAATCGAGCCGCTCTTCATCCGTTCCAGGTGCGCGCTGTCGATGACGTGTAGGTCGCCGGTAACCGAGACGAAGACATCTCCAATCTGAGCAGCTTCGAGCATCGGCATCACCCGAAATCCGTCCATCGCCGCCTCGAGCGCCCGTACTGGATTAACTTCAGTGACTATCACGTTCGCGCCCATGCCGCGTGCTCGCGAGGCTACACCCTTTCCGCACCAGCCGTAGCCCAACACCACGAAGTTGCGCCCAGCCAGCAGAAGGTTGGTTGTCCGTATTATGGCGTCTACGGTGCTCTGGCCAGTCCCATACCGGTTATCGAAGAGATGCTTGGTATCCGATTCGTTCACCGCCAAAACCGGGAAGCGCAGCACATTGTTGGCTTCCATACTCCGCAACCGCACGACACCAGTAGTAGTTTCCTCCAACCCGGCGATGACATCAGGGATCAGATCCTGCCGCTCCTTATGCAACAGCGAGACCAGATCGCAGCCGTCGTCCATCGTCAACTGCGGCCCATGCGCAAGCGCCGAGCGCAAGTGCTGGTAGTAGGTTTCTTCATTCTCACCCTTGATGGCATACGTGGGTATACCCTCGTTCACCAGCAATGAGGCGGCTACATCGTCCTGAGTCGAAAGCGGGTTACTGGCGCAGAGCACCAGATCAGCGCCGCCAGCTTTGAGAGTGACAGCGAGATTTGCGGTTTCGGTAGTGACATGCAAACATGCTGACATGCGCAGCCCGCGCAATGGTTGCTCACGAGCAAAGCGCTCACGTATGAGAGCAAGCACCGGCATGTCTTTGGCGGCCCACTCGATGCGAGATTTGCCGCGTGAGGCCAACGTCAGGTCTTTGACGTCGCCCAGGGTATTTGTGGTCGAATTCACTAGCGATACTCCTTTTTTGCATCGCAGACAGCAACGGCAACGGTTAGTCGGGAAGAGACGCCACTGCCCGTTACACCGTTAAAGAAGACTACAAAGCTGGGGCGGGTGCGCTGCCGCCGGTAGACAGCCACCTCGCCGACGCTCCCTCGCGCCAATAGTGCCACCGCTTGCTGCCGGGTGCTCCGCGATGCGCTCCTCCAGGCGCTCCACCTCGCAAAGGTCACGGCATCAGTGACGGTATGGCCATGCCGCACGTGCGGGCAACATGGCTTCCGGCCAGGATTATCCAGGATTATCCAGGATTATCACCTAGAGTAGCGAAATAGCGGTGAAACGCCGCCATAGGATACTTTCTTCAGTACAATCTTGACTGGAAGTGTACTACGGTCCATCGAAATGTGTAAAGCCGATAAACTCCCGATAACGCTCGGAAATCTCCTCCACATTCAGGCGACGTAACCGTTGCACACCAAACTCCTCGCAGCAAAACGATCCCATGATGTTGCCATGAATTAAGCTGCGCTTATAATCGCCGTTGGTCACGCTACCGCGGGCACGAATACAGCTGGCCAGGTGGCCCAGGAAGCCCCCCGCGAAGGCATCTCCTGCTCCAGTGGGATCGCGCACTTCTTCCAGCGGATAAGCGGGCGCGGCAAAAAAAGTACCGTCGGCTCCGAAGAGCAGCGACCCATAAGACCCCTGTTTTACCACTAGGAACTTGGGACCGAGATCCAGGATCTTCCGGGCCGCAGCACGCAGGCTCGGCAGACCAGCGAACTGGCGCACCTCTTCTTCGGCAATCAGCACGATATCCACTGCCCGGATCACCTGCTCAAGGTCGTCGCGAGCGGTATCGATCCACAGATTCATCGTGTCCAGCGCGCTTAGCCGCACATGGTCCGCGTCCTCGGAGGCCTGGTTCAGCACGTCAAGCTGTAAGGAAGGCTGGATGTTGGCCAGAAAAACGACCCCGGCCCGGCGATAGTCTGGTGGGAGCACTGGGTGAAAGTCAGCGAAAACGCCCAGTTCGGTGAAGAGTGTATCGCGAGTATTGAGATCCAGATAATAACGTCCGCCCCAGCGAAATGTCGCGCCCGGAACTACCTGCAAGCCA
>JBKQTH010000463.1:0-5542 GCA_052143275.1 Ktedonobacterales bacterium | reverse complement strand
CGGCATTGTAGGCCCTCGACTTCTGCGTACCGCGCTTCTCTTGACCTTCCAAGCGGTGAAACGCTTCACCACCGGTAGCTGAGTAAGGTACCCATCTTGCCGGCGCAACTTGAGCGGCATGTTGCTTGTCAGCCCTTCTGACGCTCCGCTCCTTTAGTTTAGTCGCCAAGGTGGCTGAAAGACAAGAGGACCTCAATCCCTCAAGCCTTTCGTGACGCTACTGTGATCTATCACCAGTTGGCGTGACGCGCTTGTGAGCGCTGTGTGCCACCATTTCCTGGTGTGAAGCACGCTATCCGGGAGGAGTAGACTTGATGACATGTGAAGCTTCGGTAACGAATGCGTTCAGCGCTGCGGTCTCAGCCGACGGCCAGGCGGGTGATGACCCTCTGGCGGACGCGGTCCACGTAGAGTTCGTGGGAATGCTGCCACGACCCATCTCCCAATCGTAGTACTTGTACGAGACGGCATCGTGTACCTGCACGGTAGTGTGCCGGATCCGATCGATCGCAACCACGTGGTGGATGTTGCTTTACGTGTTCCGGGCGTGGATGAAGTTGTCGACCTGCTCGCCATATCCCCTTTGAGGTAGTCGTGCCGGCGATCTAAAGATGCGCTCGACTTGAGGAGGGTTTCATGAGAATATCCGGACAATTTCGTGATCGCCGAGAAGCTGGACAGCTGCTGGCTAAAAAGCTTGGCACGTACGCTAATCGGCCGGATGTGCTGGTACTTGGACTGCCGCGCGGCGGTGTGCCGGTTGCCTTCGAGGTCGCCAGCGCGCTGGGAGTGCCGCTGGATGTCATGCTGGTGCGGAAGCTGGGAGTTCCTGGAGAGAGGGAGCTGGCTATGGGCGCTATCGCCAGCGGCGGTATCCGGCTGCTCAACCAGAAGGTAATCGACGCACTCCGGATACCTGACTATGCCGTGGCTGAGGTAGCTTTGGAGGAGGGGCGTGAGCTTCGCCGTCGCGAGCGGCTCTACCGGGGATATCTCCCACCGGCAGTCTTAGGTGGCCGAATCGTCATTGTCGTAGATGACGGCATTGCCACCGGTTCCACCATGCGAGCGGCTCTTTGGGCCATAAGGCAACAGCAGCCCGCCCGAACCATTGTGGGGGCTCCAGTAATCGCTGCCGACACCTGCCGTATCCTACAACAAGAGTCCGACGAGGTGGTCAGCTTGCTGGCTCCGGACGATTTCCTTAGCGTTGGCTCATGGTATGCTGAGTTCCCCCAGACCAGCGACGAAGAGATCCAGGATCTGCTCGACCTGGCCTGGCACCGCCCAGAGGGGCAGGCTGAAGCATCGCCGCCGGATGCCTGAGCACACCCGATGCCTGAGCACACCGGGTGCCTGCAAACGTCACGGTCGATTAGGCTGAGCGAGCTGGCTACTCCAGCCGGGCGCGATGCTTTGACGCGCCCTCCGACTTCCCAAGGCGCCGACCAGAGTATGGACTCCTTCTGCGATCCTCCTTTCGTCCAGGCCCGCGTACCCAAGCACCAACGCGTTGCGGCGGAGCGGTTGCAAACTGAAGAATGACAGTGCCTGCACCACGAGGTCGCGCTCGCGGGCAAGGCGGACTACCTGCTCGCCATCCACCTCGGGAGGCAGCCACGCTACCAGGTGTGTACCTGCGGGATCTCGCTGCACCTCCAGCAGACTGGATAAGTGCTGGCTTATCGCCTCGCGCAACAAGACTTGCCGCTCGGCGTAGAGCACGCGCATGCGCCGGATATGTCGCACAAAGTGTCCCTCGACTATGAAATCGGCTACTACCGCCTGCTCCAGCACGGGCGAATGAAGATCGGCGTCCCGGCGAGCAGTGACAAAGGTCCTCACTAGCGCTGGGGGCACTACGAGATAGCCCAGGCGTAGGGAGGGGAAGAGCATCTTGCTGAAGGTGCCCAGGTAAAGCACTCGTCCGGCTGCATCCAACCCCTGCAGGGCCGGCAAAGGACGACCAAAATAACGGTACTCGCTGTCGTAATCATCCTCGATGACCCAGCTGCCACGGTCTTTGGCCCACTCTAGCAGTGCCAAGCGCCGCTCCAGGCTCATGGTGGCTCCCAGCGGAAACTGATGAGAGGGGGTCACATAAGCTAAGCGTGCGTCTGGAGCGAGCGCCTGCCCAGCCGCAACGTCAAATCCAGCGCTATCTACTGGTACCGGAATCAGCCGGAGTCCGGCACTCTGGAACACCCAGTGTGCTCCGAAATAGCCGGGATCTTCCATCCAGACAGCATCACCGGCCTGTAACAGGATGCGGGCAATCAGACCCAGGCCGTGCTGCGATCCACACGTCACAATGACTTGGTCAGGTGTGCAGGTGACCCCACGCGTCACCCCTAAATAGCCGGCAATCGCCTCACGCAACGGTTGATACCCGGCGGCTTCTTGATAGCCAAATAGCTCCTGCCAGGAGTGGCGATAGCGCTGCGCGAGCAATTGCTGCCAAACTCGATGGGGAAACGCGTCCAGCGCCGGCTGGCCAAGGCGGAAGGCGAGGGGGGTAGGTTCGTGCCTTACCGGATGAACGGCGGCCTGTTCACCGCGTAGACCAAAGGAATCCGGCACGGCGAGTAAAGAAGATAGTCTGCCTGCAGTGGGTGAAGCGGGTAGGAGATGAGATGGAGCGGATATGGAGATGTCCGGGTGTAGCGCTGAGGGAGCCGCGCCAAGGACGGGTGACTGCGTCACTGGAATCCGTGGCGTCTGGGCGGTAGCCAGTAAAGCGTCAGGCACAGTGCGCGCGACGAATGTCCCGGAGCCTCGGCGTCCTTCGAGATAGCCCTCGAATAGGAGCTGTTGGTAGGCTTCAAATACGGTTGTGCGGGACACATTGAGTGCGTTGGCAAGCGCTCTCGAGGAGGGTAGACGGGTTCCACCCATGAGTTGACGAGAGACAATAGCGGTGCGCAATCCCTGATAGAGCTGTCGCCGAAGCGGAACATCAGTCGCCGAATGTAGGGGAATGAGGCTCGTAAGGCCAGTCAAATCATGTGTAGAACGATGCATACCGGTGCTGGGCGCTTTCTCTGTACTCCGCTCATTGTAGAGCGATTCCTCGTGTCGGCTTACCGAAAGACCTGTGCCACTTCATAAGCTCACAACCTGGGCACGGTCCTCGCCTACCCTGTCTAATGCCTCGAAGAGTAGACGCTATTTTTCATCCACGTGAACCACGGAGTTCCAGGCGCACCGTACATGGTAACTTCCGTACATGGTTACTGACGTAGCGACGCCGCATATTCTTACAGATCGGCTCCCATGACCGGGTATTCATCTGCTTCTACGGCGAAATCAAAGTGGCCTCCGGCTGTTAGCGCCAAGTGGTGCTTGTGACGCCCTAGCCTGCTGACTATAGTTGCTCCTGAAGCGCAGTTGCGCGCCTTGGGTTTCTCTACCTATCGCGACCGATGGGGTTCGCGATGGCCATTCACTGCGCTGGATTGGACGCCAGGTCCCTCAGTATGAGGTTCTTTCCTCCTCCTACCTGAACCTGAAATGCGTACGAGTAGGTCAGTTTGCCGAGATAGGCTTCTTTCTCATCTCTCTCTAGACCGATCACGGCAAAACCCGATCTGACTCAGGAAACACTCGTGGCGCATCCTTCTGCGGTCGCCGGATTCCCAGGTCTGGCAACCGCCGGGGGAGTAATGGGAACAGCAGCGGAGGAGGATCTACGCCTTGTTGATCTGGGTGACCCTGCGGGAAGGCTTGTTCTGTGGCTGACCGTGGGGTCACGATTCGTCCTCTCACTACTCTATCTCCCTACTCCAAAGGAGAGTATGTATGCACATGAGTTTGGGCGGTTTACGCAAATTCACGCCCTCGGGAGTGGTGGTGCTGGTCGGCATCATCGCCATATTGGTAGTCGGATGCGGCGGCTCCACTACCAGCAGCAATGCGCCGTTGCCGGATTCCCAGCAGATCTTTCGTACCCAGTTGGTTACCGGTAGTACCGACATCAAGACCATGGACCCGGCTCTGGTCCAGGATTTGTATTCCGGTATTCCAATTTCAATGGTCTACCCGCAACTGCTCACCCTAAGCACAGCGGGTGCGGCGATTCCGTGGGCGGCAACAGCACTGCCCACCTTTGACGCCACGAACAATACCTATACCTTCACGGTGCGCTCAGGCATGAAGTGGAGCGACGGCAGTCCCATCGACGCCAACACGTTTGCCTACTCGATCAATCGCACGCTCGACCCCTGCACCAAGTCACTAACCACCTATTATCTCTTCAACATTAAGGATGCTTCGACGTTTGCGGGTGAAAGCTGCGCCGCCGACGGCACGTCGGTTGCCGCGGGGAGCAAGTTTACGACGCTGATCGGTGACTCGATCAACGTACCCAATCCCCAGACCCTGGTCATCACGATCAATGGTCCTGCGGCCTACTTCCTGGAGGCGATGACCTATCCGACGTCCTATGGCGTGCCGAAGCAGCTGATCGACACGTACGGCAACGTCGATTGGACCAACCATCTGGCCGGCTTCGGCGGCAACGAGTTTGAAGTCAAGCTCTGGAACCACACGGGCCAGATTGATCTGGTCCGCAACCCCAACTTCTGGGGCGCCGCACCCACGCTGAAGGAAGTGGACTTCAACATCTACGCGGACGCAGGTCCTGAATATGCCGACTACCTGGACGGCAAGATCGATGAAGGTGCACCGCCGGTCACGCAGTTCAAAGACGCCGAGAAGCGCACCGACTACCATGAGGATGGCGCGCTCTGGATCAATTACTACACGCCGGACTGGACCAAGGCGCCTTTCAACGACGTGCGGGTCCGCCAGGCCTTTGATCTCGCGCTCAATAAGGTGGTGCTGGCCAACACCGTCGACCAGGGGACGGAGATCGCGACCAACCACATTGTGCCGCTGGGTATGCCGGGGTATGACCCCACTCTGAAAGGTCCGGACAACACGACCAACCTTACGGGCAACCCGACCATGGCGACATCGTTGGCGCAGTCCTATGCCAACCAGAACTGTGGTGGCAAGTTCGCCAGCTGCCCGCCCGTCACCCTGACGGCCCCCAACAATTCTCCGTATCCGACCCAGGACGCGGCGGCGCTCCAGATGTGGCAGACAGCGTTCCCAGGCTGGCCGATCAAGACCAACTTTATCGACTTCAATACACTGGTCGCCGAACTCGGTACCGCGAGCCAACCGTCGTTCTGGGACCTCGCCTGGATCGCGGACTATCCCGATCCGCAGGACTGGCTGTCCCTGCAGTTCGCTCCGACCGCCAACTACAACAACGGGCATGTGGACATCGCGGCCGCCAACACGTTGATGGCCGAGGCCGACGTGAACCAGAATCCTACCACACGCTACCAGGAGTACAACCAGGCTGAGCAGCTGCTGGTAACCCAGGGCGCCTGGATACCCTATAGCCAGCAGAAGCAGTTCTGGAACGTGCAACCCTACGTCCATGGCTGGTACATCCCCGCCGGAGGTATTCCGTCGCTGAGCGGACCAACCTCCTGGCAGACCATGTATCTGACGGCCCACTAGTCAGTGGTCT
>JBKQTH010000462.1:0-9016 GCA_052143275.1 Ktedonobacterales bacterium | reverse complement strand
ACGAAGGTGCACCCGGGGCGGTGACAGCGCCAGACACGGCCTCGTACTTTCTGCTTCCACCCACAGACCGGACACCGGCTCGATGTTCCCCGCTCAGAGCCGGTGAAGCTCTCGATGTGGGCGAGTTTGGCCTTATAGGTCAGATAGGCCAGATCCCGGCCGTACTCCCATTGGCTCATCCGCTGATTATGATGGCGTCCGCGCTTGCGGTTCCTGACCCCCTGCGGATTGCCAATGAACAGGCTCCCAACACCCGCGGTACAGCAGAACGTGATCACCGCCCGCGTGCCCTTGTGACGCAGGTTCCGGATCTGCCGCCGTGTGCGAGCGCTGGCTTTGCGTCGGGCAGCCTGCAGTCGCCAATAGCGGCGGGATCCTTTCCGGCACCGGTGGCGTTTCCGGGCGATCTGTCCCAGAGCCTGGTTGTGCCGCCGCTTGAGCGAGCGAATGCCTCGGCCAGACACCACCAGGGCTGCTCCGGTGGTGGTGGTCACCGCCGCCTGGTGGATCTCACCCAGGTCTACCGTGGCCTGGGCGGAGCCAGGAGTGGCCTCCAAAGGCGCAGCCGCCATGGAGACATGCAGCTCATAGCCGTCGTTCCACACCAGTCTGCACGCCCCACTCGGCTCGGGCACGTCCATACGAAAGACCAGCGAGGACCGCCCCCGCCCCATGGGCAACACGATCCGCCCCCGTTCCCGGCTCACCGCCTGAGCCGGCCACAGCAGCGGGTAGTAGCGTTTGTCTTTGTAGGGGTAGCGGATCTTGGTATTGGTCGTGCGCAGTTCCCTCGTGGTGTCCACGTTACCCACAAAGGCGCGAAAGATTGCCTGCACGGTCTGGCTGTGCAGGGCAAACCGACCTCTGGTGGCTTGCTGGAAGTCATTCTCCCCTGGCCAGGGGGTACGCTGCTGCCGGGCTGCGAGGTGCAGATCCCGGCAGAGCGTCCACACCTGCGCGGCTTCCCTCTGGGCCGCACGCAGTCGGGCCTGGTACCGCGGGCGCAAGCCGGTCAGTCGATAGATCCGCACCGTTTCCATGAGCTCTCCCCTTCATTCGTCTGCTCTCTGTATATGTAGTACCGGAGGTAGGAGACAAAGCGGAAAAACGCGCGGGGGCGGCCTCGGCTCTGGCAGAGCAGTCGGCAGGAGCCATCCAGCGCTCTAGCATGGAGTGCTGGGGAACGTACGCGCACAGTGATGCAGGCTCTCATCCAGGGTCCCGTGAACGGGATGGGTCTTCTCGCCCCTCATCTATAATCCGCGCTTCGACAGCGCAAGCTGCAGGAGCGGCTCTACCTGCGCCCGAACGCTGGCATTGGCATAACCTACCCACGCCACGTTGGTCTCGACATCCAGCGGTGCGTCAAGGGGGTGGCCGCGTCCATCGGTGACCAGGACACCTGCCTCTTCGGCGATAAGCAGTGTCGAGAGGTCATAGGGATGGGCGCACATTCCCAGCGACAGACCTCGCCGCTGCAGCAGGGGCCCGACCAGTGGACGCAGATCCATCGTCACCCGATCGTGTCCGGCAATCAATTCATATAGCTGCCCGCCACTGGAAATATATTGGTCTTCAAAGCAGGCGGCACGCCCACTCTGCAGTGGGCCTAGAGCTCCTTGAACAATCTCGTCGTCGATCTCCGAAAGCTCCTGTCCCATTCCCGGGAAGAAGCGGCAAACAGTGGCGAATCCTTGCCGGATATCCTTGGCCTTGCTTGGAGACAGACGAAGCGTGGTTCTTTCACCGGTTAGACGATTGTAGCGCTCAGCATACATGGCTTGACCTCGCACTGCCCACAGCTCATCGCTAAGATGCTGCTTGGCCAGGGGAATCTCTGTCTGCAGTGCGCATTCGATGTCGCGTAGATGCGGCCCTGATCTCTGACTGGCTAGAGCGGGAGTTTGGTTCGGGGCAACGCCGGTGAGGATCCAGGCGCTTCGTTTCTGATACATGTAGGGACGGGTCCCATCGAGCGGATCCATCACAATACACACCTCAGCCTGAGTCTCGGTACTCCCACGTGGAAGCACCAATCTCCCCAGGCCAAAGCCAACATCATGAAGTCCTTCCGCGATTAGAATGAGCGGGCGCTCAGGCGCGATCTCTCGCTCAAAGTAAGCTACAAGGCGTTCTTCACTGATCCGATCAACGGCAAAGATGGTGTCAGTTGTCTGATCGCTCTCCTCGTCCACCCTGGCCAAAATCTCGGTGTCGACTCGTTCGGCCTGCGTAACGATAGACTGCCGAATCTGGTGATGCAGCTCCCGAAGTTGGGTCAAGAGGCGGTCGAGGTCGCGAATCATGGGTTAACCGCTCGCAGAAGATCGTTGTAGGCGGTGGTTACTCCACGGAGCCACGCAACGATGCCAAGCGGCAGGACCACCACTACCAGCTTGTTGTGGGCAAATGAGCGTAAGAAGCGGCCGTGCGCCACACTGGAAAGTGCTCGTGCCATTCCACATCCTGGGCAGCTGCGGTTGAAAACCAGACGGTACAGGCAGGGCGCTGGATGCTTTTCCAGCCACTCAGTAGGTATAAACATCAGAGCACAGGGAATCAGTAGGTAAGCTGCCAGCCTACCAAAGGCGCTGCCTGCTGTGTGTTGCACGAGCTGCCCCTCCTGCTTAGCCAAGCGTCTGCCAGCTACCTAGATGTTTCGAATCAGAGGGCGTCCTTGGGCATCGCGGTAGGTGCCGGTTGCAATCAGAATGATGTCGACAAGGGTCCAGATGCCGCAGCCGCCGAGAGTCAGCAACTGAAGTACCCCAAACAATATCTTACCCGTATAGAAGCTCTGTATTCCAAAGATCCCCAGGAAGATAGTGAGCAAGAGAGCGGTCAGCCAGTCTTTGGGAGGGCTATTTACTTCATAGGACACATGTGGCTCCTTTATCAAGACGGCCCTCACAGATGGCATAGAGATGGCTCTAAAGCGCCCTTTGTACAGCCAACCTACCATACCATACGGACAGAGACGGCGCAACCACACTGCGTAGCGTCAGCAGGACACGCTGCCGGTTGCCGACACAATGTGGCGCTCGGCCGGGTGAGGGACCGGGCGCCGTGTGACGTACTGGAGAGTAGATACGCTTCTAGTCCGAAATATTGACAGTATACTTGCTGATAAAGCCCAGCATGCGAATCCAGGCGTCGTCGCAGGCCTCTTTATATTCATCGAAGCGGCGGTCAAAGAAACTATGAGGAGCTCCGGGATAGATGACGAGTTCGTGCTCCACTCCAGCCTCGGTGAGTGCGTTGTCGAACGTCTGTACGGCCTCGGCTGGTATGCCCTGGTCAGCGCCCCCGAAAAGCCCTAGAACCGGACACTCGAACTCGGCGATGCGCTCGATAGGCGCCGCTCCAAAGCGCGAGCCTACCGGATTCCCGTAGAACCCGACGACTCCTGACAGTCCGTGATGGTTCGCGGCCTGCGAGAAGGAGTTGCTGCCGCCGAAGCAAAATCCAACGGTGAATATGCTTCGCGGCGCCGAGGAAGGTAGCTGGCGCAAGTAGGCCACGGCGGCGGCTACATCCTGAGAGATGGTCTCCGGCCGAGTCTGCATAGTGTGGGCCATAAAGTCGAAGTCTTCATTTCGAGGTGCAAGACCGGCGGTGCGACCAAAATAATCAATCACTATCGCCTGTACGCCTGCCGTCGCGAAGCGGTCGGCCAGCTCTTTATAGAAACGGTAGAGCCCTCGCACGTCCGGCAGAATGACCATGCCGGCTCCAGTAGGGGAACCGGCGCGCGAAATATAGGCGGCGAACTGGGTTCCATCGGCCGAGGTCAGAACCAAATCTTCGCCGGAAGCTGCGCCGGAAAAGTTCAGGGGAAGCGATTGCAGCGACACCGGAAGGTCAGGAGGAATCGCGTCATACTCAAAACACATGAACGTTGCGCCCTTTCTGGTGTGATATCAACTCCATCAGGAGTTATACCACTAGTGGCACACTCCATACCCATGCCAGCCTATCCTGGTGAGGCACTATGCCTACCGTGGCTTCGCTTTGCCAGGATTGAGCGTGCGCACACACGTAGGAAGGAGGCCGCCTGCATAGTCGGAGCTATGCTATATGCTATAATCGGGTAGTTATGCCTACTGCCGGAGCATAGCCGCAGGAGCAAGCTACTTCCAGTCTAAATTTCAGGATACCAGGACATTAGGGATATCAGAAGAATGGGAAGTTCACGCCGTGCCATTGCTGTACTGGGAAGTACGGGATCAATTGGGCGCCAGACTCTGGACGTGGTGCGAGCGTTCCCCGAGGACTTTCGCGTAGTAGCGCTGGCGGCGCGCAGTAACGTTGAACTGCTTGCCGAGCAGGCCGCCGAATTTGCTCCGGAGTTGGTAGCGTGCACCAGTGACGATCCGGCTACTCAGCGGCAACTAGACCAGCTATTGCCGGGCACGCTACATGGAGAAGAGGCGCTGACCCTGGCTGCCACGCATCCGGATGTGGAGATCGTGGTGGCCGCGACCTCAGGGCTCGTGGGAGTCATGCCGACCCTGGCGGCGATTCGCTCGGGCAAGATGATCGCACTCGCCAACAAAGAGACGCTGGTGATGGCCGGGCATCTGGTAATGCCCGAGGCGCGCCGCGCCGGCGTCAAGATTCTCCCGGTGGATAGTGAGCACAGCGCACTGTGGCAATGTCTAGATGGCGAGCAGAGTAGCGAAGAAGCGGTACGCCGCCTCATCATTACCGCGTCGGGCGGGCCGTTGCGGCGGATGCCGCTGGACCAGATGGCTGGGGTAACCGTAGAGCAGGCGCTGGCGCATCCAACCTGGCGCATGGGTCCGAAAGTCACCATTGACTCGGCAACGCTCATGAACAAAGGATTGGAAGTTATAGAGGCACATTGGCTCTTTGACATGCCCTATGAGAAGATTAGCGTGGTAGTACATCCACAGAGCATCATTCACTCCATGGTCGAGTTCGTAGATGACTCGATCAAGCTACAGGCAAGCCTTCCCAGCATGCATCTCCCCATTCAATACGCTCTGAGTTATCCAGGGCGGTTGGATCGAGCGGGAACAGCACTGTCTCACGAACTGCGCTGGCCTGAGGTAGCACGGCTTGACTTCGAGGATGTCGATCTCACGCGTTTCCCCTGTCTTGGACTGGCGTTTGCAGCCGGAATACGGGGCGGAACTGCGCCCGCCGCGCTGGTAGGTGCGGATGAGACAGCGGTTGAGCTCTTTCTGCGCGGGAAAATCAAGCTTACGGAGATATCAACACTGCTAGCTAGCGTAGTAGAGCGCCATAGCTACAAGGAAGAGCCTACACTGGAAGATGTGCTGGAAGTCAGCCGGTGGGCGCAGGAGGAGGTCCTACGGCTACGCGGCTTGCCGGTGCCGGAGCGTAGTATAACGAAGACAATCGCCTGAACGTATACGGTTATACAGTAATCAGAACACGCGTAGAGTTCTCGAGAGAACACCCACCGGAACTCACTGGTCGAAGAGGCCGAACGAGGAGAAAGCGCAGTCTCATGAACCCCCTCTATTATCTAGCTGCCATACCAGTTTTTGGTCTGCTGGTGATTGGGCACGAGTTCGGCCACTTCATCACTGCCAAGCGAGCGGGCATTCGGGTGGATGAGTTTGCCATCGGTTTTCCCCCAAGGCTGTTTAGCTTCCGGCGCGGTGAGACACAGTATTCGATTAATCTGCTTCCACTGGGTGGGTATGTCCGGATGTCCGGCGAAAACGGCGATGTGACGGACGAGGCGGGTAACTACGATCCGCGGTCGTTCGCCTCCAAGTCGGCCGCCAAGCGCGCGGCGGTTCTGCTGGCCGGCGTCACCATGAATCTTATCCTTGCGGTGGTGCTCTTAACCGTGTATGAGGCCATTGGGCAGCCGGACTACTCCCGGGTGATTGCCACGGTAGTTCCGGGTTCGCCCGCTGCGCAGTCAGGCCTGAAGCCCGGCGACACCATTCTTTCCATAGACGGCCACCCGGTACGGTATTTCTCCGATATCACGACGCAGCTGCAGCAGGATATTCTCAGCGCCAGTCCTCACGCCAAGACCGTAAACGTTGTCCTGGTCATAGAGCACAAAGGCTCCGACACGCCAATAACCGTGAGTGTGCCTGCCCTGATCCAGAGTACCCCGAACAAGGGACACCTTGGCATCGGTGCCAATCCGAACAACATAGTTTTGGTTCGACCACCTATCTGGGAGGCTCCAGCACATGCGATAGGGGACATTGGAGCTGTCGTTGTCGGGACCTATCAGGGTCTTGAGGCGGTGATTCGGGGCCTCGTGCCGGCAAATCAGGCGGTGACGGGACCGGTGGGTATCGTGAACTATATCGGCATCTCCGCCTCGGACATCCCAACTCTTGGAATATCGCCAATTCTGTATCTATCGGCGGTGCTGAGCTTGAACCTGGCTATTTTCAATCTGTTGCCGATTCCTGGGCTGGACGGTGGGCGATTGCTCTTTGTGTTAATCGAAGTACTGCGAAGAGGTAAGCGGGTCAGCCCGGAGCGTGAGGGGTTGGTCCATCTTATCGGCTTGGCAACGCTCCTCCTACTGGTCCTTCTAGTCACGATCAATGATATTGGGAACTTTGGACACTAGAACCAGCGTGCGCTATGATCAGTAAGTGTGGAGTATGCAAGATCGTACGTATCAGATACACCCCTAGAAGCATCAGAGTAATTACTTACAGATGAGCTTGGAGTAGCAAGGCATGCGTAGAAAGACACGCCAGATCCATGTTGGCAACGTATTGATCGGCGGTGATGCACCCATTGCCGTCCAATCAATGACGACAATGTACACCCGCGATGTTGAAGCATCCGCCGCGCAGATTCTGCGTCTTGAGGAAGTCGGTTGTGAGCTGGTTCGGGTTGCCGTACCTGAGGAGATAGATGCTCTGGCTCTTGGCGAGATCAAGAAGCGCATCCATATACCGCTCATTGCCGATATTCACTACGAGCCGGGTCTGGCGCTGATCGCCATCGAGCAGGGAGTAGATGGGGTGCGGATCAATCCGGGCAATCTGCTGCCGGACAAAGAAACTAAGAGCCAGCGAGTAACGTTCACCAGAATCGTCGAGGCCGCCAAGAAGGCCGACATCGCGATGCGTATCGGAGTCAACTCCGGCTCGATCGATGCGCTGGAGCGCGGCCCGCAGATGCGCAAGATCTCGGTCAAGCTGCTCGATGACGGCACGCTCGTCAAGAGTGATCCAGTCGAGGAGCGACGGAGAGAGCGCAAAGAGCTGTCCCAGCGCATGGTGGATAAAGCGCTCGAATACTGCGGCTGGGCCGATGACCTCGGCTATACCAATTATAAGGTGTCGCTGAAGAGCTCGAACGTGCTCACCGCGGTGGAAGCCTATCGCCGCTTTGCCGCCGCCAGCGATGTGCCGCTACACCTCGGCATCACCGAGGCCGGCACATTGGTCAGCGGCGCGGTGAAGTCATCTATTGGATTCGCGCTCTTGCTCGCTGATGGTATCGGCGATACTATTCGAGTCTCGCTGACCGCCGAGCCCGAGGAAGAGATACCGGTTGCCTACGAGATCTTGCGGTCTCTGGAGTTGCGCTCTCGTGGGGTTACCTTTGTGTCCTGCCCCTCCTGCGGCCGCGTCGAGATCGACGTACTCAAGATCGCCAACGAAGTGGAGAAGCGGCTCACCAAGGTGCAGACGCCAATCCAGGTAGCGGTGATGGGCTGTGTAGTCAACGGCCCGGGAGAGTCGAAAGACGCAGATGTAGGGCTTTCCGGCGGCCGTGGCAAGGGCGTGATCTATCGCAAAGGCCAGTATGTCAAGACTGTGCCCGAAGATAAGTTTCTGGAAGAGACACTCAAGGAAGTGGCAAGCTTGCTGCCGGAGTGGGAGGCGAAGCTGGTGTATCCTGGGGATGGGCAGCTTGGCCCAGTAAGCGCCGGGCGCACGCGCAAGACCGGCATTGCCGACGCTCTGCCGGAATCACCCGAAGATGAGCCCAAGAGTCGCCGTGGGAAGCCATTGGACATGCTGCCAAGGTAGGATCTGAACATGACTGGCTGGATGGGGCAGAGGGAGCTGTAATAGATCTTTCAGTACCCTGGCTCGGGTCGCTACGAGTGAAACCTGCGCACGGTCCCAGCCAGCCCTGCTTGTACAAGTCTTTCAGTACCCTGGCTCGGGTCGTTATGAATAAAACCTCCGCGAACATCTCACGCCCATGTCGAAGATTGCCCTTTCAGTACCCTGGCTCGGGTCGCTATGAATGAAACCCACTGTGCCGGCCTCGGTGATTCCCAGATGTAACCTTTCAGTACCCTCGCTCGGGTCGATATGAATGAAACGAACGTCTCGTTTGTTGGTGCAGCGCAACGTCCAAACTTTCAGTACCCTGGCTCGGGTCGATATGAATGAAACATCCATATCGCCCACGGTAGCCGGTGAATACCGCTCTTTCAGTACCCTGGCTCGGGTCGCTATGAATGAAACTATGATACACTATGCTCCCACCTCAGCAGTAAAGCCTTTCAGTACCCTCGCTCGGGTCGATATGAATGAAACAAGGAGGCGCGGACGCTATTGCTCTTGCCATGAATCTTTCAGTACCCTCGCTCGGGTCGATATGAATGAAACTCGCCTCACTCGACCTAAGAGGCCAGAATGTCACCGCTTTCAGTACCCTCGCTCGGGTCGATATGAATGAAACTTAATGTAGTCATTGCCTTCCAGCCGCTGGGCCATCTTTCAGTACCCTCGCTCGGGTCGATATGAATGAAACCCACTGATCTTCACCGATGACCCACAACCCGTACAACTTTCAGTACCCTCGCTCGGGTCGATATGAATGAAACCTCACCTACTCCGTACTCTTGCGTTGACGGTGTTGTTCTTTCAGTACCCTCGCTCGGGTCGATATGAATGAAACACTACTAGCCGTCACGCCGGAAGACTTCCATGCTACTTTCAGTACCCTCGCTCGGGTCGATATGAATGAAACCTCTACCACGAGACGGGCAACGAGCAGGCTGCCATCTCTTTCAGTA